>VHDH01000004.1 GCA_016871445.1 Verrucomicrobiota bacterium | reverse complement strand
GCGTGGTGGAGGATGTGAATCTTCCAGAGGGCGAGGAGAATCTCGCGGTTGATGCTTTTGCGATTCACCGGTTCGTTGGGCTAGACGATGCTCGTAAAGAAGATTGGGTGCAAAACTTTTTTGGGTCAGTCTCCAGCCTGTTTGTGAGGATTAATTATGTTTGCGGTGATGGGCCCGGCATCGCGCCGGATGCCTGCGCTCGTATCTTCGAGCGGTTTTCCAGTTGGACCGCGCGCGTTCGCGCGAGCAGGGCGTCCCCGGTCTTGGGCTCGCCATCGCGAAACACATCGCCCAAGCCCACGGCGGCCGGGCGTAGGTCGAGAGCGAACTCGGCCACGGCGCGACCTTCCGCATTTTCATTCCCGCGACCGCCATCGCCGCTTGATCGACGGTCGCTCAGCGGCGTGGCTCCGAACTGCTGGCGGACCGCGCGGCACAACCGCGCCGTTGGCTATATGGATGCGGCCAATGTGTCGCCGGCAGTTTCAGAAAACCTTCAGCGTATCCAACACCGCCTTGATGCGGGGGACCTCGTGGGTGCGAAAGAGATCGGTCTTCCCCAGTGCGGCCAAGACGGCGAAGAAGGGTTCAGCGCTGCGCACTTCCTCGCCGAAATACTCGAAGGCGTGCGGAAGGGCGTGGCACGTGGGAAAACCCAGCGTGCGCAGCCGGAAAGTGTTCAGAAAGGTGGTCATCTGATGCCGCACCCGGACGGCGTTGTCTTGGAGGTTGCGGTAGTAGAAACCCAAGCCCGGGTCCACGAGGATTTTCTCCACGCCGCAGCGCGTTGCAGTCTCGATTTCGCGGGCAAAGAATTCATACATCGCTGGCACGGGGTCGGCACTCAGGTCGAAGTCACCCACGGCGCGGACGTTCGCGCCCTGCACGTAGCAGAGGATGACGGCGGCTTGGTGCTCAGCCACCGTGCGGTACATGGCTTCTCCCCGCTCGGTGCCGGTGAGGTTGAGGACGTTCGCGCCGGCCGCGAGGCAGGCGCGCGTGACCTCGGGGTGATAGGTCTCGACGGAGACAAGGACACCAGCGGCGCGCAAGGCGTGGACGACTGGCAGGAGTTGTGAATTTTGCGCGCTGGCCCCAACTAGGTCCGTGTTTGCCAGCGTGGATTCTGCGCCAATGTCCACGATGGCCGCGCCTTGGGCGGCAAGGATCTTGCCCCGGGCGATGGCCGCATCCGCAGAGAGGCAGACGCTCTCGCGATACCAAGAGCCGGCAGAGAGGTTGACCACGCCCATGATAGCGGGGGTGGTGTTGAAGCGAAATTCACGGCCGGCCAAGGTGAACTCACGCACGCGAGTCTGCGTGGCGGGGCGGTGTTTTTCTACGAGTTCGGCAAGCTGTTCAAGTGTGATCACTGGCAAAAGGTGGGCTGAACGAAGCGCGGCGGCAACTGTGCAATAGGCGGGCAGGGTGAATGGCGCGCTCGGCGGGAGTCGAACCCACGACCGTCCGCTTAGAAGGCGGATGCTCTATCCAACTGAGCTACGAGCGCATTGGTTGTAATTCATCAGTTTTTTTCAGTCAGAGCAAGTCCTGCAGGGCGGTCTTCCCCACCGGGGTTAGGCCAACTTGCCAGGGGCGGAAGGACGTAAGAAAGTTGCAATCGAGCTCATGAGCAAGCGGCTCGAGTCTGCGATCATCGCCTGAGGAATTATCTATGGCAAACGGATGAAGAAGGTTTTAATTTAACGGTCAAACTCTAATAATGCGGAAGTCTTGGACAATTTCCCGTTCCTGCCTGCTCCTCTCCGCCTGCCTCGGGCTGGCGGGTGCCACCCGTGGCGCGGAACCGTTTGAAGCTTTCCTGACCAAGTATTGCGTCAGTTGCCACGGGCCGGACAAGTCGAAGGGCGACCTGCGCATCGACAAGCTCTCGCGGGATTTCAAGCTCGGCGCGGACACGCATCACTGGGCGGAGGTGATTGAGAACGTGAACTCGGGCGAGATGCCGCCCAAGAAGGAGAAGCGGCCGACACAGGAGGAGATCGCGGCGTTTGTCTCCAGCCTCGATGCGCGCATCAAAGAGGGTCGCGCGGCTCGCATGGCGGCACGCCCCGCTGTGGCGCATTACCGGCTGAGCCGCACGGAGTATCAGAACACGGTCTATGACCTGCTTGGCGTGCGCTACGATCCCACGAAGCCGGGCGAATTGAACGAGGATACGCTGTGGCATGGGTTTGAGCGCATTGGCTCGGAGCTGTCGCTCTCGCCCTCGCACGTGGACCGCTACTATCGCGCCGCCGGGACGGTGCTGGATCGCGCTTTCCCCGTGGTGTCCAGCGAGGCGCGCAAAGTGAGGAAGACCGCGGTGGAACTGCGCTACGGGGACGGGAAGGCGCAACAAGCGGCGCTGGATCGTTTCGGCATCAAGCGGCCGCTGCGTTATTTGCTGTTTCCGGGCAGCACGCAGAACGCGCTTCAGCCTAATTGGTTTGGCAGGACCGGGCCCGAGCACAGCGGGCTCTACAAGCTGCGCCTCCAAGCCAGCGGCATCCGTCCGGTCGGTGGGCAAACCGCGCATTTGAGCATTGGCAAGCGGACCAGCGAGGAAACGGTGGATGGGTTGATCGAGTTCGACATCACCGCGCCAGAGGACAAGCCGCAGGTGTATGAGTTTGAGATCTTCCTCGAAATGCCCGCGAATCTCGATTTCTGCGTCGTGGCTACGGATGTGATCGACCGGCGCGGCGGCGCGGCCTTCCGTGGTGCGCTCGGGAGCCGCAATGGCTACCTGTTCACCCACAGCAGCGAGCCGATGCTGCTAAACCCGAACGCGCCGCAGATGTTCGACGACAAGGGCAACGGCCTTTTCTCCACCGTGCTGATCGATTGGGTCGAGTGGGAAGGTCCCATCGTCTCCGAGGCCGAAAAGTCCCGGCGCAAGGAGGTCGTTCCGCCGAATGATGCGACGCCCGAAGTCGTCGCGGCGCATTTGCAGCGCTTCGCCGAGCGCGCGTGGCGCAGGCCGGTGAAGCCCGAAGAGCTGGAGCAGTATCTCAAATCCTATCGCGATGAGCGGGCGGCCGGCGAGAAGTTCGCCGATGCCTACCGGGTGGCGCTGCAGGGCGTGCTCACGTCCCGCCATTTTCTCTACCTTGTCGAGGGCGAGCCCGTGCCCCGCGAGCGGCTGACCGACTCCGAGCTCGCCACGCGGCTTTCGTTCTTCCTGTGGAGTTCGATGCCGGATGACGCGCTCTTAACCGCGGCGAAAGGCGGCACGCTGAAAGGCGACGCTTTTGCAAAGGAAGTCAACCGCATGCTCGCCGACGGCAAAGCGAGCCGCTTCGTCGACGACTTCTCCCGCCAGTGGCTGCAACTGCACCGCGTCGGCATGTTCCCGCCTGACAAAAAGCTCTATCCCACCTACGACGCGTGGCTGGAGGACAGCATGCGCGCCGAACCGGTGGAGTTCTTCCGCGAGATGTTTGGCCAGAACCTGTCCATCGACGGCTTCATCCATTCCGACTGGACTGTGGTCAATGCGCGGCTCTGCGACTTCTACGGACTGCCCGAGTCCAAGTCGGGCGGGTTCCAGCGCGTCGCGCTCAAGCCCGAGGATCGGCGCGGCGGCCTGCTCACGATGGGCGCGGTGCTCGGGCTCACTTCCGACGGCACGCGCCATCGTCCCGTGCATCGCGGCGTGTGGCTGAGTGAAGTCATCTTCGGCAAGACGCCGCCCCCGCCGCCCGCGAACGTGCCCGCCATCGAACCCAATCCCCCGAAAGATCCCAAGGCCACCCTGCGCGACAAACTGGCCGCGCATGCCAAGGACGTGAATTGCGCCGCCTGCCACGCGAAGATCGACCCGCTCGGGCTGGCTTGGGACAACTACGACGCCATCGGCCAATGGCGCACCCGGGAGAAAGTCCCCACGGGCGTCGGCGAAGATCCTTTGCTGAATCCCGCTGGCGTGATGCCCGACGGACGCGCGTTCAAGGACGCCAACGAGTTCAAGCGCCTGCTGCTTGAAGACCGGGACAAACTCGCCCGCGCCTTCATCGAGCACCTTTGCACCTACGGCCTCCGCCGCAGCCTGGCGTTTGACGATCAGGACGATCTCAAAGCCATCCAAGCCGAGGCGAAGAAGAACGAATACCGCACCAAAGACATCGTCCGCGCAGTGGCCCTGTCGGAACTGATGAAGAAGCGCTGATAAAACCATCACTCCATAACTTCAAGCTCCACCTCTCCATTCCATGAATATCCAAACCCAATCTTGGTTCATCAACCGCCGTCACGCCTTAAAGGCGCTCGGCAGTTTCGTCTCGCTTCCCATGCTTGAATGCATGGTGCCGCTCCACGGTGCGGAGAAAGCCACCGCCACCCCGAAGCGCAGCGCGTTCATCTACCTCGCGAACGGCGTGCACTCGCTCAACTACCAGATCCTCAAACCCGGCAAGGGCTATGAGTTCTCGCGGTCGTTGAAGCCGCTGGAGAAGCATCGCGAGGTGATTACGCCGATCAGCGGCCTGCACCATCCCGGCGCCCTCGGCCACCATCACAACTGCATCTCGGTGTGGCTGACCGGTGCCAAGATTGGGCCTTCGGATCGCAACACGATTTCGGTGGACCAGAAGATGGCGGAACTCACCGCGCCGCTCACGCGTTACCCGTCCATGGAGGTCGCGCTGGCGGACGGTTCACTCGCGTGGACGGCGGACGGGGTGCAGTTGCCCGCGTTGCGGCGTTGCAGCGAGATTTTCGGGTCGCTCTTCGAGGAGCCAAAGGGCGGCAAAATGGCCCAGCGCCGTAACCTTCGTCGCAAGGGCAGCGTGCTGGACGCGAACCTCGCCGAGGTGCGCCGCCTCGAACAGAAGATGGGCAAGGAAGACAAAGGCCGCATGGAGCAATACCTCACCTCGGTGCGTGAGGCGGAGATCCGCACGCGTCGCGCCGATGCGTGGCTCGACACGCCGCTGCCGACCATCTCCGACGACGATCGCAAGCGCACGAATCGCGACATCCCCGCCACTTTGGCGGGCGATTACTTCCGCACGGTTTATGACCTGATGGTGCTCGCGTTTCAGACCGATGTGACGCGCGTGGCCAGCTTCAGCCTCGGTGGCGAGGCCAATGCCTTTTCCATCCCCGAGATCGGCATCACCGAGTCGCGCCACCAGCTCAGCCATCACGGTGGCGACGCCGGTTACATGGAGAAGCTCACGAACTACGACACCTTCGCCATTGAGCAGTTCAGCTATTTCCTCACGCGTCTCACGGAGACGAAGGACCTCAACGGCAAGCCGCTCCTCGGCTCCACGATGGCGCTCTTCGGCAGCGGCATGTGCTACGGCCACAGCCACGGCAACGCGAATCTTCCGCTCGTCTTAGCCGGTGGCTCCGATCTCGGCCTGAAGCACGGCAGTCACGTTGACTTCAACAAGCAGGCCAAAGACTTCCAAGGTTACTCGCTCGGTGCCGACGGAGCGCTCACCACCGCGCATTACCAAGTCTGCAGCCGGCCCGTGAACAGCAGTGCCCACATGAGCAACCTCCTCCTCCTCATGGCCCAGCGCATGGGCGTCGAGACGGAGAAGTTCGGCGATAGCAACAAGGTCGTCGCACTATGATGCCGCTGTTCAATCACCGGTCGGCGTTGATTGTCCGCGCGTGCTTGGCAGCCTGCGCGTGCTTGCTCATCGTTCACGCTCCTGCCGCCGAGAAGCAACCCAAGAAGAAAAACGCAGAACCGCAGGGCGAAGTCTTCCGCCCCGAGCCCGGCAAGTTCCCGCTTTTGGAGAAGGCGCACTCCTACCGCGGTGAGCTCGTCTTCGTGGATCACGCGAACCGCCGCGGCAGCATCCGCGTGCAGGGATCCGGCATGTTCTTTCGCAACGATCCGCATCCCTTCGCCCTGCTGCCGTATGCGGTGGTGCGTTATCACGGCGCACCGGCGGACCTGCGCGACATTCCCCTCGGCACGGTGCTGCACGTCCGCGCCTTTCTCCCGCCGGATCCAAAGATTTCAGCCGTGCCGGTGTTGCCCATGGACAGCGGGAAGCGGGACGCCAATCACAATCGCGGCACTGGCATCTTCCCCGCCGAGAACCACGCCATCCTCCTTGAGGATGAGCCCAGTCACTGCCAGCGCGAGGGCTTGACCTGGAAACTCAAGGAAGTGGAGATCAAAAATGCCGCGGGCATGATCATCGCCACCCGCGAGCCGAAAAAGGGAGGCGACGGCAAAGCCACCGAGGAAAAACTGACCTTCGATGCCGCCACGCGCTTGTGGCGTGGGCGCGAGCAGCTCCGCATCGACGAACTCATCGCGGAGGGCGCGTGGCCAGCTGAGGGCAAGAAATCGCTCGGCGGGCAGTCCGTGCTGCTGGGCGTCACCTGGAGACCCACGCCTGACGGCATCTTCACTCGCTTTCACATCTCCGACATCTGGCTCGACGACGCGGCGATGCAGCGCGCCGCCAAGAGCCAAGCCGAGGTGCACAAGGCCTTCATTCGAAGCCGCTGGATGGCCGCATGGATCGACCATGTCGAGTATGGCAAGTTCGGCCGCGCCACCGTCACCGCCACTTTGTTCGGCGGCATGGACGCCTCGCTCTACGCCGATTTTCAGAAAGGCGCCCCCGCCTTGATGAATGCCGTCGAGAACACGCTGAAGCACACCCACGGAGCCTACGGCCCCGCGCACATGGCCTCCAGAGGCACCCTCCTCGAAGTCACCAAGCTGCCCGGCGAAGCCCCGCTCGGCAGCAGCGGCATCCAGATCAAGTTCGAGACCGACCTCATCATCGAAGGCATCCGCCCCACTCGCGTCGTCCGCGTCCGCCCCGGCAGCTGGCCCCAAGTCCAGGTGCCCAGGGAGGAGTTCCTGCGTGACACCAGCGCCGAAGAACGCTTCCCGAGCCCGGCGATCTTTCCGAAATACTGATGCTGACTGATTTTGTTACCTAATTCCGCTGCCTCGTCGAATAGTGCAAAGGCGCAACCCGGCACCGCGATGTTCGTGGCTTGTCACTGAGCCACTGCCGCTTACACTCGTCCCATGAAAGCTATCCTTGCGTTGCTTACGGTTTCCCTCGCCTCCCTCTTCGCTAATTTCGCTGTTGCTGCCGACGGCGCGAGCGGCGTTGCTCTGAAGCTCCTCGCCACCAACCTGACCGGACCGACCGTGCTCGGGGATTACGATGGGAAGCGAGTGCTGTTAGCCGAGCAGGTTGGCCCGCTGCACCTGATGACGCCGGACGGACAACTCAAGCCCTTTGGGGACCTCTCAGCCAAGCTGGCGGTCAACCTTGGCAAGTTCGACGAGCGTGGTGTGCTGGGGGTCGCGATGCACCCGAAATTCGCGCAGAACCGCAAGCTCTACATCTGCTACAGCGTGCCGCTCCGCGCCTCTGCGCCGACAAACTGGAATCACACAATGAACATCGCCGAGTTCGCGGCGAAGGGTGACACGCTGGATGTCGCCAGCGAGCGCGTGTTGCTTCAGATCGACCGGCCTTACTTCAACCACAACGGCGGGCGAATTGCGTTTGGCCCGGACGGCTTCCTCTACATCGGCAGTGGCGACGGGGGGCACAAGAATGACATCAATAAGGACGACAAAGATCAGGCGCGAGGCCCGCGCGGAAATGCACAGGATCTAAATACCCTATTGGGCAAAATTCTTCGCATTGATGTAGATCAGCCGGCGGCAGGGAAGCCCTACGGCATTCCGCGGGACAATCCTTTTGTTAAGGGCGGTGGCCGGCCTGAGATTTACGCATGGGGCATACGCAACCCCTGGAGCCTGACCTTCGACCGTGCCGGGCAGCGTGAGCTGTTTGAGGGCGACATCGGGCAAAACCGCTGGGAGGAGATCAACATCATCGTCAAGGGCGGTAATTATGGCTGGAACCTCAAAGAAGGCGAAGAATGGTTCAACCCAAAAGGCGAGAACAAGCCACTGGAGAAGCCCTATTTTGACCCCGGCAATGTGCAATTTATTGCGCCGGTCATTACCTACGAGAATCTCGCTTCCGCCCCGCAGACCGGTAAGGGCAAAAGCGTCACGGGTGGTTATGTCTATCGTGGCAAGGCATTGCCGCAGCTCGCGGGCAAGTATGTCTTTGCCGACTGGTCCAAAAACATGGGGGTGGCGCAAGGCGTCCTCTACACCGCCGCGCGTGGCGGGGACGGTAAATGGACGATGAATGACCTTGCGCTCGCGTCGCACACTTCAGGCCACATCGGGGCGTTTGTGTGGGCGTTTGGCGAGGACAAGGAAGGCGAACTTTACGTGTTGACCAACCAGACCGGCGCGCTCGGCACCAAGGGCGGTAAGGTATGGAAGCTCGTAAAGGCGGGGCAGTGAACGCCGCCCTCCGGCTCGGGTCATAAGCCGGCTCGCCGATGTATTTCCTTAAGCGTCTCGCGTTTCTCGTTCCGCTCCTGCTGGTCATCAGCATGATCGCGTTCGCGCTGGTGCGCGTCGCACCGGGCGGGCCGTTCGACAAGGAGCGCAAGCCGGCGTCGCCCGAGATCGAGCGCAACCTGCGAGCGAAATACCACCTCGATGAGCCGCTTTGGCAGCAATATTGGCGATGGCTTGGTGGTGTGGTGCAGGGCGATTTCGGACCGTCGCTGAAATATCGCAACCAGGGCGTCACAGACATCATCGCGCAAGGGTTGCCCGTTTCAATCACACTCGGGTTGGCGGCGTTTGCGCTTGCTCTAGGGTTGGGGATTCCTGTGGGTTTCTATGCTGCCGTGCGCAAGGGACAGTTCGGCGACTACGCGGGCAGTTTCATCGCTATTCTGGCGGTGTGTGTCCCAGCGCTGGTAGTCGGGCCATTGCTGGTGATGGGGTTGGCGATTCATTGGCGAATATTTCCGGTAGGGCTGTGGGAGACGCCGTGGCATGTCGTGCTGCCAACAGTGACCCTCGGGCTTTACTTCGCGGGGCGCGTCGCACGACTGATGCGCGAAGGGATGCTCGGGACGCTGCACGACCAGTTCATCGTCACCGCGCGTGCCAAGGGTCTAGGGGATACGGCGGTGCTGCTGAAGCATGCATTGCGTATCGCCATCCTGCCGGTGGTGTCCTATTCCGGTCCGCTGTTGGCAGACCTGCTCACCGGCTCGTTCGTCGTGGAGAATTTATTCCGCATCCCCGGCATCGGTGTGTTCATGGTGAACAGCTCGTTGAACCGAGATTACCCGATGGTTGTGGGTTTGGTGTTACTCTACGCTGTGCTGCTGCTTGTGTTAAATCTGCTCGTGGATGTGGCCTATAGCTATTTGGATCGGAGGGTTAAGTATGAGTAGCACAGAGGCTTCCGGCTCCAAGCTTCAGGGTACGGCGGCAGAGTCGGATGAATTGCTGGGGCAGATCCATCTCAGCCCCAATCAACGCGCGTGGCGTCGCTTCCGGAAGAATTCCTTCGCCGCAGGATGCGCCGTATTCCTGGCCGGTTTGCTCGGTGCAATCTTGCTCTGGCCAGTGCTGGCGCACCCAAAGGTAACAGGCGTCATGCCGGATGCAGTGAAGTCCGTTTTTCACCAGCCGGACGAACATTCGGATGCGCAATTTCAACCGCCGTCCGCCCGACACTGGTTCGGCACGGACGTGCACGGGCGGGACTTGTTAAGCCGCGTACTGTTCGGCGCGCGGGTGTCGTTGCTCGTGGGTGCTGTGGGTGCGTGCGTGAGCCTGGTCATTGGCGTTTTGTGGGGCGCGCTGGCGGGTTACCTCGGTGGACGTTGGGACAGCCTGATGATGCGCGTGGTGGACGTGCTTTACTCGCTGCCGAGCATTATTTTCGTCATTGTGCTGATCACGACGTTGCACGGCGTCTTGGACAAGCTCCAGGCCGCCGGCAACCTCACGCCGGAGTGGAGCCGCAACGCGAAGTTCATCGGCCTCTTCGCCGGCTTGGGCGCGGTGTCGTGGTTGACGATGGCGCGCATCGTGCGCGGGCAGGTGCTCACGCTCCGCACGCGGCAATTCGTGGATGCCAGCCGGGCGCTGGGCGCGACGCACGCTCGCATTTTGCTCCGTCACATACTGCCGAACATCACCGGCATCATCATCGTGTATTTGATGCTCTTGGTGCCGGCCATCGTGCTTTACGAGTCCTTCCTGAGCTACCTTGGCCTCGGCGTGCAGCCGCCCCAGGCAAGCCTCGGCTCCCTGATTGCGGATGGCGCGGCACAGATCAACCCCATCCGCATCTACTGGTGGCTACTGGTTTTCCCCGGTGCGGTGCTGGTTAGCACGTTGTTGGCGCTCAACTTCTTTGGCGACGGCCTGCGCGACGCGTTTGATCCGCGCGGCGATCGGTGAATTGGTTTCAAGCCGCGAGTAATTATGGGCTCGCTATCGTGCGTCTAAGGTTTGGGTTTGGTTGGGGGGAGCTTCCTTATTTAGCCCATCCCGGCGTATTCGTCGTCCGTGAGCAGGTCGAGGCCCATGATCACGTAGTCGTGCGTGATGGCCTGCATGTCCTTCACGTAGTCGGGCAGGCGGATCAACTCACTGAAGCCGAGCAGCCCAAAGACTTTGATGGCGCCCTTCTGCATGCCGATGAACTCGGCCTCCACTTTTTCCAAGCTGCAAGCGCGCGCGATTTCCACCGTCTCCCCCACGAGTGCCTGCGCGAGGCCGCGCCCGCGAAACTGCGGATGCACATGCACACTCACACGGCCGATGTGGCGTTTCCAGCCGCCGAGCGACTGGTGCAGCGTGCAGACTCCCACAATGTCACCGCCGCTCCACGCGAGCAGGGGCAGGTTGCGGCCAAGGTCAATCTGCCCGCACCACGCGCGCACCACCTCCGGCTCGGTGACGCGATGCTTGATGTAGAGTAACTCGGGCGGGTTGAGCGAGGTGAAGAACTTATGGAAGGCCGCGTGGTCGCCTGGTTCTAACGGGCGCGCCTGGCAGACGAGGCCGTCGCGCAGCATCAGGGCCTTGGGATACTCGTCGAGGGCGGATTCGAGTGACATGGTTGGTTGGGTTGGAGCCACGCGTGAAGCGGCGTTCAGGTGATTTCTCCGACAATTCCATTACCTGACGTGAAATGCCGCTCGTCGAGCGCGGCCGGATCCACGCTCCAGCGTGCGGCTAGCATGGGCAAACGTTCGAGGTTTTGTAAGAGCGGATCGGGAGCGTTGCTCCACTGGCGTTCTGGTTGCTCATGATACTCAAAACAGTTCAGCCCAAGGCCCAGTTCTGCCGGGCTAGCCGGACCCTGGTTCCACGCGACATGTCCAACCCATGCATAGGCGCGTAGCACCTCTCCGGAGTCGAGCCGCGCCCAAGCATGGTGTCCTACAGCGCGATTCAGACTGAAAAACTGCACCAGGCCGAGCTTGCGGCTCAGCTCGGTAAGCAGATAGAAGCATTCGTCCACATCGTCGCCGGGGTCGGGCAAGCCAGGTCCGACCACGAGTACCCACTCGCCGATGGGCGGTGTTATGAAGATTCGGTGGTCGCGCGCCTCGGCCATGCCTTCGGCCCAGGTGCAGAGCGTAGGGTTGACCAGCTTGAGAGCTTTTTGCACCGCGCGCGGCTCGGTTGTACGCACAGCGATCCAGCGGCACGGTGATTCAAAATACTCCGGCCTGAATTTGTTGTTTTCCGCTAAACGGCTGTTTGAACGGCGGAGCAATTCCGCTTCGGCCCAGGCTCGACGTTCGCGCGAATGACGAGTTGCCATCCAGACGAATAAGGCGCCTACACATAGTATGAGCAAAAGCAGCCCCAGCATGAATACCGCCACGTAATCTCCGCCTTGAACCGCACCGGCTCCCTCGCCACTCGCGCGTAACTGAAATAATTCCTTAAAACCGTTCATCAATTGTCAACTTAAACCACGTTCCCGACCACGCAACGGGAAAATGTCGTGGGCAAGTAGTTGTCTGGCTCATTTGCGCGCGAACAACTCGCGAATGATGTCCTCAATGGGAACCTCCTCGATGTCAATGTCGTGCACGGGTACGGTGTCAAAGATTCTTTGGCAGACAGCCACTACGTGTTTGCGTTTCACCTTCAACTTCACGGCACCGGTTGTGCGTTCGACCACCTCGCCGTGTTGGCTCAGCTTGTCCGCCGCATCCACTGCGCTAGGATCATACTCGATGGTTACGAGCTTGAAGTCGGCAAAACGGTCCAACACTGCGCTCAACTTTCCGTCAAAGAAGATTGTACCGCGGTCGATGATGATGACGCGTTGACACAGCTCCTGGATATCCGCCATGTAGTGGCTCGTGAGCAAAATGGTTGTTCGGCGGGTCGCATTATGGTGGCGGAGAAACTCCCGAACCCGCTTCTGGGATACGACGTCAAGCCCGATGGTCGGCTCGTCGAGGAAGAGCACCTTGGGCTGGTGTAGCAGCGCGGCAGTTAATTCCAGTTTCATGCGCTCGCCCAATGACAATTCGCGCACCATGACGTTTAACTTGTCCTTAACGTCGAGCAATTCGGTAAGCTCGTTTATGGTTTGCTCAAATACGCTGCGCTCAATCCCGTAAATTTTTGCGTTCAGCTCCAGCGATTCACGCGCCGGCAAATCCCACCAAAGCTGGTTCTTCTGCCCGAGCAGCAGGGCGAATTGCCGGCGGTAGCCGTCCGCGCGCTCCCATGGCACGTGGCCCAGCACCCGCGCTTGGCCGCTGGTGGGATAAAGCAGCCCGGCGAGCATTTTTAACGTGGTGGTTTTACCGGCGCCGTTGGGACCCAGGAAGCCGACTAGTTCACCCTCCTCAATGGCGAAACTCACGTCTTTAGCCGCAACCGTCTGCTGGTAATCGCGGCGGAATAGCCCGCGCACTGCACCTGCGAATCCAGGCTGCTTTTTATAGGTACGGAAGGTCTTGGTGAGGCCTTGGACTTCGATGGTGGGCATGATTGCGCGAACGAGGAGTAAGGGAACGGGAAGCTGCGCGCGAAGTCAAAAAGGTTCCGGTCACTTCTCCGCTTGCCAACCCGCGGGGCGTCCGCTTGAGTCTCGCCGCGCGCCGATGCAGTCACCCGACCACCCGAAACATTACTGCGGAGTTTTTGGCATCTTCGGTCATCCGAACGCCGCAGAGCTTACTTATTACGGCCTCTATGCGCTTCAGCATCGCGGGCAGGAGAGTGCGGGCATCGTTACTTGCGACGGCCGCCAGTTTCGCGAGCACAAGGGCATGGGTCTGGTGCCGCAGATTTTTCAAGGTTCCATCTTGCATAAGCTTGTGGGCGATATGGCCGTGGGCCACACCCGTTATTCTACCACAGGCTCCTCGCATATACGCAACGCCCAGCCGCTGACCGTGGATTGTGCGCGCGGTCAGATTGCCGTGGCTCACAACGGCAACCTGACTAACGCCGCTCAGCTACGCGAGGAGTTGGAAGCCAAAGGCTCCATCTTCCAAACCACGGTGGACAGCGAGATTATTTTGCACCTAATGGCGCAGCCCAACGACCCGCGTGGCGAAAGCTCTCTCATTAATACCGTCCGCCGCATAGAGGGAGCGTTTTCGCTGGTCATCATGACAGAGCATGAGTTGATCGGCGTGCGCGACCCGCACGGCTTTCGGCCATTATCGCTTGGCAAGGTTGGGGATGCGTGGGTGCTATCCAGCGAGACCTGCGCCTTTGACCTCATCCACGCCAAATTCGTGCGCGACATTGCGCCTGGCGAGGTGGTCATCATCAGCAAGGATGGCGTGCGCAGCGTCCAAGCCTTCCCGGCGCAAGAGCGGCGCGCATTTTGCATCTTCGAATACGTCTATTTCGCGCGGCCGGATTCGAATCTTGACGGGCGTAACGTTTATCGAACCCGCGTCGAAATGGGTCGGCAACTCGCACGCGAGCATCCCATCGCGGCGGACATCGTGGTGCCCGTCCCAGACAGCGGGAACTGCGCGGCGCTGGGATACTCACTCGAGAGCGGCATTCCTTTCGAGATGGCCTTCGTCCGCAACCATTACGTTGGCCGCAGTTTCCTCCAACCTTCGCAGCTCATCCGTGACTTCAATGTCCGTGTGAAACTTAATTTGATCACGGAGATGGTGCGGAACAAACGCGTCATCATTGTCGACGACTCCATCGTGCGCGGCACCACTTGCAAGGCGCGCGTCAACAATCTCAAGGAGGCCGGGGCGAAGGAGGTTCATGTGCTAGTTTCCTGCCCGCCACACATGCACCCGTGTGTTTACGGCATAGATTTTCCTGACCGCAATAAGCTGATGGCTGCGAATCACTCGCTCGACGAGATCCGTAAGTATCTTAACGCTGACTCATTGCACTACCTCTCGCTGGACGGCATGGTGAAGGCCACGGGCCATCCGCGTGCCGGCTTCTGCATGGCCTGTTATGACGGCAATTATCCCGTGGCCTACGATTCCAAGCTGGAGAAGAACATCATGGAACGCCGCCGTGCTCGGGTAGAAAGCCTCGGCGAGGCACTCGCAAAGGACGAGTTGCAAGCACGGCTGTTGTGAGGCAGGCCGATGGGTCTCGGCTCAACGTCAATCAACCCCGTTTGTTTGGGAGCACTCGCGGTGGCCGAGTCAGGGTGACGCGATGGCACGCGACCATGAACCTCACGTGCCGCCCAGTTTTACCAACAGCTTGTCACTCCGCACATAGACCGCGCCACCCGCGATGCTCGGTGTGCCGATGATGGTGTCCTTTAGGTCCAGCGTGCTGACCACTTTGCCTTCCGGCGCGGTCACGTCCACGACTTGCACAAGGCCCTTCTCGCTGACGAGGTAGAGGTGTTTGCCGAAGCCGATGGGCGTGGCGCTGTAAGGCCCCGTGGTGCGGAGTTGCCAAAGTCGCTTGCCGTCTTTCGCGTCGGCGGCACTGAGAATGCCCGCGTTGTTTAGCGTGAAGACTTTGCCAGCGAGCACGACCGGGCTGGCGGTGGACGGCGTGAGTTGGTTGTTCTGCCACAGCACTTCGGGATGCGCGCCGGCTGCGCCCGGCTTCATCGCGGCCATGCCCTTCGTCGGCACGTAGAGAATGCCCCCGGTGAAGACGGAGGAAGACATCGTGGAAGCGCCGTCGGTGTAATACCACGCCTCCTGGCCGGTGCGCGCGTCCACGACGCTCAGGCCGGGGCCGGATTGCAGCAGCACGAGCGGACCCGCCGCGCCGGGCAGCGCGACCGGCGACGCCCAGCTCGCGAGCTTGGGCCGCTCGCGCTTCCAACGCGTCGCGCCTGTCGCCACGTCGAGCCCCGCGCTGAAGGACTCGCTGTCGTTCTCCACGGGCACCACGAGCGTGTCGCCCACGACGATAGGCGACGCCGCCATGCCGAGGCTGTTGCTCGCGTTGGGGTAATCGCGCCCAAGGCCGCGCAGCCAAAGCACGTTGCCGTCGAGGTCGAGACAGAGAATGTCGTTCGAGGAGAACTGGCAGAACAGCCGCTTTCCATCGCTGCACGGCGTGTTGGCAGCCACGCAGGTCTTGGGATGCGTCATCGTGCGGCCTGTGGCCCAGAACTGCCGCTCCCAAAGTTTCCTGCCGTCCTTCGCGCTGAGGCAGACCACGTGCAAGCGATCCTGCTCCACGCCGCTCGACGCCGTGAGGAACACTCGGTCGCCGACGATGACCGGGCTGGACAACCCGCGCCCGGTCAACGCGGCCTTCCACGTGACGGACTTCTCGCCAAGCTGCACAGGCAAGTTTGCCTCGGGCGAAATCCCCGTGCCGCCCGGGCCGCGGAACTGGAGCCAGTCAGCGGCGGAGGCGAACGCGGCGGAGGCGAACAGAATGGCGGCGAGGAGGGATGTGGGACTAGGTTTCATGGGAAATCGATTTCGATTAAGCGGTCCAACGAGGAGCAGATTTGCTGGAATGCGAGCTTCCGTCCAAACTTCTGATTGAAATACTCCTCATAGGGTATGGCCCGCCGAGGATAAAATTGTCGAGTTTCCAAATTGGAAGGAAGAACCAACGCTGCGCATGATGGATGTAGAGCAACGGACGCTCGTGGTCGGCCAGCAAATCTGGCTTCACCGGTAGGTGGATGAAACTGTCCCGAATGCCCCAGTCACGCTGCACCCGCAGACATGAAATCCTTGACAGTGCGAAATGCGTCCCGACGTAACCGGCAAGGCAAACCGTCGCAAAGATTCGCCACCGGCGCTTTTTGACGTCTTCGGAACTCATGCGGCTCAGATGAATCGACGAACTAGCTACTTCGCTTGCTTTGCCTCCGCCTTCTTCGCGCTCACCGGCCCCTTCGGCGTCGCTGGCCGGTCTTTCGCCAGGATCGCCGTGCCGGTCGCGTCGCACACGCGGAGCTGGAACTCCCATTCTTTCGTCCAGTCCTTAACTTCCTCGTTCTGGCAGACCTTCACGAGGATGGTGTTCTTGCCCGCCTTCAGCTCGACCGGCAGCCGATATTGGTCAATGCGCGCGCCGCGATGATACTCGTCGCGCCCGAAGAGCAGCTTGCCGTTGAACCAGACTTTCCAGCCGTTCTTGCAGCCCAGCCGCAACTCAGCCGGCCGCGCCGTCGCCGCGTTAAACTCCGTGTAGGCGTAGCCGGTCACGCCCTTCATGTCGCCGAAGGGCTTGTTGAAATCCACCATGCCGTAGTCGTTCGGCGTGGCCACGTCCACCCAGCGCGCGGTCTCTAGTTTGCCGGGATAGCTCGCCGCGAGGTCCACGGCCTGCTCCGGCGGATACGCGGTGTCGAAGCCCACGAGCTTGGTGTTATCGAACGCGCCGATGAGCTTCCAGTGCGTGAGGAAACCGAAGTGCTTCGGCAAGTCCACCTCCTGCCCGAGCTTCCGCAATTCGCCGGCGACCTTCTTGATTTGCGCCTCGTCGCGCGCGTAGGTCAGCGCGTTGGAAAACTCCTTCGTGGCGGCGGCTTGGTCCTGCGCGGCGAGCGCCTTGTCCGCCGCGTCAATGAGCCGCTGCACGGCATCGCGTCGCAACTCGATGCTCGGGTCGTTGAGAAACGTGGGCAGCAGCTTCTCGCCGGCCGCGGGGGCGATGCGTGCAACCAACTCGTAGGCCAGTCGGCGCGCGCGGGGATTGTGCTTCGTGTCGGCGAGGAATTTCTCCAAGTCGTCCTGCGGCAGTTTGCGCCCGGCGGCCAGTTCGCGGTCAGCGATGGCGTCCACGGCGGAGCGGAGATAATTCGCGGCGAAGTCGTTGGCGTCATCCATCGCGGCCAGCAGCGGCACGAGCGTTTGCGCGCCGCCCTTCGCGAGCGACTGCCACGCGGCGGCGGCCTGGACGTTGCCCTTGCCTTCGCCACCGACTTGTCGAATGGCGGCGACATCGGACTTTAAATCTGCCTGCGCTGGGAGCACCAAGAGCGCTGAGCCAACCAGTATTGACATCATCTGCTTCATGGTTGCGAAGGTTAACGAGGCAGTAACGGGTGGCAACGAACAACTGAGATGCAGTTAGCTCGCTACTCACTCCGCCATCAGACCGTGCAACCGCAGCCAGTCGGCAGTGCAGAGCGACGCGGTTTAAAAATGCCATCATGGGCAAGCAGTTTGACTTGGGCAGAGTCTGTTACCCGTGAAACAACCGCCAAGGGGGGGAAATAAATTTGCCCTCGCACCAAATAGAAAAGCATCGTGCCCGGTTGTGCGACTGGCTAGGCTGTGCGAATGCAGCTCAAAAAGGCCCAGTTTGAAACTAGCGCGCCGAGCCTGGCGGCCTGCCCAGAACCTTCGCTGCCGGAATTTGCTTTTATCGGTCGCTCGAACGTCGGCAAGTCGTCGCTGCTCAACCTGCTGGCTGGGCGCAAGAACCTCGCGCACGTCTCGGCCACACCCGGTCACACCAAGCTTATCAACTTCTTTCGTGTCGATGACGCGTGGTATCTCGTGGACCTGCCGGGTTACGGCTACGCCAAGGTCGCCCGCGAGGACCGAAGTAAGTTTAGCGCATTTGTGGCAGATTACCTTACCAAGCGTGAAAGCCTCGAACTGGTCTTCCTGCTCATTGACTCGCGCCACGAGCCGCAAAGGCTCGACTTGGAGTTTGTGGACTGGCTGGCAGACGCCGAGGTACCGTTCTTGGTCGTGTTCACTAAGTCAGATGCAGTTTCGAAAACAAAGTTGGCCCTTCACATGAAACTATTCCGCGCTGAGATGGCCGCGCGGTTCGAGCGAGTGCCCGAGATGTTCAGCAGCTCGGCCACGGCTCACGAGGGGAGAAGCGCTTTGCTAAAACTCATAGGTAGCGTTGTCCGCCTCGACCACTGAATAACCTTGAAAGTGGCTGGTTGTCTTTTTCGTTGCACCTAGTTGGGTTTGCCGTGCTGACTGTGCTCGCGACTGGGGCCATCGGGCGCTGATTCACGAGGTGGTTGCCTCGCCGACCTTCCAGTCCAAATGAACCATTTGGCCGCACGGGCACTCTACCGAACATGAATTCACGATCATTTACGATGATGGCGGTGGGGCTGTTGCTTGGCATGGCAGTGGTGATGGTTACGCGGCGTCCTCCCGCCGAAGTTAGCCCTGCCAGCTCGAAGCCGGAGTCGAAGCCCACCACCAACGCTACGCTTCACGAACCGCGGCGTCCTCGGTTGCCTGCACCGCGCTTGCCTCAGACGCCTGGGCCAGGCGAGTCCGTGCCAGAAGCAGCCGTGCCCAACCCGTTGGCCAAATTGTTGAAAGGCGAGGTTTTGAAGTTAACGCCGGAACAGGCCGAGGCTTATCTCCAGCAGAACAAACGCAGCGCCGAGGCGCTTCTGGCGGCGGCGCGCCTGACCCGCAACCTTAGTCTGTTACGCGAGGCCGCGGAAAGGTTTCCCAACGACCCGCGTGTGCAACTGGACCTCGCCCTGCGCGGCACAACCCCCGAGGAGAAACGCAAGGCGCTCGATGCCTTTCGACAGCTCGCACGCGACAATCCGCTCGGCGACTACTTGTCCGCGCTCGACCACTTCAAGTCCGGCCGCACGGATGACGGAGTGAAAGACCTGTTGCAGGTGGGCGGGAAGAACCGTCTCCAGGACTACACGCACGACCATGCCCAGAGCGCCGAGGAGGCATTCCTTTCAGCCGGATATGGAGCGCTCGAGTCGAAGGCAGCCGCCATGTTCGGCGTGGAGTTGCCCCATCTTAAATCGTTGCGGGAACTCGTCCCGCAGATGACCGAGTTGCGGAAACAATACGCCCAGGCAGGCGACGCCAACTCAGCACAAGCCGTCAGTCAAATCGGGCTCAATCTGGCGTGGCAGATGGAGGGCCAGTCGGGACGAACGCTCGTGGGTGAATTGATGGGAATGTCCATTGAGAGAAATTTTCTCGCCTCACAATCCCCTGATTCAGCGTTCGGCAGCGATGGCCGAACGGTGCGAGACCGGTTGGCGGAACTGGATGCACATCGTCAGTCCATACGGGAGCTCACGCCTCTCACGGACATGCTCGCCCGCATCCCAGAGCGTGAGGCGCTCATCTACTTCGACCGGTTGAAGCTCCACGGAGAGCTGGATGCGCTGCGATGGTTGAAAAACAAGCACGGCAATCCATAGTCGTTGCTCACGCATGAATTCTTCTCGCCAAAACTTCCTTCTAGTTCACCTGACCACGCTTTTCTTGGTTGCCTCGGCGCTGATGGCGGTTGGCGCCCCGCGCTTCACTCAGCCGGATGCCGCGCGCCACCCAAACCTCTTCACTTGGACCGACACCTGCAATGTTCACATCATCCGCGATGGCGATGCCGCGCTGCTGATTGACTTGGGCGACGGCAGTGTGCTGGACCATCTCGCCGAAATAGGCGTGAAGCGCGTCGAGTGGGTGCTGTTCACGCATCATCACCGCGAGCAGTGCCAGGGTGCGCCCAAGCTCGCCGGTCGCGGTGTGAAGCTCGCCGCGCCCGACGCCGAGCGCGCGCTCTTTGAGAATCCCACGAGCTTCCGCAAAATGAACGTGCGCCTCGGGGACGCCTTCACCGTGCATGGGTCAAGCTTCGTGCGCCCGCCGGTCGAAGCCATCAAGCTCGACCAGACGTTTGGGAAGATGGACACGTTCACGTGGCGTGGGCGCGAGTTCCGCTGCCTGGACACACGCGGTAATTCCCCCGGCGGGATGTCCTACCTGCTTAACGATGGTGGCCGTTGGCTGGCTTTTTCTGGTGACCTGATGGTGGACGGCGCCAAGATGCACACGTGGTTTGACACGGATTGGGATTACGGTTTTGCCGCTGGTATCTGGGCCATTGCTAACTCCGCCGCGCAGGTCGCCGCGTATGACCCCGCTTGGCTGTTGCCAGCGCACGGGCCGCCCCTCCCCAAAGCAAAGACGCAGCTCGAAGAGTTCCAGCAAAAGCTCTTCAAACTTGAGCGCCTGCTCGTGCGCGGCTATCCGGTAACGACCTTCGCCGGCGCGGTGCAGGATAAAACTTCCACCCCGACAAAAGTACCGAACGTCTGGCAAGTTTCGCCGCACATTTTCAAATTTCGCGGGCCAGGCTTTTTCCCAAATTTCTATCTCGTGCTCTCCGACAGTGGGCGCGGGCTGGTAGTGGATTGCGGGCTGCTGCAAACCAACGTGCTCGACAGTGCCATCGAAGGCTTGCGTCAGCATTATGGGTTAAAAGCGATTGATGCGATGGTGCTTACCCACATGCATGGCGACCACTTCTTGCAAGCCCCGCATCTCAAGCAGAAGTGGGGCGCGCAGCTTTGGGCGCTGGAGATGATGGCTCCGATGTGTGAACGGCCGGAAGCCTTCGACTATGCGGCACCAATTCAGGCTTACGGCAACGGCGTCGAGCGTATTAAGTTTGACCGGCTGTTCAAACCAGGTGAGCAGTTTACTTGGGAGGGCACGCGCTTCACGGTGGACTGGATGCCGGGCCAGACGGAGTTCGCGCTGTGCCTGACAGGGGCGGTGGACGGACGCAAAGTCGCGTTCACGGGCGACAATATTTTCGGCAACCCTGCTGACCCAACGCAGAATGGTCACGAAGCGATGTCCTCGCGCACGAGCAGCGTGCTGGAGGAAGGTTACATCGTTGCCGCCGAGTATCTCACCAAGCTCAAGCCGGACATCCTGCTCGGTGGCCACAGCTACGTGATGGACAAGCCCGCGGCGTTCATCGAGCGCTATCGCAAGTGGAGCTATGAAATGCGCGATGCGTTTCGTGGTTTGAGTAGTGAGCCGGAGTATCGCTGGTGGTTCGACCCGTTCTGGGTGCGCGCCGATCCACATCGCATGTCTGTGAAGCGCGGCGAGACGGTCGAGGTGACGGTGAACGTGCGCAACTTCGAAGCCAAGCCGGTGGCCTTCGACATCCTGTCGCACGCGCCACCGGGCTTGTCCGCCACGTCGGGCCGCTGGGCCAGCACGGTGCCGGCGCAAAGCCGCACGCAGTTCACTCTCCGTCTCGCCGCTGCTGCGGACGCTCCGCCCGGCATCCGTCACGTGGCCTTCGATATTACGCGCGGCGGCAAGCGCCTGGGTGAGTTGTTTGATTGCATCGTGGAAATCAAGTAGTGGCTGGCTTAGCGATTAGTTCGAATGCATTGTAAATCCAATCGTGAGCGCAGTTGACACGCCTGTGTCTTCCCTGCACATACCACCCGTGAGAACGCACTGTCGTCGCTCATTCCTCCGCGCCGCTGGCGTTTCACTCGCGCTGCTGGCGTTGGAATCCTTCACGTCCGCCACACGCGCCGCGTCCGCCGATAAACCAATTCGCCGGTTGGCTTGCTGCACCACACTGGGTATCCACGGAGAGAATCTGTTCCCCAAGCAAGCAGGGCGCGGCTTCGCGCTGACGCCTTATCTGGAGCCGTTGAAAGACTTTTCCCATGACCTGACGATTTTCTTGGGCGTCTCGCACCCCGAGGTAGACGGCGGGCACTCAAGCGAGGCGAGTTTCCTCAGCGCAGCACCGCATTCTGGCGCCAGCAGTTTTCGCAATAAGATTTCCCTAGACCAGTTCGTGTTGGAAAAACTCCCGCCCGCGATGCGCTTCGGGAGCCTCGTGCTGAACACCGGCAACGGCGACGTCGGCCTATCTGTCTCGCGCAGTGGCGTGAAGGTGCCAGCAGACTATCGTCCGAGCGAGGTGTTCAAGAAGCTTTTCGTAAATGGCACGGCCAAGGACGTTTCCCAGCAGAGTGAACGCCTCCGCGACGGGCAGAGCATCATGGACACCGTGGCCGGCGATGCGAGGCGTCCCGCCACCCGCGTGACCGCGCGTGACCGCGACAAGCTTGACGAGTATTTCACGTCGGTCCGCGAGGTGGAGCAACGCCTGAAGCTCGCCGAGGCGTGGGCGCAGAAGCCAAAGCCTTCTGTAAACGTCCCGCCGCCGACCGACGTGCAGAATGCCGCGGACTTCGTGGCGCGCACGCAGTTGATGTTCGACCTTGCGCACCTCGCGCTCCAAACCGATTCCACACGCATCATCACGCTTGCCATCGCAGGCCACAACAGCGTGCCGCCGGTGAAGGGCATCACGATTGACTGGCACAATCTCTCGCATCACGGCAAAGACCCAGAGAAGCTCGCCCAGCTCCGCATCATCGAGCTGGAGCAGATGAAGCTGCTCGCGGGTTTCATCGCGAAGCTTAAGGCGTCGAAGGAATCCGGCTCCGACTTGCTGGCCAACACCTCGGTGCTTTACGGCTCAAACCTTGGCAACGCGTCGAGCCACGACACGAAGAACATGCCGATGCTGCTCATCGGCGGCGGCTTCAAGCACGGGCAGCATCTCGCCTTTGACGAGAAGCAGAATTACCCGCTAGCGAACCTTTATGTCTCCGTGCTGCATCGCCTCGGCATCGAGGTCAACAAGTTCGCCAGCAGCACCGGCACGATGCGGGGGCTGGAACTGGCGTGAGCCTCGAGCGGGATCGCGCGAAAGCCGCAGTGAGTGCGAAGTGGCGCCGCGTCGGGCTTCCTCCGTATGGTTACGCGGCCAGCACACAGCCCGCAGCCTGTTATGCATCTCTTTCTCACTGAACCGGGCGACGAATCGCCCCTCGCCGACGAGTTGAAGCGCTTTTTCGCGGGCGCAGAGACGGAGTTGCTTGCCCCGGAGCTGGTGCGGTCGTCAGTGACGTTGCAATCTGCGCCCGCGCCTCTGCTGGCCTTTGCACGTCAGACGCTGCCGTACGCGACGCCCGTTAGCGCCGTGTCCATTCGCGAGTGGAGCGAGCGGCTGTTCGAAGCGACCGTCGCGCGGCTGCCAGAGAGCCAGCCGTGGCGGCTGCATCTTGCGTCGCACTACGGCGGGGAAGGGGCGGGTGCCAACCGGATGTGCTTCATCCGCGACGCATTCCGTGAGCTGCTGCGGAGGAAGCGCCGGCATTTGTTGCGCTTCTGGGAGGAGGAGGAAGGTCCGTTTCACGCGAAGACTTCGCTCGTGCAATTGTTGCTTACTGCACCCGATGCGGGGTTTCTATCCATTGCCACCGCGCCGCAACCGTGGCACTGGCGCCGGTGCGTCTGGCCGTTCGTAAAGGGCGAGGTTCCGGTCGCTGTCGACAAGGCCGCGCCTAGCCGCGCTTTTGCGAAGTTGCTTGAAGCCGAATTGCGGCTCGGGCAACGCATCGCGGCGGGCGAGACGTGCGTGGATCTTGGCGCGTGCCCCGGGAGCTGGACTTACGTGGCCGTGAACCGGGGCGCGCACGTCATTGCCGTGGATCGCTCGCCCTTACGCGAGGACATGATGGCGAACCCGCTCGTCACCTTCCAGCAAGGCGATGCGTTTAAGTTCGCGCCCGAGATGCCGGTGGATTGGCTGCTCTGCGACGTAATCGCCGCGCCGGAGCGTAGCGTCGGACTGTTGCTGGACTGGCTTCGCGCCCGCCGTTGCCGCCGCTTCATCGTTACCATCAAGTTTAAGGGCCAGGCCGATTACGCGAAACTTGATCCCTTGAAACACGCCTTGCCGACGTTGGCGGAAGAGTTTTTCCTCGTGCGGCTGTGTGCCAACAAGAACGAGGCATGCGTGGCGGGTAGCGTTGCCCTTGCGCCCGCGTCCACCGTTACAATCACAGATGAAGCCCGCTGACGTATTTCGCCATTGCCCGCAGTGTGGCCAGCCCGCCGCACAGCCGGGCAACGCGCCGTTCCACTGTGCCGCGTGCGGCTTCCTCTTTTACTTCAATCCCGCCATCGCGTCTGGGGCAGTCCTCCTCGCGCCGGACGACACCGTCCTCCTCGTCCGTCGCGCGAAAGATCCGCACCGGGGCAAGCTCACCGTGCCCGGCGGCTTCATTGACGCGGGCGAAATCGCGGAGGACGCCCTGCGCCGGGAGATCCGCGAGGAAGTCGGATTGTCGGTCGAGCGTCTCGATTACTTCTGCTCGCTGCCGAACAGCTACCACTATGGCGGCGTGACGTATCAGGTGCTGGATTTCTTTTTCCTCGGGCGAGTCACTGCGAAAGCCGTGCAAACCGATCCCGCCGAGGTCAGCGAAGTTTGCTGGATTCGGCGCGAAGAGATTGCGCTGGAAGAAATCGCCTTCGACTCCGTGCGCGAGATGCTGCGGCGGTTTCTGTCGTCGTCGGGCAGGTAGCTTCTCGGCAGGAAGCTTGCGCCGCGGCAACCCTACTTGCCGGGGGGATTGGGAGCAGGGGGACCATTTCGCACGCAGCGGAAGCCCGTGTGGTTCAAGCCCGTGTCGGGCGAGGTCTTCATGCGCATTGCAGGTCGATAGCCCCAGCAGTAGGCCTCGGTGCAGAGGTAGGAGCCGCCGCGCGTGATGCGCTTCCAGACGCCGGGCTCGTTCGGATCATAGCTTTCCTGCGGGCCTTGGGGATTGAGTTTGGGACTCTTGGCGTAGTAATCCGGCATATACCAGTCGCCCGTCCACTCCCACACGTTGCCCGCCATGTCGTGGAGGCCGTAACCGTTGGGTGCGTAGGTGCCGACGGGGGACTGGAGCTTGTGCCCATCCTGCAAGGTGTTGCCGTTTGGGAAACTGCCCTGCCAGATGTTCGCCAGCCACTTGCCGTCGGGCGTCTTGTCGTTGCCCCAAGTGTAAGTGAGCTTTTCCTTGCCGCCACGCGAGGCGAACTCCCACTCGGCCTCGGTTGGTAAACGCTTCCCAGCCCACTTCGCGTAGGCCATCGCGTCGAACCACGCTACCTGTACCACGGGATGCTGCTCCCGGCCCTGAATCGTCGAGTCTGGGCCTTCGGGACGCCGCCAGCTTGCGCCGGGCACATAGCGCCACCAAGCCATGTGATTGTGCAGCGGCACCTCGCCGGGCGGCGGGGTGAAGACGATAGATCCCGGCACCAACGCCTCGGGCGGTGCGTCGGGGAAATCCTCCTGCCGGGGCTTGCGCTCGGCGATGGTGATATAGCCCGTGGCTTTCACAAACTTCTCAAACTCCGCATTCGTAACCTCGTAGGTGTCCATCCAAAAGCCGTCCACGGTAACTTCATGCACGGGCTTTTCGTCCGGTTGGCCTTCCTCGGAACCCATCAAGAATCTGCCGCCCGGAATCCACTTCATGCCGTTGGTCCACGAGTGATTATTCTGGTTGCTCGCGGCCGGGCTGACGGGATTTTTTGACGCAGGAGCTGCGTGACCCAGACCCTTGGGCGCGTCGTTACGCCGCGCGTAATCTTTTTCTGCCTTACGCATGGCTAGCCATGAGCCGAGTCCCACCAGCGCGAGCACTACGACCAGCGCCACGAGAAACTTCCAGGTGCTGACGTGATGCGGGTTGGGCTCGGGCGCTTGGCTCATGTTCGTTGCGTTCAGATTCAGTTCGTAAATTTTAGTGCCACAACTCGGGGTTGCTTACCCTAACCACATACCAATAGACACCGAACTAGGTTAACTGAAAACTGAATACTCTCTCGGTTTTCAGCCCCCATGTCGGCCCATCAGCTTCGCCGCTCCGGCGCGCACCGCGGCTACCAGTTTTGGCGGCGACACCGCCACCGCACGGCCCGCCCAGGCCAACACCCAGCGCTCTACTTCTACCAGACTCGACAGCCTCATCCGCAGCTCAAGCCCGCCGTCGGGCTGGTTCGTCACCTGCTGTGACGCATGCCAGCGCTTCTCGCGTATGTAGTCTGCCACCGATGCATCGAACCGGATGCAAACGTCAAACTCTCCCTCCGCCGAGTGGACGCCGAAGCTGTCGCGCAGCCGCTTCTCCAGCGAGAACTTTTGCGGCCGAGGGAAGCTCCGGCCCGTCTCCCGCACCGCAACGATCCGCGCCGGCACGAACGTCCGCACATCCTTTCGCCCATGATCGTGGGCGAAGAGAAACCACTCGCCGTTAATGTTTGCGAAGTGATACGGGTCCACCACGCGCCGTTCGGGCGCGGCCTGACCCGGCTTACGGTAGGTGAGTTCAAGCTGATGGCGCGCGGCCGTGGCCTTCGCCAGCGTGTCAAAGACTGCGAGATCCAGCACCGGCTCCACTGTCGTGCGGAACGAGATCGTCTGCTCCACGTCCGCGAGGTTGAGCGAGATCGTGTCTGGCAGACCTTGCTCCATCTTCCGGATCGCCGAGAGCAGCGGCTTCTCGAAGCTCGTGCCGCGATACTGATGAAGCGCCTTTTCCGCCACGATCAAGGCGAAGAGCTCGCCTTCTGTGATTTGGAAGGTGGGAAACGCGCCGACCTCCTCAGAGTAGAAGTAGCCATTGCGCAGCTTGTCAAAGTTGATGGGTAGACCCAGTCGGTCCCGCATGAACTCCACGTCGCGGTAAATTGTCTTCGTCGTTACTTCCAGTTCCGCCGCCAGCGTGTTTGCGTTCGGGTGACCGCCCGCGTGCAGCGCTTGGTGAATGCGCTGCATCCGCTCCAGCGGCGGACGTGATTGCGGCATGGCAACGGTTTTCTTCGGCACGGCGTAAGGATGAGGGAATCTGTTTCCTGCCCGCCAGCGAAGAATTTCCGATTCGAAAAAAGTGACGAGGAAGCCCGCCTATCATTCCGGAGCATTCCTTCGGAGCCTGCCTGGGCCTCTTTCTGGTGGACTGGGAACAGTGGTTGAAAGCCGGCTGCCGCCGAGTCACGCGCACAGTCACCGTGACGAGCAGCGCGCGCGGATTGCCTTTCCAGAGCCGCTCAACGCTTCCTCGACCGGCACCGGGAAAGCTGAATAGCATCCGGCACAATGAAGTCGCTAGAAGGTTCACGGAAGTTTCGGGTAAAAATGCATTACGTCTCATGAGGAAATTGATTTTGGCGCTGGGTGTTGCGGTGGTCATCCACAGTCAGCCGTTCGGCCACGCGCAGGTCGGCGGTGGCGCGGCGAACTTGGTGGATGACAAGAAGGCCAAGGCGCTCATTGATGCGGGGGACGCGCGGTTCGAGGCCGGCGAACTGCCCGCGGCCATGGACCTCTACAAGGCGGTGATCGACCGCTACCCAATCTCCCGCTGGCGCTTCCTGGCGCGGCTCAAGATGGGCAAGCAGTTCCTTAAGGAAAAGAAGTTCGATCTCGCGCTGGACCAGTTCCGCCGGGTGGCCGTGGAGGAGAACAAGGATGACGATCAGCGCGGGGACGCGAGCCTGCAGGTGGGCATCTGCTTCTTCGAGATGGGCAAGTTTGAGGAGGCGTTCGGCGAGTTGCGCAAGGTCATCAAGCAGCATCCGGGCACGCCTTACTCCAATGACGCCTATTATTACATCGGCCAAGCGCACTTTAAGATGGGCCGCTTCGCGAACGCCATCGAGGCCTTCAAGAATGTCGGCACCTCGATTGACCCGCAGGCGCAGGAGGCCGAGAAGCTCGACGCCGGCAAGCGGCTCTACGTGAAGATTGATGACAAGGATCTGTCCGCCCAAGCCAGTGAGTCCGGGGTGGTCGTCAGCATCGAGACCACCGCGGGCGACAAGGAGTCCGTCACCTGCTTTCCGGTTACCCCCGGGGCGACCATCCTCATGGGCAGCCTCCGCACGCAGTTGGGGGATGCCAAGCCTGGCGACGGCGTCGTCCAACTCATCGGCACTGACAAAATCAAGGTCACCTACACCGACAAGCAAACCGCACAGGCCCAGCTCAACGTCGTTCGCACCAAAGACATCAAGGTGGTGGGCAACGCTCGCGTGAAGGTCGTGGACGGAGCGTTCGCGGAGGCCGTCGGGGCCGTGGTGCTGGACAAACCCTCCTTCCTTCTCATCCAGGACTCGGACCGCGACATCTCGGGCAAGTCCGACGAGATTGAAGTCATCGTCCGCACCAAGCGCGCCGTGGAGGAGAATCCGGATACCGAAAAAGCTGAGAAACCCGCCGCCAATGCCACCGCCGCGCTTGAGGCGCTGGAGAAAGCCGAGCCCGTTTTCAAGGTGATTGACGAGAAGAAGGTCAAGCTGGTGGAAAAACCCCTGGACGGCGCGGCCCCGGGCGGAGCGGTTCACACCGGTGTCTTCGTTGGCACCATCCAGATGGCCCGCCAAGGCGAGACGCCCAACCCTGGCGCCGTGGTCGCGCAGGTCGGTGACCTGCTGGAGATTGAGTATCAGGACGAAATCAGCCTGGAGGCCAAGCCGGTGGCTCGTCGCACGACTGCCCGGGTGATTGAGGGAAACTTGAACCCGCTTCAGGTGGCCAATGCCAAAATCAATGACGAGGAATTGAAGTTCAAAACCGCGCTCAAGACCAGCGAGGCCCTGAAGAACATTGGCAACATCTACAAGGAACTGGGCCTCACCAAGCAGGCCACGGACAAATACAAGCAGGCCCTCACGGAGACCGAGCAGGTCGCGCGCAGTTATGGCGCGCTCAACCAGCGACTCCTCGAGCAGACCTACGTGCAGATGTGGAAGATTTACTACGCAATGGATGACCTCGGGCGCGCCGCGCAAATGTGTCTCGAACTCCAACGCCGCTTCCCGGAAAGCCCATTCGTGGACGATGCCCTCCTGCTCATGGGCCAAGTCAGCCAGAAACAGGGCAAGTTTCAGGAGGCTATCGGCGTCTTTCGCCGGTTGTCCGCGCTGAAGAACTCGCCGCTTGCGCCTGCCGCCCAATACGCCATTGGCGAGTGTTTCGAGGAACTCGGCACCACGACCAAAAACAAAATCTATTACGACGAAGCGTTCTTGGCATTTAAGGGCTGCTTCGAGAAATTCCCGAACTCGAACCAGGCCGGCGACGCACTCTCGAAGATGGCGGAGTATTACTACAGCAAGGAGGACTTCACCCGCGCGCTGGACCTCTACGAGGAGGCGCTCCAGCAGTATCAGGACAGCAAGTTCATCGACGTGGTGCTTTACAACTACGGCCGCTGCCTCGTGAAAATGAAGAAACTCGACGAGGCGGTGGTGAAGTTCAACCAGCTCATCTCCACCTATCCCAACAGCAAGATGGTGGCGAACGCGCAGAAGATTGTGGAAGCGATCGAGAAGCGCAAAACCGCTGGTGGCACCGCCAACTAGTCGCCTGCGTCGGCCCGCCCCACCCAACCCCGCTCTGAATTGTCGTATGAAAATCCCTTCCCTATTCCCCCTCGCCGCGCTCCTAGCGGCTTCTCTCACCGCCCGGGCCGCCGCGCTCGATGAAGCCAAGGCGCTCGTGCAGGCGGGCAAGCTGGATGAGGCCATCACCCAACTCGAAGCCGCCGTCCGCGCGGGCGGGGCGAGCAAGCCTGCGGCGACTGTTGAACTGGCCCGCGCACAGGTTGCCGCTGGCCGGCTCATCTCGGCCCAGCAGACCGTTGAGCGCTTCCTGCGCGAGTCGCCCAACGATCCGCAGAAGAACGCGATGGCTTACCTGAACGCCCGGCTCCGCGAAGCCGGTGGAAACATTGCCGAGGCCATTTCGCTTTACCGCACCATTGCCGAGCAGATGCCCGCCGTGCCCGAGCGCGCCGACGCGTTGGCGGATTGCGTTCGCGCCGCGTCGCTCCTGAGCAACAACAACATGGTCGAGCGCTGCCTTGCGGACTTTGGTGAGTCCTTCCCGCAGGATCCGCGCGCGCGCGATTTCTTGTTGCGGTTGTATCGCATGCGCGCGGCGCAGAATGACCATCGCGGCGCGGCGGATGCGGCACATCGCTTCAAGGCCGCCTTTCCGCAGGACCCCGCTGGCGCGGCGTTCACGGAGTTTTACCACCACTCGGCGGCGGGCGATCACGCCGCGGCGCTCGTGGCCTACGAGGCGGAGCGCAAGCTGCCGACCTTCACGTTGAACGCCAGCATTGCGAACTCTGCCATCGAGGCGCTGCGCCGCCACACCAACGGCTACGCACTCATCGCGCCGCTCGCGGACGAATTCGCGAAGCTCACCGGCGACCCGCAGTTCCAAGTGCTCGCGCTCGAATGGCTGCCGGACCTGGCGTTGACCAACCAGGCCATCGCGCTCGGCGGTCAACTCCTGCCGAAGCTCGCCAACTCCGCGTGGGGGCCGCGCGTCCGCCTTGCGCACGCCTACGCGCTGCGCCGTGCGAATCAGTTTGAGGAGGCAGAGAAGCAGCTCATCGCGTTGCTGGCGATAGACCCTGCGAGCGGCACCGCGTGGGACCGCCATGCCGAAATGACCAGCCTGCTCAAGCGTCCCGAGGCGCACGTGAAGTTGCTGGAGGAAACCGCGCCCAAGCTTGCCGCGCAGAAGAACCTCAGCCTCCGCCTTGCCGCGCAGGGAGAAATTTCCTATCGGCTCACGCAAGCCGCGTGGAATCGGTCGGATTACGCGGCAGTCGGCAAGTTCGCTGCGCAGTTCCTCGACAAGGACGGCATGTCCAGCTACGGGCCGCAGGTCATCAAACTCGCGGCCGACGCCGCCTTTGCCGGATTTCCTGAGGCCACCAAGGCGGACGACGCCGCCGCGGAGGCGCTGAAGACGGCCAAGGTGAACCACCAAAAGGCCACCGCCGACGCAAAGAAAGCGCAGACGCCACCCGCCGCGAAGGAAGCCGCCGAGAAAGCCGTTGCCGCCGCCAAAGATGCGCTCGACAAAGCCCAGGTCAAGGCTGACGCGGCACAAAAGACGCTGGACGAAACGCGGGCCAAGTCCGTGGCGAAGTTCGACGCGGTGCTGCCGGCCTTGGAGAAGTATCTCACGCGCACGATTCCTTGGGGCGGCGCGCTGGCCTCGGTGGACACGGCATTTAAGCCGCACTTCCCGCCGCGGGCCTTCCCGGGCGAGCAGAAGAAGCTCAACGAGTTGCTTCTGCGCGTGCGGCAGCATGACTTGGTGAAGCCGGCGCTGGCGAACTTCCAGACGGCGCGCACCGCCAGTCAGTGGGCGAAGGCCAGCAACGCCGGCGAGTCGCTTCTGCCGAAGTATCTCGAAGGCGGTCCGGCGCTCGCGCTCGAAGGTGGCGTCGACGTGTTGGCAGCGATGTATCAAGCGGGCCATTACGAGAAGGGCTTAAACGTGGCGAAGCAGATTCTGGCCAAGCATCCGGGCGCGTCCGGCGTGCTGTATTACCTTTCGCTCTGCGCCTACCAGCTTGGTGCGCCGAAGAACAAGGACGTGGTTGCACTGGTGGACGACGCCGTGGGGAAATCCGGCGGCAGCTACTGGCCGCACGATGGCTGGAGCCATGTCCGCCAATACACGTTCACCGTCGCCGAGCAGGGCCGCTCCGCCACGGACATGAGCGCGGAGTATGAGAAGTTGGCGGCCTTGTATCCCGCCCACCCGGGTTTGCTCGAATATCAGCGCCGCATCGGCGCGATGCAGGCCACGCTCGGGCAGAACGACGCGGCGAAGCAGACCTTGCTCGCCGCTTTGAAGGCCGCGCAGCCGACGGCCAGCGAGCCCGCCACGTTGCACACCATCGCCACCTCGTTCACCAATGCGGCCGACTGGGCGCTGCCGGCGCTCGACGCGTATCTTGCCCGTGCCAATCGTGGCCCGCAGCAAGGCGGCATTCAACTCTTGCGCGGCCACTTGCTGCTTACAGAAAAGAAGGACACGAACTCCGCAGCGAAGGCGCTTCAGCTCGCTGCCGCGCGGCCAGCTGACTTCGCGTGGACTGCCGGCAGCGTGCCGTGGCAGTGGGGCGAAACTCTCTTGCAGACCGTTGCCAGTGCGAAGCCCGAGGACGCCAAGCCGGCAGACGTGCAGTTCCTCGCGGACATCATCACGTCGCTCGGCGCGGTGCAGGTTTGGGGACACTGGATGCCAGCCTTGCTCGTGCGGCAGGCGCAGATAGGCAAGGCTCTCGACTGCACGCACACGGTTAACCGCATCACCGTGGGCGTGAATCCAAACGACGGGAACTGGCTCGCCAACTATTACATCCCGTGGGCGCAGCAGCTCGCCTCGCTCGGCAAGCCCGAGCTATCTGGCCTCGTGCTGCGCGCGGCGGTGAACCGTTTCACTGGCGTGGACGCAAAACTGCGCGCGCAAGCGAGTCAGGCGCTGTTCAGCTTGAGCAACAAGCACGGCTTCTCTGCCGCCGAAATCGATGAGAAGCTTGAATGGGCTCCGTTGCTTAAGTCCGCCATGAGCCTGCGCATGGGCGACCCCATCGCCGCGTGGAAGGCGTTTCAGGCAAATGAGCCGCTCTTCGCCAAGCACGAAGATAAGCTGCCCGCCGACTACATCCGCTGGACTTCCGACCGCCTGCTCCAACGCGATGACGAGGCCTCGCGCGATTTGGCGGAGAAGATTCTCCGCCGGTGGGTCATCGCCAACGAAACCTCGACGGTCGTGCCCATCGAGGAGAAGGCCAAGACCCAGCTGGCGCTGGCAGACTACTACTTCAAGACCCTGCGTTACGACCTGTCGCGCTCGGAATGCACCTCGTTGCTCAATCGCTTCCCCACGACGGCGGAGGCCGTGGACGCACAGTTCCGCATCGGCGAGTGCTACCTTCAGCAGAAGATGTATGTGGATGCCGCGAAGGTCTTCGAGAAGATGGCAAAGTCGAAGGACAAGCTGGCGGCAAGCCGGGGCGAGTTTCTGCTCGGCGTGCTCGCGCAGCAGCGCGGCGACGTGGACGACGCGAAGGCGCGCTTCCGCAACGTCATGGACCTCGCGCCTTCGAGCGACGTGGCGGACGGCATCCTCTACCGCTTGTCTGAGCTCTACGGCCAGGAGAACCGCTTCCGCGACGAGTTGATGTTACTCCGCAGCATTGGGCTGATTGGCAGCAACGCCAAGCAATGGCATCCGCCCGGCCTGCCGCTGAACATTGTGATTCAGGATGCCGACCTTGGGGTCAGCCGCGGGCAGAGCTACGTGCCCGTCGTGGTCACGACCACCAGCGGCGATCGGGAAGTGGTGCGGTTGGAGAGCGGTTCAGCGGGCAAAGGGTTTTTCCGCGCCGAGCTGGCAACTGAACTAGGTGACCCGAAAGCGGGCGACAATGTCCTCCAAGTCAACGGTTCCGACACCATCACCTACGATTACCCGGATGATTTCAAGAAGCAGTTCACCAGCATCGCCAAGCCGCGCTCAAACATCCGGCTCGCTACTGACGGGGAGTTCAAGCTTTCGGCCACGGAAATTAAAGACGAGGAGGAAGTAAGCTTTGAAGAGAAACTGCGCGAGCAGCGGCAGCGTTCAGGCAAACAGGCCGGGTTGGAGTTCCGCCAGGAGTTTCGCAGCGGCAACTCCCTCAAGCCCGGCAATAATATCTACCTTCAAGTCAAGGACGCCGATCGCGATGTGAGCAAGGACGCCGACACCATCAAGGTGCTCGTCTCTGCCTCGAGTGGCAGCAAAGTGACCGCCACCCTCACCGAGACGGGGCCGCACACAGGAATCTTCCGGGGCACGCTTGCGACGGTGGAGATCGCGGCCAACATCTTCGCCAGCGACCGCTCGGCCGGCAACGAGGCGGTGCGGGCGATTGACAATAATCCGAAGACGGCGTGGGAAGGTCTGAACGACAGTCGGGCGCCGAAGTTCATCGCCGTGGACCTTAAGCAGGACAAACAGTTGGGCTCGCTCAAGTGGAGCAACGACGGGGTTTTCAAAGACAAGTTGCCCGTCGAGTATGCCATCCAGGTGTCCACCAACCTCACGGACTGGACCACGGTGGCGGCGACCACGAACTTTACCGGGTCCACCGCTGCCCAGCGCACGCGCATCGCGTCCACAAATTCAGGCAACTTTGCCGCTGCCACCATCCAACTCACCAACGCCTCAGGCCGCTACGTGCGGCTGTTCATCGAGAAGTTCAGTGGCACCGCACCGCGCATCGCCGAGTTCGAGGTGACTGACGCTACCGGGACGGTCCTGCTGCCCGTCAAGACCGAGACTGAAGTGGCAGCGGTAGACGCGCTACGGCTCACGCCGAGTGACCGCATCACCGCCATCTACGAGGACGAGACGAGCATGGTTTCGCAGGGCAAGCCCCGCAACCTCTCGCAGAACATCGTCGCCACCTATTTTGATGCTACGATTGGTTTCATTGCTTACGACTTCAAAGCCAACGTTGGCCAATCGATTCCGAACACCTATATCAAGCAGGTGCGCCGAGTGGATCCTGGCCAACGGGTCATCATCCGGGTGACGGATTACGATGCCGACACCACGGACAAGCGGGACAAGGTCAAGTTTACCCTCAAGGTATCCGACGGCGAGACGGTGAAATTGGAGGCCACGGAGACTGAGCCGTTCACGGGTGTGTTCACCAAGGAGTTCGACATCTGGTCCCCGCAGCGCACTAACGGCTTTAAGCTGGCACCTGGTGCCTTGCTGGAGGCTATGTATCTCGATGAGCAGAACACCGACCCTGGAGCGCCCACGCTGCGGACTACGCACTTGGAGGCCGTTGCGCCCGGTGAGGTGATGGTTGCCTTCGTGCAATCGCGCGCCATCGCCAACAAGGCGGGCACTGAGGTCTTCGAGTTCACCTCCTCGTTGGACACCAATGCCCCCGCCATCAAGTCGGTCGCCTTCCGCCCGCCTCTCACGTTTGAAATCATCGACCCGGCGGCGGCCAAGGATTCCTTCAGTGAAGTCAAAGCCACGCTCACCACCTCCGGGGGCAGCACCGTCGAGGTCATTTGCCCGCTTTCCTCCTTGGCCGGAGGCAAGCAGGCCAAACGCAAAGTAGTGGACGATGCCTTGGAGATCGGCCGCTTCGTCGGGCAGATCTTCATGAACTTGGGCGACAAGGATTCACCCCCGACCATCGTGCTGGAGCCCGGTGACACGCGCTCGTTGGTGGGACGCCGCAACCCGACCGGGGGGGGGGAGCAGCAACTGGCCAATGTGGTGCCGGTGCTGAACCTCAATGGGCAGGACGTGATCACGCTTACCTACAAAGTGGGTGAGAAGGAGTTCAAGGATCAGGCCCGGTTGTCTGTGCCGGCCAGCGTCGAGTTCACCGACAGTGGCTATGACAAGCCAGTCACCAACCTCTACATCGGCGATAAGATTTTCGTGGTGGTAAAGGATCTCACCGCGGACGCCTCGAATGAGCGGGACAGCGTGGAGGTCACCCTGACCAGCCCGCGCGGCGAGAAGTTCACCGCCAAGCTGCAGGAGACCTTGAGCCACAGCGGCGAGTTCAGCGGCAGCTTCCCGCTGGTCGCCGGGGAAAAGCCCATGCCGGCCGACGACCGGATGGAGGGGTGGTTTGGTGACCCCATCACCCTCACCTACCTCAGCAAGACCGATGCGACTGCGAAGTTTGAGAAGATGATCAACGTGGTGAAGGGCACCGATGGCAACCTGCTGGTGTTTGAGAAGAAGTATGCGACGGAGAAGGTGGCCATCGAATCGCAGTTCCGGATGGCCGAGGCTTACTTCGAGCTGTTCAAGAATTTCCGCGCGCTCAAGCAGCTACCGGCCGCGACCAACGCGCTGAACGAGGGCATGCAGTTGCTCAAGGAACTGAGCAACGATTACCCCAGCAAGCAATACGAGGCCCGCACGGATTACCTGCTCGGCCAGTTCGCGCAGGAGTTGAAGAAATACGACGAGGCCATCAGCTACTACAAACGCATCGTCCAGAACCATTCAGATCACCCGCTTGCGCCGGATGCCCAATACAAGCTGGGCCAGTGCCACGAGGAGAAGAATGACATGGACGCCGCCAGCGCGGAATACGTGACCTTGGCCTACACCTGGCCGGAGAACCCGCTCGTGGCAAACGTCGTCGTCCGCATCGCGGAATACTTCTACAACAAGAAGGAGTATCCGACCGCGGCCGAGGTCTCGAAAAAGTTCGTGGATCGTTTCCCGCAGCACGAATGGGCCGAGCGGATGCTGTTCCGGTCCGCCCAGTGCTGGTTCAAGGCCGAGCAGTTCCAGAAAGCCGGCAAGGAGTTTGACCTGCTCGTGGAGAACTACCCGCGCAGCAAGTTCCGCCCCGATGCCATCTTCTGGGCCGGCGAGTCCTACCGCAGCGGCAACCAGCTCGAGTTTGCCTACCGCCGCTACAAGCGCGCCACTTGGGATTATCCCGAGAGCGATGCGGCGAAGTTCGCGCGTGGCAAATTGGTGCTGCCCGAAATGGTCAACATTGCCGACCGGGACGTGCAGCAATGAGCAACCCACACGAGGGTGTGACCGCTGGGTCGCCCCCGCTCGCATGAAATTATTCACGACCCTCTCCTTTCCTCATGCAAACTAATCCTGATCAGGTTCGCGTTCCCGTGCCACTCAAAGTGCTTTGGAAATGGACCGGTGTGTCCACCGCTCTGCACGTGCTTGGCATCGGTGCGCTCTGCGGCCTTAGCTACATGAACCACCAAAAGGCCGAGGCCGCCCGGCAGGCCAAGGCTGCCGCCGAAGATGCCGCGTTAAAGAAGAAAGAGGCCGAGGATGCCGCAAAGGCCGCCACCAATGCGCCGCCTGTGGGCGTGACCAATGCTCCCGCCGCGCCCCCCTCCGGTCCGCTCACCGCTGTGCCCACGCCCGCCACCACCAACCGCCAAGCCGAGGCGGAAAAAGCCTTGGGCATCGACAAGATCGCCAAACCCGGCGACCTGCCCAAGAGCCCGTTCTCCTCCAAGAACGACGATTTGTTAAAGGATTTGAAGTGAACGCTCAACGTCCAACGCTCAACATTCAACGTTCAGGGACTGGGGTTCTTGCGGTTCGGTATTGTTGGAAGTTGGAAGTTCAACGTTGAGCGTTGGACGTTTCCCCTTCGATGCCCCCCGTTGCGCCCCAACCTGCCTCCCGCGTCTGGAATCCCTTCCGGCGCGATGCGGCGTATTGGCAGGGCAAGCATGGCCGGCTGCGGCGTTTCATTACTTGGTCGTTCCTTGGCCACGCCAGTGTGTTGGTGATGATTGTCCTGATGCCGCTCATTCCTGGCTGCAAAAAGACCTACGATCTCGTCAAGGGCTCCGGTAAGCCCAAGGCCATGATCAAGCAGATGAAGGTCGAGGTGAAAAAGGTGCAGCGCAAGCGGGTGCTGGTGAACCCGAACAGCCCCGTCGTCTTCGAGGTGCCGCCGCTGGAATTGACCCCGCTCAACCTCAAGGAGGTCACCGCCAACGAATATAAGATCGGGCAGGGCGAAGGGGCCGGCCCCGCCGGTTACGCCGCTGGCCGCGAGGGCGCGCGTTTTATCTTCGTCCGTGTCCGTTACGACGGCGGCAACTGGGATTTCAACCTTCGCAACGGCGCCGATGAGAACATGACCAAGGAATTTGGCCGCCGCGCCAAGATGCCCGTCTCCACCATCCCGCAGGATGTCACGCTGGCGGAGTTGGGCCGCTACGTGAAGGGCCGCGCGCCGCCGGTGGTGTTCATGGTGGGCAGCTATCCCTTCCGGTTCGAGCAGCGGGAAATCAAGGCGGTCCGCAGTTACCTGCTGGACAACCGCGGCATGATTTTCGCCGACAACGGCGGCAACCAATTCCACAGCGTTTTCCTCCGGTTGATGCAGTCCGTCCTGCCCGAGGTAGTCGCTGTCGAGATTCCGGATGACGACCCCATCTTCCAAGCACCGTATCCGCTTAATGGCGCGCCGCCGCTTTGGGCGCATAGCGGCACCCGTGCCTTAGGCTGGAAAAAGGATGGCCGGTGGGTCGCCTTCTACCATCAAGGCTCGATCTCCGATGCCTGGAAGGACACTCACGGCGGGACCAGTGCAGAATCCGCCGAGCAGGCCTACCAACTAGGCGTGAACATCCTCGCGCAGGCGATGGCTGGCTATAGCGAATGGAAGATGATGCTCGACGGGAAAGGGCCGAAGAAATGAGCCGGAACTGTTTCGTCGAACCGTTGGGTAATATGCCCCGGAAATTTGATTTCACGGATTTTGTCTTGGATGCGTCAATGAACTGTTAACCAAAAGGAAACCTATGTTGTGGGAATGGATAGTTGCGGGTGGGATGACGATGGCCACGCTCATCTTTCTCTCGATCGTAAGCATCGGCGTGGTGCTGGAGCGCCTGGCCTTCTTTAAGCAAATCCGCTTGGCCACAGCGGCGTTGCGGACGGACATCGCCACTGCCTTGGAGAAAAAGCAGCACGATCTGGTGCTCGAACGCTGCCGCCAAAGCGAGTCGCCGCTGGCCGCGATGATCTTGGCTGAGGCCGCCTCGGGCCGTGATGCCGAGAGTGCCGATGCCGAACGAGTTATGGCGCTCACGCTGCGCGGCGAATTGTCGCGACTGAAGCAATACTTGCCGATGTTAGCCACTATCGCTTCCATCGCGCCGTTCGTTGGCCTATTCGGAACTTGTAAGGGCATCATCGCCGCCTTCTCTGACATTGCCACGCAGGGCATGGGCGGTCCCAGCGTCATCGCCGCCGGAATCTCCGAGGCGCTGGTCGCCACGGCCACGGGTTTGCTCGTCGCCATACCGGCGCTGATGTTTTACAACTATTTTAGCAAGGCTATCTCGAATATGGCGTTGGAGCTGGAATCGCAGGCCTTCCAGGCGTACCGCGATCTTCGGCAGCAACTTCCATCCGCACAGAAGTAATTGTAATCTTGCCCCTGAAACTTATGGCAATGGATGTTCAAGACGACTCGGATGAGCCGATTGCGGCCATCAACTTCATCCCGATGATTGATATCAGCCTGGTGCTGCTCATCATCTTCATGGTCGCCACCACGTTTGTGAACGTGACCGGCATCGACCTCAAGTTGCCCAAGGCCGCCACCAGCAAGAACGCCGAGAACAAGAGCGTCACCGTCCAGCTGAACATGCAGAAGGACGTCTTCCTCAACGGCGAAAAATCCAACTGGGACCAACTCAAGGCTGGGATTACCGCCAAACTGGTCGGCACCAAGGATCGCGCCGTGGTCATCAACATTGATCGCGGCGTGGAATACGGCGCGGCGGTCAAGCTCATGGACATCGTGAACCAGTGCGATGCGGCCATTGTACTCGCCACGGAAGTGGATAAATGAAAATTCCATATTCCAAATTCCCAGCGCCAAAGAAGCTCCAACTTCCAAGCTCCAAATCCGAGCCGTCTCGCCCGACTCGTTTGGGATTTGGAGCTTGGAACTTCTTTGGGATTTGGAGCCTGGGATTTGGAGCTTTCGCCGCCCTGCTGCTGACCGTCGGTTCCTCCCACGCCAAGCTCGCCGCCGATCGCTGGGTCCGTCTCACGGAGGAGGAACGGCACCAACTTACGCGCGCGGAACGTTACGCCGAGCAGAGCAACTGGAAGTCCGCCCGTTCGGAATACGAGCTCTTCCTCCAGCTTCACACCAAGTCCGAGGTCGCCTCCTATGCCCAGCTCATGTTCGCGGAATGCACCCGCCGACTCGGACAAGTGAACACCGCCATCGGCGAGTTCCGCAACGTGATTGACTATTTTCCCGACGCCGTGGACGCCGGCAGCGCGCAATACTCCATCGGCGTCTGCCAGACGCAGACCGGTGACGCTGAAGAGGCTTTGAAATCCTTCGAGAAGGTCATCGCCAAGTGGCCCACCAATGACTTCGGCGCGCTGGCCCGCAGCGAGGCCTGCCGAATTTACTGGCGCCTTGAGAAAACCGATAAGTGGCTTCCCCACATCGAGTATTTGGCCACCGGCAGCTACCAGGATCCCGGCAACAACCTCCGCAGCGGCGCGCAGCATCGGGTGCTCATGCACCGGCTCGTTGAGAACAAAATTGCCAGCGGCTTTGAACTCATCCAATCCGCCCGCAAGAAGGATTACCTGCTCACCTTCGCCCAATGGACTGCTGACGCGCTCCAAGGAAACCACATTCCCAGTTACTACGGCGAGAAGGGCCGGAAGCTCCGCACCACCATCGCCACCAACGCCGTTCTCTTCATCGAAAAGCAGGCCACGGCGGACGCGGATGAGAAGAAAGCCATCGAGCACTGGTGCGCCCGAATCTTTGCCTATGCAGGCGATGTGCCTCGCGCCACGGAGCGCTTTGCCGCCCTCTCCAGAAAGCACCCGGACAACGACACCTTTCGGGGCGAATACGCCGCCTACCTGCGGGCCAGCGGCAAACGCGGGGAAGCTCGCCTCGTTTACCGTGAACTAAAGAACCAATACGTGGCTGACACCGAGATCGCCGAAACGTATGGCGAGGAAAATAATTGGAAGAGCACCATCGAGGCTTATCAGGCGATGCTGAACAAGCACCCGCAACATGCGGATGCGATTCAATGGCGGCTGGGCGAGGTCTTCAACCGGACCGGTCAATACAAGGAAGCCATCGCCTGCTACAACCAAGCGAACCGCGAGCCCCAATCCCTCTTTCGCATTGCTGAATGCCAAGGCTCCCTCAAACAGCATGATGTCGCGATCCAGACCCTGGTGGGCGTGCTGAACTTCTTCAAGAGCTCCGCCGCTGAGGCCCAATACAAGATCGCCGGCCACTACGCGGCGAAGGGCGACAAGGAGGCTGCCATCCGCACTCTCAAGACGGTCTGTAAGGTTTACCTCAATACCTCGTGGGCCGGCCAGGCACACCAGGATCTCTCCCTTAAATATGGCGTTGATGTCACCCTCGGCGGCGCGGCCAAGAAGGAAGAAAAGTAATCGGCTGGCGTTTACTGCAGTTTTTTTTAGTCTAGGCGGCCGGCGGCAGACACACCCGAGGCTGGGAATTAAGTAGTCGTATTAAGATTGAAAACTGAATCCAAACTTTTACAGCAGCGTAGGTGCGCGGCGTTCATGGTGCTGATTCATACGCTCCGCCGGCACCCGCGCACCACGCTGCGTGGCAGTTTGCACAGGTTCGTCGGAGCGTGGTTGGGACTCGTTATTACCTTTGCAGTGGGCTTAGGCGGGGCAGGGTGTTCACCACCGGCGGGAAAATCAGCCGCTCCGCAGTTAGCGCCCGTCGCCTCCGAGCCAGTGAAATTGGCCCCCGCTCCCCAGTCGGTTCCTGTGCCCGAACCTCAGCCGAAGCAGACGGCTGTTCCGCTGGCTTTTGGCCTTGCGAAGGGCGAGTTGTCGATGGACCTAGGCCAAGGTCTTACCATGGACTTTGTGCTCATCCGCTCGGGTCTGTTTATGCGCGGTGCTGAAAACGGCGCGACGACCGAGTATCCGGTGCATGAAGTAAAGCTCACCCAGCCCTTTTTTCTGGGCCGCTGCGAGGTGACACAGGCTCAGTGGCTGGCGCTCATGGGGGACAATCCCAGTTTGTATCAGGACCCTCGGCACCCGGTAGAGCGGGTCAGTTGGGAAAAGTGCCAGTTGTTTCTTGCCCGGCTTGGCACTCGGCAGACCAATTGGAATTTCACCCTGCCTACGGAGGCCCAGTGGGAGTTCGCCTGTCGGGCGGGCAGTTTGGAGCGCTTCACATTTGGCGCGGCAGAGGAGGAATTGGGCCAGCACGCGTGGTTCATTCTCAACTCAGGCAAGTCCACGCATCCGGTGGGAACGAAGAAGGCCAACGCATGGGGCTTGTATGACATGCATGGCAACGTGAGGGAGTGGTGCGCGGACTGGTTCGCCGCCTACGGCCAAGCCCCGCTGAAGGATCCGAAAGGCCCGGGTAAAGCAGTGGGCCGCGTGTTCCGCGGCGGCGGATGGAATGACCATCCTGCGCAATGCACCGCCAGCTCGCGCGATTTTCTCTATCCCGTGGGTTACGATGACGATCTCGGCTTCCGCGTGTTAGCCGTCCCTCGTTGAAGGTTACCAAAGCGTAAACGAACTGATAATCGTGGGAGGTATCGTTGCAATTTTGCCCTTGTTGTTGAAGAATCCTTCGTCACAGGAACGTAACAATAAGGACATACTACGGTCACAGTAGTGGTGCAAAACGGTCGCGTCGTTGAAACCAATATCGCAACCGCACTCACTGATGAATCCAGTCTTCCTGACTCAACTGCGCCGTAATTGCCGCCTGTTGCTCTGCGCCGGAAGCATCGCTGTGGCTGCCGCCGCTAGCGCGGATGACACACTGTTCCGCCTGTTAACCATTCTGCGCGAACGGGGCAATCTCACCGAGCAGGAGTATCAGAATCTAATCAAATCCAACGCCGCTGCCGGCTCCACTTCCACCAACACCATCACCGACCGGCTCTCGGCGGATGAGCGGATGATTCAGCGGCTGGAATCCGATTTGACGAAGCAGCGGCAGGCGTTCACGGAACTCAAGGGGCTTACGGACGGCACTTCCTCCGCGCTCATCAAGGGCGCGCTCAAGGACAAGTGGTATGAGCGCATCAGCCTGCGCGGCTACGTGCAGTTCCGCTTTAACCATGTGTTCACCAGGAACGGCCCAGAGCTCGACGTGCCGGCGGACCGCTCGGTGCGCGAGGTGGAGTCGTTTCTCATCCGGCGCGGGCGCATGATTTTCAGCGGCGACGTGACGGATCACCTCTTCCTTTATGCGCAGTCGGACTTTAATTCGTTGGTCGGCGGCACGGGCGATTTGGGCCTCCAGATGCGCGACCTGTATGGCGACATCGCGGTGGACAAGGACAAGGAATTCCGCTTCCGCGTGGGCCAGAGCAAGGTGCCCTTCGGCTGGGTAAACCTGCAATCCAGCCAGAACCGCGGGCCGCTGGAACGGCCCGATGCCCTCAACAGCGCGGCAGAGGGCGAGCGCGATGTCGGCGTCTTCTTCATGTGGGCGCCCACGGAAGCGCGGCAGCGTTTCCGTGACCTCGTGCGGCTTGGGTTGAAGGGCTCTGGCGACTACGGCGTGTTGACGGTGGGCGCTTACTCGGGGCAAGGGCCGAACCGGTCGGATGCCAACGGCGAGCCGCACTGGCTGGCGCGCGCGGCGTATCCGTTCAAGTTGGATAACGGCCAATACTTCGAGTTGGGCCTGCAGGGCTATCACGGGCGGTTCGTGCCGACGACTTCGGCCATCGGCACGCCGGCCTTCACTCCGACAGCAGCGGCGGGCGGCGTGGTGGACCGGCGGGCGGGCGTGACGGCGGTGTGGTATCCGCAGCCGTTCGGCGTCGAAGCCGAATGGATGGTGGGCGAAGGCCCGGAGTTGAACCTCAACCAGCGCAATATCACCTCGGAGTTTCTCCACGGCGGCTATGTGCAGTTGAACTACCGCGCGGCCACGAGCTACGGCGTGTTCTTCCCGTTCACGCGGTGGAATTTCTACGACGGCGGCCGGAAGTTCGGCGGCAACGCCCCCGCCTCGAAGGTCAACGAGCTCGACCTCGGCCTCGAGTGGTCGCCGTGGCCCGAGGTGGAACTCACGTTGGTTTATACGCGCACCTTCGAGCGCACGAACACCCGCACGTTCCCCTACAACAACACCGAGGACGCGAATCGCGTGGGCGTGCAGGTGCAGGTCAATTTCTGAGGAAAAGGCTCCGACACGCTCGTTGTGCTCGCCCAGAAATGGGCCCGGGTTCACATGGCGAAAATCCCCAACACCAAAACCCAAGTCACCGGCGTCCTCACCGGCACAAGCTTCGCTATGCCTCAAAATAAGACCACCGACCTCGGGGTGAAATTTGCGAAGCGCACCCTTAGTCGCTGTTTGCTCTCCTCGTCCGCGAGGTGAGTAAATTTGCCAGCTAACCGTGACGCGCTGAGGCACTTCGCTTCGGGAAAATTCAGTGCAGCGTCGGTAGGCTTGCCGCCGCAACGGCCTGTCCGTGGCGTTTGTCCTGCTCGTCGGGCGAGTGGAAATGAATGCGCTGGGCCAACTCGGGAAACTCCACCTCCAGCACGTGTTTCGCGCCAGCCATGATGACATTGCCACCCTCACCGCTCGTCACGCGGCCCAAGATGAGTAAGTGGCAAAAATCGTAGTAGTCCGCATAATGCGCCACCGCGTAGCCGAGGTAGGTGCCGAGGGTCTCGTAAATCTTCCGCGCGCGATAATCACCGGACTTCATCAGGCCTTGCACCAGCTTGAGTTTTTCCGGCAGCGCCAGCTTCGGATCCACCTCGATGCCCGAAACGGGCAGTAGCCGTCCGACAGCCTGTTGCGAGAAGTATTGTGCGCCCACACCATAGTCGCCGCTCCACTCGTCGCACGCGGCGGCGGGGTGATAATCCACCGGCGCGAAGGCCAGCTCGCTCAACCATGTGGTGATATTCCCGCTGGGCGTGACGTAGCCGACGGCCTGGCTAGTGCCCATCGCGATGCCGAGCACGCCGTTGACCCCGAGCGACATGGAGCCCGCGAGCGCGGTGACTTCGCCGTCGTTGGCGACTTCGAGAGGCACGCCGTTCCACGCGCGTTGCACCTCAAAAAAAAGGTCTTTTACCCGCGTATTGAAAAGGTCCAGCGCGACACCTCGGAAGAGCGAGGCGACTTTCACCCGGTTGTTCACATACACGCCGGCCGCGCTGCCGCCAATGGCATCCACGCGGGGTAGGTGCGCCGCCGCCTTCCGCAGCGAGTCCATAATGCCGTCGAAGTGGTATTGCGGGTCGGGATGAAAATAGGGGTCCCACACGGTTTCCTCGCTGAAGACTACTTTGCCGTCTTGCACGGCAGCGACTTTGCGGTCGCTGCCGCCGAGGTCGAAGCCGATGCGGCATCCGTCGAGGTTGCGGCCGAGCGCTTGAACTTTGGCGCGCTCAGTTGGGAGGCTGGCTGAATCGCATGCCCGGACTACGATGGGCCGGTCATAGACGCGCTCGCCGATTAGGTTTGAGTCGAACTTGCCAGTAGCTGTGTCGCGGAAGTGCGCTTGCAACTGTGCCGCGATTGCCTCCGGGCCAGTGAAGTAAAATCGCCAGCCGCCGCGTTGCCAGAGCAGAAACTTCGCGAGTCGCTCGATGTGGCTGAAGTTCGCCGCTGCGAGCGCGTGGCCGACGGGCGCGAGTTCGGTGCGGAAGTGGAAGATCGAGCCGTCGGCTTGTTCGAGCGCGAGCGTCACGGGCCTGGCCGAACCGGTCGCGTGCACGGCCTCGCGGAAGGCGCGTGTAGCTAGCACGGCAGGCCGGAAAGCGGCATCCAGTGCCGGCGTGACGCGCGGGGCAGGCAGCAGAAGGCCGCGATTCGAGTTCATGCGCGCCGGTTGTAGCGGGCAGACGGACGCGATTCAAGATCGCGCCAGACAGGATATCGTTTGCGCTGTGCGTTGTATCGTTTAAAGCGTCTAAGAGCTGTCTGTTCCAACTTCGCAGTGGAAAACTCTGCTGGGCTCAAACCGTCTTGCTTGCCTCAGATTTCTACCTGCATGCCTAATTCGACGACGCGATTAGCGGGCAGGCCGAAGTAGCTGGTAGCAGTAGAGGCGTTGCGCGCGAGCACAGCAAATAGCCATTTGCGCCAGCGCATCATTTGCGTCTTGCCAGTGTGAAGAATGGTCTCGCGGCTGAGGAAGAAAGTCGTTTTAGCCACGTCAACCGGCCCACCGGCCAGCGGCGTCTCAGCCAGTAATTTCATGATATTCGGTTCTTCCATGAAGCCGTAACGTCCCACCACGCGTTGGAACCCGGCAGGAAGTTGCTCGACACGCACGCGCTCGGTCTTTGGCACGTGTGCCTCTTCAGCTGTGATGATGGTCAGCAAGATGTTGCGTTGATGGAGGATTTTATTGTGCTTGAGATTATGCAGTAGCGCGACCGGGGTGCCGTTTGGGTTGCCCGCCATGAAAATTGCTGTGCCCGGCACGCGCTCTGGCGGGTTGGCTTCGATGTCCGCGAAGAACAAGTCCCGCGGGAGGGTAGCGTCCTTAATGCGTTCCCAAACGAGGCGGCGGCCAGTCTTCCACGTCGCCATGATGGCGAAGATGCCCGCCCCGGCTACAAGTGGGAACCAGCCCCCGTGGGGAACTTTAAGCAAGTTCGAAGTAAAAAATGACAATTCGATCATGAGCAACAAGCCGCAGAGCCCGCCCGCTTGCCAGGGTGACCAACCCCACAGCCGTCGTGCGGCGAAGTAGAAAAGTGAGGTGGTGATGATTTCGGTGCCAGCTACGGCTACGCCATAAGCAGCACTGAGGTGGGAGGAGTTGCCAAAACCTAGCACCAGTCCAATGCAGGCGATCATAAGCACCCAGTTCACATGCGGCATGTAGATTTGCCCACGCTCGTGCTGGCTGGTGTGGCGGATGAGCATACGGGGCAGATAGCCAAGTTGGATGGCCTGCATCGTAAGCGAAAAGGCTCCCGAGATGAGCGCCTGCGAGGCGATACATGCCGCGGCCGTGGATAGCGCCACCAACGGGTAAAGCGCCCAAGCCGGTGCGAGGCGAAAGAACGGGTTGGAGGCGTTTTCCGGGCTGGGGTCGGCCAGCAGCAGCGCGCCTTGACCGAGGTAATTAAGGAAGAGCGCGGGCAGCACGATGCCGAACCATGCGCGCCGAATGGGCCGCACCCCGAAGTGCCCCATATCCGCGTAGAGCGCTTCGCCGCCCGTTACCACGAGGAAAACCGCGCCGATGATAGCGAAGCCGAGTTGACCATTGTTAAGCAGCAATAGCGCGCCATGCCAAGGGTTGAAGGCCATAAGCACCTCGGGCTTGCGCCACACGGCGGACAAGCCCAACCCCGCGATAGTCAGGAACCACAACACCATCACCGGTCCGAACATCCCACCCACGCGTCCAGTGCCGAGTCGTTGCAGGCTGAATAGGCCCACCAAGATACCCACGGCGATAAGCGGCACGAGCTTGCCCATCCACGGGGCGGCGACCGCCAGTCCCTCCACCGCACTCGTTACGGTCATAGCGGGCGTGATCATCCCATCCCCATACAGAAGGGCTGCACCAAAAACTCCTCCAGCTAAGAGCCACCCACGTTTTTGCGTTGGCTGGTCGCGGTCAGGAAATGCCAGCGCCAGCAACGAGAGGATCCCGCCCTCGCCGCGATTGTCGGCCCGCATTACGAAGCCGAGGTATTTCACGCTGACGATGATGATGAGCGACCAGAAAATGAGCGAAAGCACGCCCATGACATTTGCTGGCGTGACCGGGAGTGGGTGGGCGCTGGTTGGGTTGAAGCACTCGCGCATCGCATAGAGCGGACTAGTGCCGATATCCCCAAACACAACCCCAAGCGCGGCGAGAGTGAGCGCGCCAAGCGCGGGGCGAGTTGTGTCGCTACTATCCATGTCAGTCGGGAGAGTGTGGTGGATGCGGAGATGCAGGACGATCCAATTCCGTCGCTACGGTTTGGCTGCGGGGAGCGCAGTCGTAGTCACGATATTCAAAATCAACCGCACTTCGCCCGTAATACATACCAACTCTAATTTTCATGGCCGTATTTGATTCCAGCATGACGGGGCAAAAACGCCCAGTGCTGTCCTAAAAGAACAAGTTGCTTGGGTGAACACGGGTAACGCATATGCGCCCCAGAGGATCGCCCTTTCCCATGCCTGCGAGGTTAGCTGTCGGGCTAGGCTAGGAAAGTAGCCCCGGCGTTTACGCCGTTCGCCCCGGTCCGGTCGCCCGGATGTTGGGTTCCCCGCTCGCGGTTTCGGGACGAAGCCACGATTCGGCTGCTGAGCCAGTGTTTCGCACACCTAGCTTCAGCTGTCAAATTGCGTAAGCCGTGCGCTTTTTCCCAAACCTTATTTTCACTTCGCAGTGGAAAGGGAATCCCGGCACTAGGTTTACGGGCAGGAAATTGACTTGGAACACATCCGCGATTGCCTTCATGCGGTGTACCGACATAATCCTCTGCCATGCAACGCCCTCTGTTTGTTTTCGTACTTTTGTTGTCGTGCTCCCTGTTCCACGCCATCGCCGCCGATGACTATAAGCACGGCCCCGATTCTCAGCCGCAGGTCGGGGTACCGCAAGGCACTGTCGAAAAGTTCACCTTCAAGACCAGCAAGCTTTATCCCGGCACGGAGCGCGACTTTTGGGTTTATGTGCCAAAACAACACGACCCTGCTAGGCCCGCCGCGCTGATGGTCTTCCAAGATGGCGGCAGCTACCAGAGCACCAACGGCTCCTTCCGCGCGACCGTCGTGATGGATAACCTCATTCACCGCAAGGAGATGCCCGTAACCATTGGCGTGTTTATTAATCCCGGTTCCGTGCCGCCGGCTGAGCCGGGCCAGAAAGCGCGCAGCAATCGCAGTTTCGAGTATGACTCGCTAGGCGACGCTTACGCACGCTTCTTGCTGGAAGAACTCCTGCCCGAGGTCGAGAAGAAGTGGAAGGTCACTCAAGACCCTGCCGGCCGCTGCACTATCGGCATCAGCTCCGGCGGCATTTGCGCCTTCACAGCTGCTTGGGAACGCCCTGGCTCCTTTGGGAAAGTCATCAGCCACATCGGCAGTTTTACCAACATCCGTGGCGGACATGTTTATCCCGCGCTCATCCGGCCGCTCTCAAAGGATCTTCCTGCGACAGCTACTGAAGTGGAGAAGAAGCAGCACGCCCAGCGCCGTGCGCTCCGCGTTTTTCTTCAGGAAGGCAGCAATGACCTCGACAACCTGCACGGTAATTGGCCGTTGGCCAACCGCGAGATGGAGGCTGCGCTTAAGTTCGCAAAGATTGACTCCCAACTCGTCATGGGCGATGGCGGCCACAGCGGCAAGCACGGCGGCGCGATTCTCCCCGATACGCTGCGGTGGATCTGGCGCGACTACGCGAAGTAGCTCACTGCACTTCCAGCAGCTCGACTTCGAAGATGAGCGTCGCGTTTGGCGGGATGGCCCCCGGGTAGCCACCCTCGCCGTAGCCGAGCTCGGGCGGGATGGTCAGTTTCACCTTGTCGCCCACCCGCATCCGCGCCACGGCAATGTCCCAGCCAGCGATCACTTCGTTCATCCCCACGGTGAAGGAAAACGGTTGGCCGCGGTCCACGGAGCTATCGAACTTCGTGCCGTTAGTAAGCCAGCCGGTGTAATGGACTACTGCGACGTTGCCTGGGCCAGGGGACGGCGCGTCCGACGCCTCGGTAATGTGGATGAGTTCGACAAAAAGTTTTGGGGCGTCGTCTTGTGACATTGAATGAGGCTAGGAGAAGCCATTCCATCGTCGCAAGTCGCGTCTTAGCACCACCTAAATTATCTCTTGGCGTTTGCGGGCAGGGTGGCTGGAGTCTCCCTAAAGAGGATCGCGAACACAACGATGAGCGCCGCTGACATTACTGCCGGCACCAGCCAAATTTCCGACCACGCGTGGGTCGCACCTCCGTTGGTGGTGTAGTGCTGCCCCACGACGCCCGAGAGCCACGAACCGACAAACATGCCCGCGCCCAGAGTCACGAAGGCATGAAAGCCCTGCGTGGCCGCGCGGATGTCCTCGCTGGCGCGGTTGTCCACATACATGCGCCCCATGACAAAGATGTAGTCGTAGCACATGCCGTGAACCGCGATGGCCACGAAGAGCATCCAAGCGGCGTCGGTCGCTTTGGGGAATTGCGTGAGCAAGCCGAAGCGCACAGTCCACGCGACCATGCCAAGAATGAGAATACCCTTCACGCCAAGCCGCTTAAGCAGCAACGGCAGCAGCAGGAGGAAAACGACGTCGGAGACCTGGCCGATGGTCATCTTGGCCGCCGCGTTGGGAATCTTCAGCTCGTTCATGAAGGCGTTCATCCAACTGAAGTAGAAGCTCAAAGGCACGCAGATGAGGAAGGAGCAGATGATGAAGGTGGCGAACGAGCGGTCGCGCATGAGGCGCAGGGCGTCGAGGCCGAGCATGGTGCGGGCGTTGACGGGCGCGCCCGCGCCCTTGGGTGGCGTATGCGGCAGGGTGAAGGAGTAGAGGCCCATGACGAGCGCCGCGCCCGCCGCGAGCCGGAACATCCCGGCGTTGTCCTCGAACTTCAGCGCGCTGACCGCGAGGCCCGCGCAGATCCAGCCCACGCTGCCCATCAGCATGACCAGCGGAAATTCCTTTGCCGGGTTCTTAGAGTGCGCCAGCGTGAGCGCGTTCGTCAGGCCGTGACCCGCCATGTAGCTGATCGTGTAGGCGATCAGCACCGGGTAGAACTGCCCGAAACTCTTCAGCGTGGAGACATACCAAAGCAACGCCGCGCCAATGAGGTGCAATGCGCCAAGCAGCCGCTGGGTCGCGAAGAACCGGTCCGCCACGATCCCGGCGAAGAAGGGAGAAACCATCGCCCCGATGGCCGTACTGCCATAGGCCAAGCCAATCTGAGAGCCTTCAAACTTTAGCGTGGCGTTTAGATACGTGCCCATTGTTACGTACCAAGTGCCCCAAACGAAGTAGTGGAGGAACACCATTAGCCAAAGACGGGAGAAAAGTGTGAATGACATGAGTTCTATGAGTGAGTTTTAAACTCGTTTCAAACGGCTGCGATTTAGGAGCGGAATAGCAGGCAAATAATGGATTACCGGGACTCCCGCAAGGAATTTGACGGCTTTGCTAGGTTCGCTAAAATCCCTCTACCGATGAAGAAAACCTCAAGCACCAACGATCGTTTTGTCATTATCATGGCCGGTGGGCGCGGTGAGCGCTTCTGGCCCGTCAGCCGCGAGAAAACGCCTAAGCAGCTCATCAAGCTCCTCGGCGACTCTTCCTTCCTCCAGCAGGCTGTCGCGCGCGTCTCGCCGCTCGTGCCGCACGAGAATATCTTCGTCATCACCAACGAGGTGCAGGCGCCCGAGGTGCGGAAGCAATTGCCCAAGCTGCCCAAGGAAAACGTCGTGGCTGAACCAGTCGGACGCGATACGTGCGCCGCCGTCACACTCGGTGCGGCCATCGTTGGCGCGCGTTCGACCACGGGCGTCATGGCCGTCTTGCCGGCGGACCATGTCATTCCCGAGGAGAAAAAATTTCAAACTGTGCTGGGCGATTGCTTCGATCTCGCGGCGCGCGGGCAGGCCATCGTGACTATCGGCATCAAGCCCACCGAACCCGCCACGGGCTATGGTTACATTCACACGGGCAACGAGTTGCCTACCCCGGCAGGCGCTAAGAAATACAAAACTGCGATGTTCAAGGCGGAGCGCTTCGTGGAGAAACCGAACTACGAGACCGCGCTGGAATACGTGAACTCCGGCCAGTATCGCTGGAACGCCGGAATGTTCATCTGGAGCTTCGTTACGGTGACGAACGGACTGCAGGCGCACCAGCCTGAGATGTTCGCCGCCTGCCAGCGGTGGTTCCAGGCCGCGAAGTCGCCCGGAAAACTAGCCAAGTTACTCGCCAAGGAATACTCAGATATCAAGAAAGTTTCAATTGACTACGCGCTGATGGAAAAAGCGCAGAACGTTGTCGTAGCGGACGGCTCCTTCGCGTGGGATGACCTCGGCTCGTGGAACGCGCTCGCGCATCATGTGAAGCCTGATCCCGAGGGCAACTGCGCCATCGCCGATTTCCTCCATGTGGATGCCGCGCGCAACATTATCTACGACGCCCGCAGCAAGGACCATCGTACGCCCATATGCGTCGTTGGTCTGCGCGACAGCATCATCGTTCAGACCGACGATGCCACGCTTGTTGCACACAAGAGCCAATCGCAGAAAATCAAGGAGTTAGTGAAAAGACTGGCCGAAGACGCGAAACTAAAACGATTGGTGTGAAGTGCGGCCAGTCGCAGCTCGATATTCCAATGTCGCCTTCTGGGCGTTATTCGCGTCCTGGTTATCGACTATGAATTGTCGAACTATTCGGATGCGACCTCGTGATTGACACCCGCTCGGCGAGTTGTTTCCGTTCGGCGCTGACATGAGCAAACTGATGTTTAAAGTAATTCCCGGTGGGGTTGTCGCGCCTAAAGGATTTCTTGCTAGCGGCGTCTTCTGCGATATCAAGCGCCTCGGTACTGGCAAGGGTTCGAACAAGGGCCAAAAACGCGACCTTGCGCTGCTTGTCTCCGAAGCACCCGCAACCGTCGCGGGAATGTTCACGACGAATCAAATTTGCGCCGCTCCGGTCAAGGTATGCGCCGCCCGTTTAAAATCGGGCGTGGCTCAAGCAATCGTCGTCAACTCGGGCAACGCCAACGCCTGCACCGGCAAACAGGGCAAAAAGGACGCGCTCGCCATGACCGCGCTGACGGCGAAGCAACTCCACATGAGCGAGGGGAGTGTCTTTGTCGCCAGTACCGGGCGCATTGGCGTCACGATGCCGATGGGTAACGTCCGCGCAGGTATCGTCGCCGCTGAGCGCTTGCTCAACCGCGAGCACGCCAGTGCCGACCACGCCGCCGAGGCCATCATGACTAGCGACACGCGGCCCAAGCAGATCGCCATCGAGTTCAAGCTGGGTGGCCGAACCGTTCGCATTGGCGGCATGTGCAAGGGCGCGGGGATGATTCAGCCCGGCATGAGCGCGACCGGGGCGCGACCCGCCGCGCTGCCGCAAGGTTTGCACGCGACGATGCTTTGCTTCATCACCACCGATGCAGCGATTGAGGCGAAGGCGTTGCAAGCCTGCCTGCGCGAGGCCGTGGCCCACAGTTTCAACCGCATCACCGTGGACGGCGACATGAGCACCAACGACACGGTGCTCGTGCTGGCGAATGGGCTCGCCGGAAATGCGGAGTGCGGAATGCGGAGTGCGGAATTGAAGACTTTCCAAGCAGCGCTTCAGCACGTCTGCCTCGAACTGGCCAAGATGATCGTGCGGGATGGCGAGGGTGTGCACCGCGTTGTGACCGTGCGCGTCGAAGGCGCGAAGACGGTTCAGCATGCCGATGCCGCCGCACGCTCCGTGGCGAACAGCGCGCTGGTGAAGACGAGTTGGCACGGCGGCGACCCGAACTGGGGCCGCATCATTGACGCGCTTGGCTATAGCGCTGCGACCGTTATGGAAGACAAGGTGGACATCGGCTACAGCGCGCCCGGCAGCCAGAAAATTCTCTGGAGCCTCAGGCGCGGCCAGCCGACGAAAGCCACGTTCAAGCAGCTTTGCAATGCTGCCGCTCCCAAGGAATTCGACCTCCACATTCGTTTGAACCTTGGTAAAGCCAGTGCACTCATGTATGCGGCCGACCTGACAGAGGCCTACGTCGACTATAACAAGGGTGACGTGACCGACCCGACCACGCTCGGTGGCTAGAGTCGAGCCACATATGAAGCTCGGAGTAAACACTGAAGTCGTGGTCGCAAAATTCTGTATTCAACCTTCTTCAATCCGCGGCTAACAATTCCGTGACCTGATGCAAGACCTCATTGCCAAAGCCGCGACGCTGCTTGAAGCGTTGCCCTACATCCAGAAGTTCAGCCACGCGACGTTCGTCGTAAAATACGGCGGTAGCTTCATGGACTCGTCCGATCCTGCTGTGCGAGATGGCGTCGCCCGAGATGTCGTGTTCCTCGAGGCGGTGGAGATCAACCCCGTGGTCGTCCACGGCGGCGGCAAAGCCATCACGCGCGCGATGGACGCCGCCGGGTTGAAGGCGAACTTCATCCAGGGCATGCGCGTGACCGACGAAGCGACCGTCGGCGTCGTGGACCAAGTGCTTTCGCGCGAGATCAACCCGGAGATCGTCCGCACCATCGAGTCCCTCGGCGGCAAGGCGCGGGGATTTGCCGGCACGGACATCTTCACCTGCCGCAAGCTGTGGCTCGACGACAAGGACAAGCCGGGAAGCAAGATCGACATCGGCTTCGTGGGCGAGGTCGTGAGCGTGAACACCACACCGCTGCTGGAGTGCATTGCTCATGGCATTACGCCGGTCATCAGCCCGACCGCGCGCGGCGAGGACGGGAAGATTTACAACTGCAACGCCGACGTGGCCGCTGCGCAAGCTGCCATTGCACTCAAGGCTCGGCGGCTCGTCTTTATGTCGGATGTGCCTGGCCTCCTTCGCGATCCGAAGAACCCGGCTTCGCTCATTACGCATCTGGAGGTGGCTGAAGTCCCTGCGCTCAAGGCTGCCGGGATCGTGGATAAAGGAATGATTCCCAAAGTGGACAGCGCAGTCACTGCCCTTCAGTCCGGCGTGGAGAAAGTCTCGTTCGTGGACGGCCGGGTGAATCATGCTGTGCTGTTGGAGATTTTCACGGACGAAGGCGTGGGCACTGAAGTGGTGGCATGACGAACCAACTTTACCTCTTGTCGCATATTTTCTCTGTGACGTTTTTGCCCTTTCGCGGCTAAATCCCCGTGTTGAATGAAAGAGATCGTTCCGACACCGCCCGCGATTGTCCATAACGAGCAACAAGCCGTCCTTGGCCTGTTCCAGAAATACGTCGTGCCCAGTTACGGGCGCTTCGAGCTGGTGCTCGCGCGCGGACAGGGGAGTCAACTTTGGGACGTGAATGGCAAGCGCTACCTCGATCTCGGCGGCGGCATCGCCGTGTGCTCGCTGGGCCATGCGAACGCGGAGATCACCGAGGCGCTCATCGAGCAATCGCGCCGGATGGTTCACATCTCGAACCTCTACTATCACGAGCCGCAAGGACGGCTGGCGCAACAGATTGTTCGGCATCTCGCGCCGGGCAAGGTGTTCTTCAGCAACTCCGGCGCGGAAGCGAACGAGGGGCTTTACAAGCTCGCGCGCAAGTTCGGCCACGACGAGGGGCGTTACGAAATCATCACGGCGCTGAACTCTTTCCACGGGCGCACGCTCGCGGGCATCGCGGCGACGGGGCAAGAGAAAGTGAAAAAGGGCTTTGAACCGGCGGTGCCGGGCTTCAAGCACGTGCCTTTCAACGACCTGCAAGCCATGCGCGACGCCCTTTCGCCGGCGACGGCGGCTGTTCTCATCGAAGGTGTGCAGGGCGAGGGAGGCATCGCGCCGGCCTCGGTGGAGTATCTGCTCGGCCTCCGGCAACTCTGCGATGAGCGGCGAATTCTGTTGCTGATGGACGGCGTGCAGTGCGGACACTTCCGCACCGGTCGCTTCCAGAGTTTCCAGCGGTTGCTCGAAAACGTTTCCGGCGCGGAAAAGTTTCTGCCCGACGGCGTCTCGATGGCGAAGTCGTTAGGCGGAGGGTTTCCCATCGGCGCGTTTTGGGTGCGCGAGGAGCATTACGGCGTGAAGCTGTGCGACCTGCTTGGGCCGGGCACGCACGCGACGACTTATGGTGGCACGCCGCTCGGCTGCGCGGTCGCGAACAAAGTCTTCGAGGTCATCGAACGGGATCGGCTCGCGGACAACGTGCGCGAGACGGGCGAGTGGATGAAGCGGGAGTTGGAAAAACTCGCTGCGCAATATCCGCAAGTCATCAAGTCCGTGCGGGGATTGGGTTTCATGTTGGGCATCGAGCTGGCGGAGAACATCCCGGCTTTCGCGAGCACGGGAAAAGTGGCTTCGCTCAACTTCGTCAACCGCCTGCACGATGCCGGCGTGCTCACGGTGCCGAGCGGAACGCAGGTAGTGCGGTTCCTGCCTGCGCTGAATCTTTCGCGCGCCGAAGCCGCGGAGGGCGTGGCCCTGATCGCCGGCATCGCAAAAGCCATCGCATGAGTGGACACATGCCTCTCTCTTGGCTCCTCATGATCGTGCTGGCGGCGCAGGTGGCGTTGGGAATTTCGCCTAAAGCGGATCGCCTGACTTGGGCGCTGGAGAACGGTCCCGTGTGGGTGGGCGTCATCGCGCTCGCGTTCACCCACCGCCGCTTTCCGTTGTCCGCCCTGTGCCTGCACCTGTTTGCGATTCACTCACTCATCCTCGCGCTGGGCGGGCATTACACCTATGCGAAGGTGCCGCTGGGCGACTGGGTGCGCGACGCCTTTGGGCTGGCGCGCAACCACTACGACCGCGTCGGACATTTCGCCCAGGGTTTCATCCCCGCCATTTTTGTGCGGGAGCTGCTGTTGCGGCAAACGCCTTTGACTCGTGGCGGCTGGCTGAACTTCCTTGTGGTCTGCGTGTGCCTTGCATTCAGCGCGTGTTACGAGTTCTTCGAGTGGTGGACCGCTGCGCTCACGGGTGAGGCGGCCAGTGATTTCCTCGGGACGCAGGGCGATCCGTGGGACACGCAGTGGGACATGTTCCTCGCGACGGTCGGGGCCGCCTGCGCGCTGGCGCTGTTGAGTCGCTGGCACGATGCGTCCTTGAAGAGGATTTGCCCTACCGCAAGCAGCTCCTAAGTGAAGGCGCCGCTGACGGCATGAGCAGTCAAGATCCAAGGCATTTTGAATCTCTCGGATTCGCGTAGGGTGCATCCCCCGAGCATTTGAAGCGCGCTTAACTTGCGCTGGTGAAGCCCTGGCATCCGAATCAGTTCGCGCACGATTCCGCGCAGCAGAAACTCGCGAGGACAAACTTCGCGCCATCAACGTCGCCTAGGAGGTGCTCGTGGGCGAGGCACGATTGACCCGGGCGTTTCAACACGGCTCGTTTTGGTTTGTGGCGACTCGGTCGCCAACCACTACGGGCCGCCGTTCACCGCCAACAACATCTGCACGGGGCGACGCTTGCCAGCTTGACGCGGACAGGCGGATAGCGTCGGATTTCCCTCATGCTTCATGGCTTGAGAACTTGGTCCGTTCGCGCCGTTGCGCTCGCGGCGCTGCTTGGGTTCAGCGGGTGCTCGACTTTCAACCGGGACTGGAAGGCCGCCGCCACTGCGCCGATGCCGGCCAACTCCATCGAAGGCCGCTGGGAAGGGAAGTGGTTGAGTGACCACAACGGACATAACGGCCAGCTCCGCGCGCTGGTTCGCAAGTTGGACAACGGCCAGTATGAGACGCGGTTCCTCGCCACCTATGGCGTGATCCTCCGCTTCGGGATGCAGGTGAAGCTTGACGTGCAGCCCGCCGGTGGGCTGTGGCAGTTCAGCGGTGCGGAAGATTTGGGCAAGCCCTACGGCGTCTATCGCTATGAGGGCAAGGCTTCGGCCACTAACTTTTTCTCCACTTACAAGGCTTCTTTTGACCACGGCACATTTCAGCTGTCGCGGCCCAAGCCCTGAGGTGCTGTCACTTTGTTCACCATTCAATCGTTCAACTGCTCGCATATGAAAACAAACCTCTGCGTCCTCCTCACCACTGCATTCTCCTTTGCCGCCTTGCTTGCCCCGGCCGCCGACAAGCCCGGCGAGTGGCAGGTGCTTTTCGATGGCAACGAGCCCAAGGGCCTCCGCGCCTTCAAGGGCGAAGGCTTTCCCAGCAAGGCTTGGGTCAAAGACCAGGGTGCGCTGAAGACCGTGCCTCGCTCAGCCGGCGGTCAGGTCACGGACCTGATCACCGTGGACAAGTTTAAGGACTTCGAGCTGGAGCTGGAGTGGAAGGTAACGCCCGGCGGTAACAGCGGGGTGATGTATCGCGTGGCCGAGCTGCCCAACGGCCCCGCGTGGTTCACCGGCCCGGAGATGCAGATTCTCGACGACTCGAAGCATCCCGACGGCAAGAATCCGTTGACCTCCGCCGGCGCGCTCTACGGTCTGATTGCACCGGGCGAGCAGCGGAAGCTCAAGCCGGTCGGTGAGTTCAATGCGGCGAAGATCGTGTTCAAGGACAACAAGGTGGAGCATTGGCTTAACGGGGCGAAGATCGTGGAATACACCTGGGGCAGCGATGCGGTGAAGGCGCTCGCCGCCAAGAGCAAGTTCGCCGACAAGCCACGCTTCATGGCCGAGCCGGAAGGCCACATCGTCTTCCAGCATCACGGCGAAGAGTTTTGGATTCGGAATATCCGCGTGAGAAAACTCTGATTCGCCCAGCTTACCATCTCATTCCTTTCTCCTATGAAAGCGCTCGCCTCTTTCCTCACGCTTGTCACCTGCGCCGCCCTTGCCCAGGCCGCCGAGCTCAATACGCTTTCCGCCGCCGAGCAGAAGGACGGTTGGAAACTTCTCTTCGACGGCAAATCGCTCGCCGGCTGGCGCACCTACAAGGAAGGCGGCAAGATCGGCGCGGGTTGGATCGTGGAGGGTGGCTTGCTAAAAAAGCAGGCGAAGATTTCCGGTGGCGACATCATGACCGAGCAGCCCATCCCGGCCACGGCGGATTGGGAACTGTCGTGGGAATGGCGCATCGCCGAGAAGGGCAACAACGGCGTGAAGTATTTCATCACCGAGGCGCGCAAGGGCACGCTCGGCCACGAGTATCAGTTGCTCGACGACAACGGCCACCCCGACGGCAAAGTCGGCGCGCACCGCCAGACCGCCTCGTTCTACGACGTGCTGCCGCCCGCAAAGGATAAGACCTCCCGGCCTGTGGGTGAGTGGAACCACTCCCGGATCGTCGTGAAGGGCAGCACCGTCCAGCACTGGCTCAACGGCGCGAAGGCACTCGAATACGAGCTGGGCAGCGCGGCCGTGAGGGAGGCTGTCGCCAAGAGCAAGTTCAAGAACATCGGCGACTTCGGCACCAAAGTCACCGGCCACATCCTGCTGACCGATCACAACGACGAGTGCTGCTTCCGTAACGTGAAGCTGCGCGTGCTGAGCAAGTGAGGGGTTGGTTGGGCCGCCAAGTTTGAGCGCGCGCTACTTCTCTGATGCTTCAAACGCATCGGGACAGTGCCAAAGGACTGATACATTTCAAAACACTTACGCAAAACTTTTGCTCAAAGGTTTCTGCCTTTCGCCCCTGCGATTACTCCGCTTCAATTTCGTCCATGAAGATTGTTGTCCTCGACGGTCACACCCTCAACCCTGGCGATCTGAGCTGGGATGCCTTACGGGCGCTGGGTGAAGTTGCGTTGTTCGACCGCACGCTGCCGGAGCAAGTCGCCGCGCGCTGCGCGGACGCCGAGATTATCATCACCAACAAGGCACTCGTGCCGCGCGAGATCATCGCCGCGATGCCGAGGCTGCGCTTCATCGCCGTCACCGCCACGGGCTTCAACATCGTGGACGCTGCCGCTGCCAAGGAACGCGGCATTCCAGTGAGCAACGTTCCGCTCTACGGCACGCGCGCGGTCGCGCAGTTCACCATCGCGTTGTTGCTGGAGCTTTGCCACCACGTCGGCGCGCATGCGGATTCGGTGCGCGCGGGCGACTGGGTGAAGTCGGCGGACTGGTGCTACGCGCGCACTCCGCTGCTCGAACTGGACGGGCTAACCTTCGGCGTAGTGGGTTGGGGCCGCATCGGGCAGGCCACGGCGGACATCGCTCGCGCGATGGGGATGAAGATTATCGCCGCAAGCCGTTCGGCCAAACCACCGCCGGATGAAGTTGAATTCTTGGCCTTGGATGAAGTCTTTCGCCGCGCGGACGTTGTAAGCTTGCATTGTCCACTTACACCGGAAACTAAAGGCCTCGTCAACGCCTCGCGCCTGGCGCTGATGAAGCCCACGGCCTTCCTGCTCAACACCAGCCGCGGCCCGCTGCTGGACGAGGCTGCCGTCGCCGCCGCGTTGAACAGTGGTCGCCTCGCCGCCGCCGGGTTAGACGTGCTGTCCACCGAGCCGCCGAAGGCCGACAATCCTCTGCTGTCAGCGAAGAATTGCTTGATCACCCCGCATCAGGCATGGGCGGCCAAGGCCGCTCGTTCGCGGCTGATGGAGACAACCGTGGCGAACGTGAGGGCGTTTTTGGCGGGCCAGCCTGTAAACGTGGTCAATGCCGCCTAACGCCCTAGCGAAAGCCCCGCCTCTGGGGCTTCACCACGTTCAAGATGGATAGGTCTCTCAAGGATTTAGTCCGTAAGAAGCCTTCTCACAGAGAATCGCTGTACGCGCCGGTTTACGGTTACCCGGCTAATTAAGATCTGATCCGGAATGGAATGATGATGGTTTTCATCATTGTAACTCAGAACCGCGTCGGGTTTGAGTGTCAACCCTTAGAGGGAGGCCTACAGTTTCCTGGAATTTGAAAAATAATGTGCGCCTCATAAGACAGCGGGCGGTCAGCTCAGGTCAAAGTCGCTGCCTCCAAACTGTTATGTGCAGGACATCATATCGATGTCGGATCGGGCTCGTTAACGGGCCTTTTCTACCTTGTCGGGCGGAGCTTCGCTGGGCAGCAATTCCTCCATCTGTTGGCGTACCATTGTTCGCAGTAACGTGGCTTCGAGGAGGCTGATGCCAGCGGTGGTGTAATCCACCGTGAAGGCAGGCAGCCAAAGATCCTTGTCCGCACGGTAGCCGAACTCGCGGCAGACGCGGCGTTCCAGGTCGTCCATGTGACCAGCCCCATAGAAGACACTGATGCTGGCGGGCGGGCGGGGGCGCTTCAGCTCGATGCGAAGGTCTTTCAACACTGCGTCGTTACGCGACTGGATGAGAACTTCCATGAGGCGCTGCACGTCCTCGGGCAGGCTCCTCATGCGAGAGAGGTCACCACGAATACTGCCCAGCGCCTCGATCAGTCCGAGCTTCACAGTGGCTTGAAGCTTCGGGTTGCTTCCGACCAACTTAAAGCCGGCCTTAAGAAGCGTTCCGAAAAATGAGTTGCCCTCCATTGCTTTGAGCAGGGTGTCAAAGGCCTCGTTCTTACGTTTCTCTTTGGGCGAGTCCGGCGCGCCCGGCTCGTCACCTTTCTCCATGAATTCCTTCAACTCTCGCAAGGAAAGGTCACTGTTGCGAAAATTGGTGCCGCGGTAGTTGATGGCCTCGAGCTGGAATACCAAGCCAAGCGATTCGGCGAGTTCTTTTTGTAGCGAGGTTCGATCAGCGGCCTTAGCAATCGGCTCGGCCGGCGAAGAATTTTTTAGGATGGCATCTGGCTTGGCCGCGGAAGTGTTGGGCGCCCTCGGTTCGTGGTTAGCGTGAATGCCCTCGAAGAGTACGAGCGCCTGGGCATCGAGGTGCTGCTGAAGCTGTGCGTAGTAGTTGGTCTCGCCTATGTGCGACGCACCAGCGAGCCAAATGACCGGTCCAGTGCCGTTGGTCGGCACGAACTTGCGCACCGCTACCTGCAGTTCCACCGCACCCGTCGCGCTGTTGGTCACGCGCATGTAAGGCTCGGCGGAAAGGCGAGCGGGTAAGGTTGTCGGGCGGTTGGTTGGAGCTACTTGGGCTGCGAGAGGGACGATCAGCAGGGCCAAGGCAAAAAAATTGGCCAAGTGAGATTTCACGATAAGCTGAGCAACCGTTTAACTTAGCTCGAGAAATTCCGCCTTCGCTGATCAGCGGTCAAGTGGAATGACACCCAACAAAGTTGAGTCGTTTGGGAGACACACTAATCTTCGGGGAGGCGCAACAATTCGCCAGACATTGAGGAGATAAGACGCTCTGCAGCGCCGCCGATGCATCACACCACGGCCACCGGGTTTTCTAGCGTGCCGACGCCCGAGATGCGGATGCGCACGCGATCGCCGGCGGCGAGGGTGAAGTTGTCTGGAGGCACCACGCCCGTGCCGGTCAGCAGCACCGCGCCGTGCGGGAAATTCTGGCAGCGAAACAGAAACTCGGCGAGTGAGTCGAATGAGCGCTTGATTTGGCCAACAGAAGTCTCGCCGCGAAAGACCGACTGTCCAGCGCGCAGAATTTCCACGCCAATCGTCCAGCCGCGTGCCTCCGTCTCTTCCACACCGATAGCGATAAACGGCCCGATGGCGCAGGATTTAAGGTAAGTCTTGGCTTGTGGGAGGTAGAGGAGGTTCTCGCCCTCGATATCGCGTGAACTCATATCGTTACCAATCGCCAGGCCGACGACTTGGCCGCGGGAATTACACACTAACGCCAGCTCTGGCTCTGGCACATTCCACTTCGCGTCTTTGCGGATGCCCACCTCGCCGCCGGTGGCAACGACTTTTTCCGGCAGCGATTTGAAGAAAATCTCCGGGCGCTCAGCCTCATACACGCGGTCGTAGGCGCTGGCGCTGAACTCGGACTCATCCATGCGTGCCTTCTTGCTGCGCAAGTACGTGACGCCCGCCGCCCAGATTTCTTGCTGCTCGATGGGCGCGAGCAGTGTGACTTCGGCGAGGGAATGGCGTGGCATCGGCAATGTCATCAGGGCGCTCAAGATGGCAGACGGTTGCTCGCCTTCCAACAGCGCGGTAAGCGACTTCACCCCGATGGCGGTGAGATCGAGCACCGTGACATCGTCCGTGGTCAGGCCGATGCGAATGTGATGGCAGGTAGAACTGCTCTTGAAGCGGCAAAGTTTCATGGGCATGCGAAGCACCGCCATTGGGCGTGGCAGCACGGGGCATGTCAACCGTGGAGAAGCGCGCGGATTGGACAGCTCGGCTAGCGTCCGCTAAAATGTCGTCGATCGTGAACCATATCGCTGACCCGTTGCAGCAAGTTGACCGCGTTTTCGTCCGCTGGCGCGGTCAGCGGCTATTGTATTTCGCAGGGTGTGATTATTATCGGCTGGCCAGCCACCCGCGGGTGCTCGCAGCGGTGCGGCGCGGGTTGCAAAATTATGGGCTAAACGTCGCTTCCTCACGCAAAACCACGGGTAACCATGCCCTCTACGAGCAGCTTGAGCGTGAGTTGGCTAAGTTCTTTCACGCCCAACGTGCTGTGCTGGTGGACAACGGTTACATGACCAACCTCGCCGTCGCGCAGGCGTTTCGAGGCGAGTTCAGTCATGTGCTGATGGATGCACGCTCGCATTCGTGCTTGGCAGATGCGGCGGAACTGCTCGGCGCGAAGATCGTGCACTTTGCCCATCGCGACGGGGCGAGCTTTCGTCAGCAACTACGCAGACTGGGCCGGAGTGCGCGACCATTTGTCTTCACCGATGGTATGTTTTCGCACGACGGCTCGGTTGCCCCGCTCGCGGATTATCTCGCTGTGTTGCCCACGCGCGCCGCGCTGCTTGTGGATGACGCCCACGGTGCGGGGGTGCTTGGTCGGGCAGGGCAGGGGACGCCGTCGCATTGCGGGGTACAGGACGAACGCGTGATCCAAACCGTGACTTTAAGTAAGGCTTTCGGCGCGTTCGGCGGAGCGATCCTCGGCTCGTGCGCCGTGGCAGAAGCGGTTCTGACCAAGAGCCGTTGTTTCACGGGCGCTACGCCCGTGCCGCTGCCATTGGCCGCAGGAGCGATAGCATCGTTACGTGTCTTCCGAACGAAGCCGCAGATGCAGACACGGCTTCATGCGAACGCGGTCTGGCTCAAAGCCCGCTTGCGGGCTGGCGGTCTGACCTTGCCTGATGCGCCCGGGCCCATCGTCCCCGTAATCCCGCGATCGCCTGCCGAAGCGGCGCAACTTAAGCGCCGTCTTGTTGCTGCTGGCATACACCCGCCACTAATTCGTTACCCCGGTGGTCCGGAGGGCGGCTACTTCCGCCTCGTGATTAGCAGTGAGCACACCCGCGCGCAGCTCGCGGCGTTAGCGAAAGCTTTGCTGAGTTAGTCGTTCCGCGCTTGCGCCGCCGTGCATGGCCGTTACCTTCGCGTTTCATGATTTTGGAATTCACCAAAATGAACGGAGCGGGCAACGACTTCATCCTCGCGGATAACCGCACCAGCCACATCCAGATCACGTCCGAGCAGGTTGCGCGCCTCTGCCACCGTCAGCGCGGTATCGGGGCCGACGGACTGATGCTCCTAGTGCCGTGCGCCTCGGGAAAGGCTGATTGGGCGTGGGAATTTTGGAATAGCGACGGCAGCCGTGCCGAGATGTGTGGTAATGGAGCACGCTGCTTTGCCCGGTACATCCAGCGGCTTACGGGCGCGCCGGGTGCGCTGACCTTTGAGACCGTCGCGGGCGTCATCACTGCGAACTTCCACGGCGCACGCGTGACCGTGAACCTCACCCCGCCGCACAGCCTGCGCTTGGCCGAGTCCGTGCCGCTAGCTGGCGGGGCAACGGCTATCCACTCGCTTAACACCGGCGTACCACACGCTGTGATCTTTGTTCCGGACGCCACCGGGGCAATGGTCAATCAGGTCGGGGCAGAGGTTCGTTACCATGCGCACTTCAAACCCAAGGGGACCAACGTCAACTTCGCGCAGGTGCTCGGACCGAATCACATTCGCGTGCGCACCTACGAGCGCGGTGTCGAGGGCGAGACGTTAGCCTGCGGCACCGGCGTCAGCGCGGCGGCGATGATTTCGGCCCGCGTCCACGGTTTTACCTCGCCCATCAAGGTGCAAGTGCAAGGCGGCGATACGCTGGAGGTCGCATTTAACACCGTTGGCGAAGGCTTCTCCGACGTGCAGCTCAACGGCCCGGCGGACTTTGTCTTTAACGGCCGCGTGGAGATTTGACCGCTCGGCGCTCGCTCTGACTCACGGGCGGTTGCCAAACGGTTCTAGACTTCCCATGCTGCGGTCGTGCACCGACTAGTTGTTGTTCTTGCCGTGGCCTTGATGGGCCTAGGGTTGTCAGCCGCTGAAGTTCCATGGCCCAAGCTGCCCGAGCGCGATGGTCCTGTTGTGATCCCGGCGCAAGAATGGCCGGCGCGTCCTGGCGCACGCGAGGTACGCGTGTTGATAAGTTATCCCGACGGCACGCGCGGGAGCATTAGGCCGCGGACGGGTATTTTCCTCACGTTGCACAACTGGGGCGGCACCGATTGCGCCGGCACGGCTAACCCAGTTGCGCTGGCTCGCGAGTTCAACTGCGTCGCGCTTTGCGTGAATTACCTCCAAAGCGGACCGAAAGATTCCATTGAAGGCCCGGAGCCATATGACTTTGGCTGGCTGCAAGGCCTCGACGCTCTGCGTGCGCTGTGGTTGGTCTTTCATGAACTCGACTCGGCCAAGATCCCCTTCGCGAGAGGCCGCCTCTTTGCCACGGGCGGTTCGGGCGGCGGCAACGTAACGCTCATGGCGAACAAGCTCGCCCCGCGTACTTTCACGGCCGTAGTAGACATGTGCGGAATGAAAAAGCTCAGCGATGCGCTGGCTTACAACCTCCCCGCCGCCAATGGCCTCAACGCTCGCTGGAGCCGTGAACCCGCCAGCGCCAGCTTTCTCACGGCCGGTGCGCAGGAGATTCGGTTTGTGGGCCATCCGGCGCACCTTGCCGAAATGAAGCGACTTGGATCTACGGCGAAGATCTTTTCTGTCCACGGCCTCGACGACAAAACCTGCCTCGGCGACGGCCAAGAAATGGCCGCCAACATGATGCGCGCTGGTCTCGATATCATGCCCGTATGGGTCACGAAGGAAATGGTGGACGGCAAAGTCTTCACCACCACCGGCCACGCGCTGGGCAATCGTACGCTCATCCCCGGCCATGTCGCCGGAAAATTTCTCCGTGCCGACAGCGCCGACGCGCTGGAACGCAAGACACTCACTGACTTCGAGCGGCGCGAAGACATTCGTTACCCCACGACTGACGGCGCATTTGTCATCTCTTATGCGCGAGGCTTTCCCGTTGGCCGCTTCGAGCCAGCGCCCGGGGCGCCGAGTTATCCGGATCGTTTCGACGTGTTGCGTGTCAATGGCACAGACGGCAAGATCACTTCGGCTAAGTCAGTGGCTGATTGGGAATCACGCCGCCGACACATCCTCCCTGCGTTAGAGCGCGTGATGGGAACTTTTCCGAATCCCGCCAAGCGCGTCGCCCTTGACGTGAAAGTGCTGGAAGAAGTGAAGCTCGAAGGTGGTTTGCTCCGCCGTAAGCTGACCTATCAGAGTGACGCCACCGACCGCGTCGCCGCTTACCTTTTCCTCCCCGAAGCAACCGCCAAGGCAAAACTACCCGCCGTACTCTGCCTGCATCAGACCGCCAGGCTGGGTAAGGCCGAGTCCGCTGGCCTTGTGGAAAACCCCAAGCAATATGCCCTCCACCTTGCTCAACGCGGCTACGTGACCTTCGCGCCCGACTATCCGAGCTTTGGTGATTCCAAATACGACTTCCACCCGCGTCACGGCTATGCCAGTGGTACCATGAAAGCCATCTGGGACAATGTTCGCGCCGTGGACCTACTTGAATCACTCCCTGAGGTGGACGCTGCGCGCCTCGGCGTCATCGGCCATTCGCTCGGCGGGCACAACGCCATGTTCACCGCTGTCTTCGAGCCGCGCCTGCGCGTCATTGTGTCTAGCTGCGGCTTTACCACCTTCCGTAAGGACGACCTGCCGAGTTGGACCGGTAAGGTCTACATGCCGCGCATCGCTGGGGAATTTGGTAACGATGCCGCGAAGGTGCCCTTCGACTTTCCGGAAATTGTCGCCGCTTTTGCTCCGCGGCCTTTTCTCACCTGCTCGGCTGAAGGCGACAGTGATTTTGACGTTTCTGGCGTGCGCGACGTCCTTGAAGCCGCGCGCAAAGTTTATGAACTTCACGGCAGGGCAGGGGACTTGGTTGGCTATTACCCCAAAGGCCCGCACGCTTTTCCCGAGGATGCCCGCAAAGTGGCATACAATTTTCTGGACCAGCACCTGCGAAGGTAAACGCGAGAGACTCCGTCGTCCTAAGTGCGATGCGTGACGCGAATGTTTGGGCAGCCATTGCGATTGAACTTTCCAACTTGCCTCAGCGGGAAGGCTTATTCAGCGTTCAATACATGAAGCCCGTTTTACATGGCGTTGCGTTTGCAGTCATGGGTACCGCGTTTCTTGTTGGTTGTTCGTCGGTCACCGAGTTGCCTACGCCGGCTGCCGCTAAACCTGCCTTGGCGCGTGGGTTTCAGCATCGCGTTTTTACCGATATGCAAGGAAAGCAGCACCCCTTTGTCATCTTCGTGCCTGCGAGATACGAGTCGGGCAGCCAGCCGCCGGTGATGCTCTTCCTCCACGGAGCGGGTGAGCGGGGCACGAACAACATTGACCCAACCATGGTCGGTATCGGGCCAGCGATCTGGAAGCGAAAAAGCACCTTTCCATTTGTTACCGTCATTCCGCAGTGCCGCACCGGATCGAACTGGCTCGCTGAGGGGCCCGATGCGAAGTGGGCCTTGGCAATGCTACGGCAGATAGAAAAAGAGTTCAGCACCGATCCTGATCGCGTTTACCTCACCGGCCTCTCGATGGGCGGCAGCGGCACTTGGAGCATCGCGGCGAAGGATCCGTCCGCGTGGGCGGCCATTGTGCCGATGTGCTCAGGGCCGGACACGGCGAACGCGGCGAAGTTCGCCGCCGCGCGATTGCCGATCTGGAATTTCTGCGGCGACAAGGATCGGGAAAGCACGGTGAAGGCAAATCGCACCATGCACGAGGCACTCACCATGGCCGGTGCGAATGCGAAATATACGGAATATCCCGGCGTGGGCCACAACTGTTGGGATGACGCCTACGGCACCGACGCGCTCTACACATGGCTGTTAGAGCAAACGCGGGCCAGGAACCGCAGCGGCTCTCTATCTTCAACCAAACTTACCATTCGTTGAGCCTTGTGGAGCGCGAGCCGCAGCAAAAAATGGCCCGCGTGTGCATTCACGCATCTTCTCATTGACCCCTTGCTTAATTTTCCGGCTCAATGCCTTCGCAGATTCTCAACACCAAATGGTAAACGCCTTTTCAAGGAACCTCCGCTTTGTCACTTTCGTCAGACCGGCGTATTGGGTAGCAATTTTTTCGTTGGTTTACGTCCTCGCTCATGTGGTCAGCGCAGCGGAGCGGTTTGATGACGTGGTGGTATCCCCGCAGGTTTTCTTCCAAGGCCAGACCTACCACGGCTACGTGGAGATGCGCTTCATGGTGGAGAATCAATCCCCCGACCGCACTCGCCGCGTCACGCTTGTCGCACCGCATAAGGCTTACGGATCTGGTAATAACCTTCGGCGCGTCGAGCGCACCGTGACCGTCAGCCCCGGCACCACGGTCAATATCACCCTCTGGCAGCCGCCGCTCTTGCTCAACGGCGACAATCAGGTGGACGTCCTCGTGGATGGGCGGTTTCGCGGGACGGTCACGCGCAGCGGCAATAATCAGCACATGCAGCGGCACGCGCACTCAGGCATCCCCGGTGGCCCGCGCGCGGTGCTCGTGAGCCGCAGCTTAAACAGCGATGACTTGGACAAGGCCTTTAAGGGCGGAGCGTCCCTCAAGATAACAAGGGGAAATTACACGGCCGCGCAAGCAACCGGTGCTCCCAATGTTGGCTCTCGCTTGAGCGGCATGTCAGCGCAGGCTTGGTCCCCTGACCGCGTCGGTGCGCCTGGTCCGGAGTGGCTGGAAGTGGATTTCAAGCCGGCGCGCACCGGCGCAAAGAGCCTTCGCATTCACAAGCTGGCTTGGGACCAAGCATTCAAGAGCGTCGTGCTCAAAGCCGCTGACGGAATGGAGTTGGCCACCCTGCCCATCACCAACGCGGTCAACCGCAGCTTCACTTTGAGCATCCTCGCCGTGCCGTTGCCCTTGCTCACCAACGCGGTAGCCACCGTGCGGTTGAACGTGGATGCGGGCAGCTCCGGCGGGATGGTCAGCGTGGACGCTGTGGAGTTAAACGACGGCTCCACCAGCACGTTCGCTGCGGACGCGCGTGCGAGCAGCACGTATGCGACGCGGTTCTCGTCAAGCACCAGCTCTACCGCGTATGACGGGCCAACGGTGCTGCGGAGTGAGTTAGAGGCAGCGAGCTGGAGCGAATCATGGCTGGCTTATACGTGCTTTGACTTGGTGGTACTCGCGCGCGGCGATCTAGCGGCGATGAACGCGGCGCAGCAAAACGCGCTGCGAAGTTATGTGGAATCGGGCGGAGGGTTGGCTGTGCTTGGACAGGCGGAGTTGCCAAATGCGTGGCTCAGCAGCGCCATAAAACGTGACGTCTTCCCTCGTAATGCCGGCGCTCTACGGTTCGTTGCCGGGTTTGGCCAATACCTCCTCCTGAGTTCGCCTTCAATCGCGCTATTGGACCGCGCTCAAGTGGATGCTATGCGACAGATAGCCCAAGAATCTGGTCAAGTCTGGCAGTCCATGCCCAAAGAATCCGGCGCGAATACCGAGTTCCCCGTCATTGAGGATACCCGCATCCCCGTGCGTGGCATCGTGTTTATCATGCTAGCATTCATCCTCATCGTCGGACCGCTTAACCTCTTCTTTTGCGCTCGCGCCAACCGCCGCATCGCCATGCTCTGGACCATCCCACTGATTTCTTTCGTAACCTGCGCCATTGTCTTTGGTTACACGCTGATGAGCGAGGGTATCACGCCCACCACGCGCACGGAGGCGGTGACGTTTCTCGACCAAGCCGCGCACCGTGCTACCACGCTCGCACGGCAGGCGTTCTACACGCCTCTTACGCCTGGCGACGGCTTCCGGTACAGTCACGACACTGAGGTTACGCCGCTCGTGGATGTTGACCTCTACAATGGCGGTAACGCGCGCGAATTGGAGTTGTCGCAAGCCCAGCACCTCACGCGCGGCTGGGTCACGGCGCGCGTCCCAGCGCACTTCGCGCTCCGCAAATCCGAGACGCGCCGCGAGCGCCTGCAAGTCCAGCGCCAAGCCGACGGCCGCGTAAACGTGCTCAATGGCCTCGGTGGGGACATCCTGACGCTCTGGCTGCGCGATGAAAATGGGCGGCTGTTCAAGGGCGAAGGGTTGAAAGCGGGACAAAATGCGACACTGGCGTTACACGCAGGAGGTGCCTCAATTAATCCGCTGCCAGATAAATTATCTGGCCTTTACCACGGGTCGTGGATCGCAGCACATGATGCCTTGGTCACTGGCCCAGATACTTACCTCGGAAATCGCACTTACCTCGCCGTCATGGCTGAAGCCCCATTCATCGAGGTAGGTCTTGCCAAGCCCGGTCACACTCGCGCCCGGCAAACCATTATCGGTGTGCTCGCCTCGGAGGACGTGAAGTGAAGCAGGGCCTTTTCCATTTGAGGGCGCTGGGGCGTGTCTTATCTCTTCACCCCGATCACGGCCCGCTCCCTTTGGAGCAGGACGAAACCTACCCCGCATCCACAAAACCCGCGCACTCTTCTTCGTTAAAGAATAGCTGCTATGCGCTCTCTCTTCAGGGAGCGAGCCGGGGTAATGAGAGGCGACGTAGCATGTCCCCTGGGCGGCATTTTGCGGTCAGCTGCGCTCGCGCGCGTTGCACTCTGCAATTCTCGTTCTTTACCCCGCGTTTTTCATGAAGGTTCAAGTTCGCAACCTCCACAAACGCTTCGGTAAAACCGTCGCGGTGGACAACTTCACGTTCTCCTTCGACAACGGCCACGTCTTCGGGTTCGTTGGGCCGAACGGGGCGGGCAAGACCACCACGATGCGCGTCATCGCCACGCTCGAGGAGCCGACTGCGGGCGACGTGCTAATCAACGGCGTCTCCGTGCGCGAGGAACCGGAGTATGCGCGCCGCATGGTCGGCTACGTGCCCGATTCGCTGCCCGCGCACAACGACGTAACCGTGCACGAGTATCTGGATTTCTACGGGCGGGCTTACGGCTTGCAGGGCGCGAAGCGGCGCGAGGCGGTTGGTGCGGTGGAGGAATTCACCGGCGTCACGGGCATCCTCGACAAGCATCTCAAGGCGCTCTCCAAGGGCATGAAGCAGCGCGTCACGCTGGGCCGCGCGCTCATCCACAACCCCGACGTACTCATCCTCGACGAACCCGCCGCTGGACTGGACCCGCGGGCACGTGTCGAGTTACGCGAGTTGCTGACCGTCCTCGCCACGCAGAACAAAGCCATCCTCATCAGCTCGCACATCCTCACGGAGCTGACGGAGATTTGTAACGGGGTGGTCATCGTCGAGCGCGGCAAGCTACTCGCGTCCGGCACCGTGGCGGAGGTCTTGAAAATGAGCACGCCGCACCGGGCCTTCGCCATTCGTGTGCTGGGCGAGCCGTCCGTCCTAGTCAAAGAACTCCTGCAAACGCCACACGTCGTTAGTGCCCGTGAGGTCGGCGGCGAGGTGTTGCTGGAATTGGAAGGTGAGCTATCTGCCGGCTGCGACCTGCTTGCAGTACTCGTAGGCAAGGGTTTCAAGATCGCCGAGTTCAAGCAGAGCAAGGCGAATTTGGAGGACATTTTCATGAACGTTACCAAAGGCGGCGTGCAGTGAATAGCGAACAGCGCCAAGCAAATCGACAGTCCAAGCGCTCCCGACCAGCATCCCCCAACGCAATTAGCCATTCGCCACTTTCCCGATGAACTTTCTTACTCTCTCCAAATGGCGCACTTGGGAGCCTAATCCCATTGTCGTCAAAGAGCTTCGCCAAGCCGTGCGGAGCTGGGCGGTCACGGGGGTGCTACTGGCGTTCCTTTGCATTTTGTTTTTAGTCGTTGTTTCTCATCTGCTCGGGCAGACCATCCAATCAAATGCCAACCAAGCTTTGGGTCGGGATATTTTTCAGTTCCTTCTGCCAATCTTAAGCGTGGTGAGCTTTAGCTTCATCCCGCTCTATGTCGGCGGACGGCTCATGGCGGAGCGACAGGAGGGTAATGTGGATATGCTTTACATCACTACCCTGTCTGCTGCGCGCATCATTCGGGGCAAGCTGCTTTGCGGTGTGTATCTTACGGTGTTGTTTTTTAGCGTGTGTGCGCCGTTCATGGTTTTCACGAATCTGCTGCGCGGCATTGACCTGCCGACGGTCTTCATGCTGCTGGTCGTGGCATTCCTTGTGTCAATCCTGTCCTTACAGGCGGCGATTTTCCTCTCGTGCTTGTCAACGAGCAGGGGGCTGAAGCTCCTCGTCGGGTTTTCTGGTGGCGGCGTCATGATGGCGTTAGTCGGCTTGATGGCGAACTTCTCGTATGATTTGCTGCGCGAGGGCGCCGGTAGTCGGTTGGGAGCGTGGAACTTTTGGGGGCCAACCCTGAGCCTGTTTTTTTTCGGATTGTTGCTGTTTGGCTTTTTTCACCTCGGAGCTATCGCGCTCATCTCCTCGCCGTCAGCCAATCGCGCGCTGCCGCTGCGGAGCTACGTGACAGGTACTTGGCTGGTAACATTGGCGGTGTCCTTGGTGTGGGCGGTCAACGAGTCACACACCGGGCCTGTGGTCGCGTGGGCGGCTTTCACCACGGGCCTACTCGTCCTCGCACTGCTCATCGCAATTGCCGAGGGCGACGATCAGAGCGTTCGTATTCGCCGCACCATTCCCGAGTCGGGCCCGAAGCGCGCGCTGGCGTTTCTCTTTTATAGCGGCACAGCGGGCGGGTTGGCCTGGACCGTGTTGCTCGCCGCTACCACTATAGGGGCAACTTGGGTGCTGACGCAGAGTTCAGTACTCGACTCGATGTCACCTTGGCTTGGCGGTGGGCGCATCAGGCGGGCGAGTATAAAAGAGTTATCCACCATTTATCTTTCCGCGACCTTGCTTTACGTGTTTGCCTATTCCCTTTTCGGTCTCGTAATTCACCGCCGTTTTCTAGCCCACCGTTCGCCCATCGTCGCCGCGATGATTGCCCTCGCGCTGGCTGCGTTGTGGGCCATTGTGCCAAACCTTGTGCTGCTTTTGTTCAACAAACTCTCATGGGATGCGCTTCAAGACCGGCAGTTGGGCAATGTCTTCAACGTCTTTGTCATGACTAACCATTCTTCCTTTCCTTACCATCTCATCTTTGCGCTTCTGCTTGCAACGCTTGGTGTGGTGTTAAACCTGAAGTGGTTCTTCGCCCAACGCCGTGCCTTCCAGCCGCTCCCCAGCGAAGCCCAAACTGTCACCCCACGGCCGCAGTCTTAGATTGCAAACTCGCTTACGAACCACCCGAATGAATGCGAATTCCCTGTTGCTGGGTGCAAACTGCCAGCGCGGACTGATTCGCCGGACACTTATCTATCGGCACCCCTTAGTCAGCCAGGAGAAGGGCGTGGGCGGGAGAAATTTTTTCCTTTCCGCGACTCTGGCCTCCCACTTTCTCACCTTTTCGCATGAGCACGCGTGAGCATCTCCTGTCCGGCGAAGCCCTGGGCCAGCGTTATGCCTTGGCTGTGCCGCAGACCGCACTCGCGGGTACGACCGGTAGTCAGCTTGGTCGCCGCGCTGGCAACTCGATTGATTTTCAGGACTACCGCGAATACCAACCCGGCGACGACCTCCGCACGATCGACTGGGGCGTCTTCGCGCGCACCGACCGGCTCACCATCAAGCTCTTTCGCGAGGAGGTAAACCCGCACCTGGACCTCCTCCTTGACGCCTCGCGCTCGATGGCTTTGGAAAACACGCGTAAGTCTGCTGCCACACTCCGGCTCGCCGCGCTGCTTGGGACGGCGGCGGAAAACGCGCATTGCACTCACGCCACCTGGCTGGCCGGCGATGGCTTCCAACGTGCCGCGAACGACATGATGCTTCCCTCCGCATGGGATGGCCTCGGCTTCGCCAGTCGCCGCCCGCTTGACGAAGCCTTCACTATCCTTCCGCCGCGACTGCGCCGGCTCGGCATCCGCGTTCTCGTAAGTGATTTGATGTGTCCGGGGGAACCGCTCTCGATTCTGCGCCGTCTTGCCGATGGAGCCGCTGCGGTCTTCGTCGTGCAACTCCTCGCGCAGGCGGATACTGAGCCGCCTGAACATGGTAATGTCCAGCTCGTGGACAGCGAGACTGGCGAGGAGCGCGAAATTTTCGTAGATGCAACAGTTGCGGCCCAGTTCCGCGAAGCGCTCGCCCGCCATCGTGAAAGCTGGGACGTTGCTTGCCGCCAAACTGGCGCGCGCTTCATCTCACTAGTGGCAGAAAAACTAGAGGCCAGCCTGCCCGCGTTGGAAGAGGCGCAGTTGTTGGTGCCTGCATGAATTGAAATCAAACGCGAACATCATGCCTCGGATAGCACTCACCTCCTTGGGGTGCTGCCCGAGCGCACAGGCATGCCTTTCCTAACTTATCCACTCGCGCTCATGGCTGCCGCGGCGCTTCCCGCGCTCGCGGCCATCTACATCCTGCGTAACCGCTATCGGCGGCGCGAGGTTTCGAGTCTCATGTTGTGGCAATTCGCCGTCCTTTCGCGCGAGGGCGGCGCGAAGGTCAACAAACTCCAGCTCCCGCTCGTCTTCTTTCTCGAACTGCTCGCGCTCGCCCTCCTCGTCACCGCTGCGACCGGCCCGCGCTGGCAGTTGCCCGCCCACGCTCGCCCGCTTGTGATCATCCTCGATGACTCGGCTTCGATGCTCGCGGGTGACAGCGCCGGAGCGAGCGCAGTTTCACCCAATTCCCCCCGTACCAAAGCTGTTGTCGCCCTCGACGAGTTACTTAAGTCCCGCAAGTTTCTCTCCATCCGCCTCGTCCTCGCCGGCCCAAAACCCCGCGTCCTCGGCAGCGCCGTCACCACCGCCACTGAAGTCCGCGAGGTGCTCGCGCAGTGGACCTGCCAATCGCCCGATGCCGCGCTCGACGCCGCCATCGCGCTCGCGAACGACCTCGGCGGCCCGCAGTCGCAGCTCCTTGTGCTCACGGATCACGCGCCGCCCGGCTCTGAGTTCAGCGGCGACCGCGTGCAGTGGTGGGCCTTCGGCGGGACGCAGCCGAACCTCGCCTTCGTCAACGCCACGCGCACCACGCACGGCGAGAGCGACCGCGTGTTGCTCGAAGTCGCGAACTACTCCGCCAGCGCCGTCGCGACCGCCGCGTATCGCATCACGAGCGGCAGCAATTTGCTCCGCAGCGCGACGCTGAAACTGGAGCCGCGCGCCCGTCAGCGTCTCATACTGAATCTCCCGGCCAACACGCCCGCTATCGAAGCCGCGCTCGACGCCGACAACCTTGCCGCCGACAACCGCGTTACGCTTCTCCCCGCCGTGCGTAAGCGCATCCGCGTGCAAAACTCCCTCGAAGACGCCGCGCTGCGTTCGCTTGTGGACAAGGCACTTGAAGCCAGCGGTCTGCGCAGTTCGCTTTCCGCCGCGCCAGAAATCATCCTGCACAACGCCCGCGCTACGCCCGCTGGCACGAACGCGTGGGGCCTGCGCTTTCTCGCGGAGACCAACGCCGCTACGCCGCACACCGGCCCGTTCATCGTGGACACCGCGCATCCACTCGCGCGCGGTCTTTTTCTGGACGGCGTGGTTTGGACTGCGTCAACTCCGGGCACTAATCAGTTCGGCTTGCCGGTCATCACCGCTGGGAACACGCCGTTGCTCGCTGTCACCGAGGATGCGCTGCGGCGTCAGCAAATCACGCTACACCTCATCCCTGACCGCTCGACGCTCACCGCCACGCCGAACTGGCCCATCTTCTTCTGGAATCTGCTCACGTGGCGTGCGCGCGAAACGCCGGGCTTGGTGGAAAGCAACTTCCGCCTCGGCTCCGAAGTTTCCGTCCGCGCGCAGACGAACTCCGTTCAACTCATCTTGCCCGGAGGGGGGACGCGCATGCTCACAAAGTCGGCGGAGGAATTCGTTCTCGAACCCGAAACGCCCGGCCTCTACACGGTGAACGCGGGCAACAGCTCGTGGCAGTTCGCCGTGAACCTGCTCGCGCCCGAGGAGTCCGACCTCGCCACCGCGAAGTCTGGCAAGTGGGGCGAGTGGGAGAAGCCCGAAGAAGCGCGCCGCGAATACGCGAGCGTGCTCTGGTTCTTCGTCCTCGGCGCGCTCGTGGTGATGGTCACGCACCTCTTCCTCGTGACGCACAGCAAAGGACGCGTATGACCACGTACGTCACCAAGCATTCTCGGCCCCTGTATCTACGTCTCGCCCCACTGCCACAGGCGTTTACGGATTACTAATCACTTTTCCGCTTTGTTCATCCTCTCCCAACCCGTCTGGCTCGCGCTGCTCATCCCGCTTGGCGTGCTGTGGGCGCTTTGGCCGATGCCCACGCGCTTGCTGCGCGTGCTGCGCGCGGTTGTGCTACTCGCGCTCGTGCTCGCGATGGCGCAGCCGGCCATCAAGCTGCCCGATCGCGCCGGCACCATCGTCGTGGTTGCGGACCGCAGCGATTCCATGCCCGCCGGCGCGAGCGCGCAGGCGAAGGAGGCCGTGGACTTGATTCAACGCGGCATGGGCGCACGCGACCAGTTGGCGGTCGTCAGTTTCGGCCAGCAGACCGCCGTCGAGCGCCCGCCTCAGCGCGGAGAATTCCCTGGTTTCACCGCGCAAGTCGGCGCGGACGCCTCCAACCTCGCCGACGCCCTCGACTCGGCGCTCGCGCTCATCCCGCCGGACGCGCCGGGCCGCATCCTCATCGTTTCGGACGGCAAGTGGACTGGGCGCGACCCGCTTGCGCCCGCCGCCCGCGCCGCCGGACGCGGCATCGCCTTAGACCATCGCCTGCTCGCACGTCCCAGCGTGAACGATCTCGCCATCGCGAGCTTCCAGACGCCCGAGACGGTGCTGCCCGGTCAGGCATACATCATGACCGCTTGGGTGCAGTCGCCGGTCGAGCAAACCATCGAGTATCAGCTCTCGCGCGGCACCACGGTCATCGCGTCAGGCAAGAAGGATGTTTCCGCTGGGCGGTCTCGCCTGCTTTTCCGCGACCGCGCAACAACACCGGGCACAACGCAATACCAACTCACGTTGAAATCCGCCGCCGCCGACCCGGTTCCGGAAAACAACGCTGCCCGCGCGCTTGTCGGCGTGCGCGGGCCAAAGCCGATTTTAGTGCTAACGCAATCAAAGCAGTCCGCCTATGTGGAACTGCTCCAGCGCGGCCGCGTGGATCTCGAGGCCCGCACCCCTGCTGAGGCGCGCTGGACGTTGGAGGAACTAACGCGTTACTCGGGCGTCGTTCTAGAAAACGTTATGGCCAGCCAGGTTGGCAACGCGGGCATGGAGGCGCTCGCGGCGTGGGTCGAGACCACCGGTAGTGGTCTGATGATTACCGGCGGGCGCAAGTCCTATGGGTCGGGTGGTTACTTTGGTTCGCCGCTTGACCGCATTCTCCCAGTCTCAATGGAAATGCGGAAAGAGCACCGCAAGTTGCAGCTCGCCATCGTCGTCGCGCTGGATCGGTCCGGCTCGATGTCCGCTCCGGCAGGCGGCGGGAAGAAGAAAATTGACCTCGCTAATATCGGCACCGTGCAAGTGCTCGACTTGCTCGGGCCAACGGACGAATTGGGTGTTATCGCCGTAGATTCCCGCGCACACACGATGGTGGACCTCGCGCCGGTGGACGTGGTGAAAGGACAGCGCAGCCGCATCTTGGGCATTGAGAGCATGGGCGGAGGCATCTTCATCTACGAGGCCTTGGCTGCGGCATCGCAAATGGTCATGAAGGCGAAGGCGGAGACAAAGCACATCATCCTCTTCGCTGACGCCGCCGACTCCGAGGAACCGGGCCAATACGTCGCGCTGCTGCAAAAATGCCGCGAGGCCGGCATCACCGTTAGCGTCATCGGCATGGGCACCGAGGCGGACGTGGATGCGAATTTGCTCAAGGACGTGGCCGCGAAAGGCGGCGGAAATATTTACTTCAGCAATACTCCGGAGGAATTCCCACGCATCTTTGCGCAAG
>VHDH01000003.1 GCA_016871445.1 Verrucomicrobiota bacterium | reverse complement strand
GGCAGACGACGGGTTCGTTTTCGTTGAACGAGGTGTTCAGGACCATCGGCACGCCGGTGATGCCGCGGTAGGTGTCAATCAAGCGGTGGTAGCGCGGGTTGGTGTCCTTGTGAACGGTCTGCAATCGCCCCGAGCCGTCCGCGTGCGTGGTGGCGGGCACTTGCGCGCGCTTCTCCGGCCGCACTTGGAAGACCTCCATCATGAAAGGCACATCGTCTTCTTGCTCGAACCACTCGGCCACGTGCTCGCGCAGGATGCTCGGCGCGAAGGGGCGGAAGCTTTCGCGACGCTTAATTTTCAGGTTGAGAATGTCCTTCATGTCCGCGCGGCGCGGGTCGCCGAGGATGCTGCGGTTGCCCAGCGCGCGCGGGCCCCATTCCATGCGGCCTTGGAACCAGCCGATGACTTTGCCCTCGGTGATCGCGGTGGCGGTGCGGCGGCAGAGTTCGCCTTCGTCGGAAAGTTTCTCGACCTGGCACTTCTCAGCGGCGATGTCGCCGGCGCGCTGATTGAGCAACGCTTTTATCTCCGCGTCAGTCGCGCTCGGCCCCCAATAGCCATGGTCCATGTGATACCGCGCGCCGCTGCTGCCGAGCCGGTGCTGCACAACGAAGGCGGAGCCGATGGCCCCGCCGGCATCGCCCGCTGCGGCCGGCAGATACATGCGCTTGAAGGGCGATTTGAGATACACCTTGCCATTGGCGACGGAGTTCATCGCGCAACCGCCGGAGAGGGCAAGGTTCGGGCAGCAATATTTCGCGTGCAGAGCGGTGAGCAGGGCGAAGAATGCCTCCTCATACATGGCCTGCGCGGAGCGGGCGATGTCCTTGTGGCGTTGATCGAGCGGCTCGCCCTTTTGGCGCGCGGGGCCGAGCAGCTTTTCCAACTCGGGGCTGAAGACAGTGCCGATCTCCGGCGAGCAGTTGTCCCATGTGTAGTGGACGTTCTCGCGGTGATGCCGAAAAAAGTTTAGGCCCAGTTTGAACGTGCCGTCGGGCTGCACGCGGACGATCTGCCGCATCTGCTCGAGAAACTTCGGCTCGCCGTAGGGCGCGAGGCCCATGACCTTGTATTCGTCGCCGTAGTGCGGGAAGCCCAGCCATTGGGTGATGGCCGTGTAGTAAAGGCCGAGCGAGTGCGGGAAGAACACGCGCCCATCAATCTGGATGTCCCCGCCGCGTCCCATCCCCCAAGCCGAACTGGCGAAATCCCCGAAGCCGTCCACGGAGACGCACACTGCCTCATCCATCCCGCTGACGTGGAAGGCCGACGCCAAGTGCGCGAGATGATGCTCCACCTGATGCACCTGCGCGCGGAGTTCCTCGCCCGGCAACGCGGCGCGGACGGAGTCGGCGAACGAGCCCGCGCGGCGGATGTTGCGGAGCCTGTTCAGGATGAGCTGCGGGCTGGGCAACCGGCGCAACGCATAGCCGATGCGGCGGAAGTTGTTCACGCCCGGGTCGCGGTTAATGGCGACGTGCTCCACATCCGCGAGTTTTAGCCCACCTTCGCGCAGCACGTAGCGGATGGCTTCGGACGGCATGCCAGACCAGTGCTTGATGCGGCGGAAGCGCTCTTCCTCAGCACACGCGATGAGTTTCCCATCGCGCACGAGACAGGCGGACGAATCGCCGTGAAAAGCGTTCAGGCCAAGGATGACAGCCATGCGGAGGAAAATGCGTTCAGGCCAAGCTGCCGCCCTTGGTCGTGGTCCGGGAAACTCCGGCCAGACCGAGCTGGCGACCGTCGTTCAATTGTCCGTTTCGCGACACGCGGTCGGAAACACTTTGCCCGGTAAACCGGGCGGAAAATCACTTGCCGAGAAAGCGGATGAGCAGCGGGAGCATCCCGGCGGCCCGGCGATGCCAGTTTTCGAGCTGCTTCACCCGCTGCGCGACGTGTGCGCGGCCCGCCGCCGGGGCGGTGCTAGCCAACCGCCTGAGCCGCGCCAGCCGGTCCTCGCCGCTTTCAAGATGAGGCTCGATCTGCTCCTTTAGGAAGCCGGTGGCCAGCGCACGTAGGCCCACTTCGGCTTCATAGCGATCGCAGCGGGAATCATGGTCGTCGCACAACCGCACGGCGCCGGTGCTGCGGAGGAACTTTAAGCCTTGGCTCGCCGAGCCTTTGCTGATGTCCAGCCGCTCGACGATGTCGTCCAGGCTCAAGGGCAGGTGGGAGATGTAAAGCAGCCCGTAGATCTGCCCGATGGATTTCGGCAGGCCCACCACCTGTGCCAGTCCGACGAACAGGTCCACCGCCTCGACCTCGAGAGGCGTCATCGCGGATGGGAGCGGTGGCCGGCTGCCGGTAATTTCAGTGGCGTTAATAGTCATGTGCGTCATGAGGAGTTGAACACACGAGCGAGAATTGTTCAATAATTTTTGAACAACCACCGGCCATTGCGCATCGCAGGGGCAAATCGCGCAGGTTGGAATTCTGTGCAAGGTGGAAATCCGCCCCGTCCAGCCCGGCCTACGGCTCGTGAGCCTTCATCTCGCCTGCACACCACACCCTTCAAAAGGCATTCGTACTAGCTACACCGCAGGCTTCATCGCCGCGGACGTGGATACGCCGGGCATCCCGTCTCGCAACGGGCATGATCCGACCAAAGACCAAGATTGGCGACGATCATAGCGGCCGCTCATTTCTCGCGCTTCAATTCCACTTTGACCTCGGCAGGAATCCTCACCGTCGGCTCGCCTTTGAGGTAGCCGACCGAGGTGAGGAATACATCTGCCTGTCGCAGTGTGATTTCCTGCCAGGGAGTGCGGTTGAAAAACCCATGCGGTTGACCAGCAGCGGTAAAAATCTCGCAGCGGTTGCCGACGGCCTTAGATTGGTCCGCAAACGCACGCGCATGGTCAACCATACGGTCATCCGTGCCGAAAAAGATGACGGTGGGAACGACGCCCGGCTTGATGAAGCGGGCCGGATCAATCTGCGGCACGATGACCTTCCCGTCGCCCTTACCCTCCGGCCATTTCGCAGCGACTTCGAGCGCCGCGAGATCGAGTGCAGGATTGAAGAGCACCATTAGGTTCGGGCGTGAGGAGATTTTCGCATCCTCGTCCTTGGCGTCAAATGCGTCCGTCATGCCTGTGCAGGCGGCAAGATGCCCGCCTGCCGAGCCACCAGCGGCCACGATGCGTTGCGGGTCCACGCCCAACTCTGCCGCACGGGAGCGCACCCAACGCACCGCACTTTTGGCATCCTCGACGGCGGACTCGGGGGAGGTTTGTTGGCGCGAACTCACCCGATAATCCGCTCGCACTGCGACCATTCCGCGCGTGGCGAGGTAGGTGGCTTGATTGAGGAACTGCCCCGGCGTGCCGTTTTTCCAGCCGCCGCCGAAGAAAAAAATGATGGCGGGTCGCTTGTCCGACGCCTTCCAGTCTGTCGGATGGTGCACGAACAGCTTTAATTCGCCCTGTGGCGCGCGTTTGTAGATGAATTCCTTCACCCTCTCAGGCAGTGGCGCTTCAACGGCGGGTCCGGCCTTGGCGGTGCCGGACTTGTTGGTTTTGGGCTGGTCTTGTGCGGATGCGACGGCAACGACGATTAACCCAGCGAGCGAGATAAGGCGGTTCATATGGTTACACAGTTGACGATCGGATGGCCCGGGCTGTTACAAGGATAACGGCGGCATGACTTAACGCGGCAATAACTGCACGGCGTCCACCACCACATAGCCATCCGCGCCAGCGTTCGAGACGGTCACGACTGCCGGCTGGTCCATTGTGAAGTCGAAACGGCCAAGGCGGTGGAAACGCTGGTCAATCGCCGGGGTTTTCCGCTGGTCCACGAAGACCGTTTCCTTGCCACCGGCGTGAGTAATCTCCACGGCGACCTTCGAGGCGCGGTTCGCGTTGGGCGGATAGGCGAGGAAGACTTCGTATTGGCCAGCCTTGGGCAGTTTCGTCTCGAAGCGCGCGGTGAACTTGCCGTCCTTGGCCGCGCCGTCGTGTTTGTAGCCGTTGCCGATGAAGCCCGCGTTCGCGCTGCTGGTTTTCCAATCGCCGGTGAACTTCGCGTCTTCATCGTCCACGACCACGCCGGGGAGCTGTTTCTGGTCTACGACGCCCTTCGCGGACTTGGCTTTGCCGCCGGGCGCGGCGTTCGCGTATTCCAGCACCTGGCCGTCCTTCAGCATTTGCTCGCGCAGCTTCGCATAGGGCACGTCCTGCACGGCGAGGTTGCCGTCCATCGCCAGCACCGCCGCCGTGGCCGCGCTCTGGCCGAGGATCATGAACACCGGCTCCATGCGGATGCTGCCGAACGCGATGTGCGAGCTGCTCACGCAGATGGAGACGAATAGGTTGTCCGCTTGCCCGCGCTTTGGCACGAGCGAGCCGTAGGCGATGGCGTAAGGCGAAATGCCCACGCCGATGTCGCCCTCGTTCTGTACGTAGCCCTCGGGCGTGATGTAGCGCTGCACATTGTGTGAATCAATCGTGTAGCTGCCCATGCCCACGGAGTCCGGGGTGGGCTTCTTCTTGGTCAGTTCGTTCTCGGTCATCACGAAATGCCCGACCATCCGCCGGGCCTCGCGCACGTAAATTTGATGCGGCCAGTTGCCGTTGTCCTTGAACTCGTCCTTGGGCAAGCCCCACTTGCGCATCCGCTCCTGGGTCTCCTTTGGCACGCGCGGGTCGTTCGCGATGAAGTAAAGCCAGCCCTGCTGATACGTGCGGTGCTCGGCGAGAATCTCACGGCGGCGCTCGTAGCTGGCCTCGGGGTAATCGTAGTTCATCCCGATGTTGTCAGTGCTGAACGGGCCGTGGTTGTTCGAGTCGGTCTTGTGGTTAGGAATCGGGTCGAACTTGTTGAAGGTTTCGGTCCAGCCGGCTTCGTAGATGCGGACGAGCAACTCGTATTGCTTCGGGTCGTAGCCGGCAGGTTTCGGAAACGGGATGCGGTTCGCCTCGTGGTCGGTCACGCAGTAACGATAACAGTAGGCCTGCACGCGTTTGTCGCCGGAGCCGTATTCGCCAGTCGGCGCGGGGCTGATGCGCGGGAGCACGCCGGACTTCGGGTCGCCGGGGATGACGTAGGGGCTGACTTTGGTTTTGAGCACGCCGAAGTGGTGCCGGTGATGCAGCACGCCGACCTGCACGCCGTTCCATTGCTCGCCATAAAGCGAGTTCGCCTCGCGCCCGACGTGGTAATCTACGCCCGCCGCCGCCAGCAAATCGCCCTCATAGGTTGCGTCCATGAACATCTTCCCGGTGTAAGTCTTGCCGCTCAACATCGTGATGCTCGTGATGCGCGCGCCGGTCTTCTTCACGCCCTTGGCGCGGTCAAGCCACTCGTCACGGTGGACGGGAATCTGAAACTCCTTCACATAGTCCTCGAAGACGCGCTCGGCGACGCTCGGCTCGAAAATCCACATCGTGCGGTTCTCGCCGTCCATCGCGGGCGTGCCCTGGCCTTTGTTGCCGTATTCGCTCTGCTTCTGCCAACGCCACGCCTCGGGCTTCTGATACTCCTTCCAGACTCGGTGATAGAAATCGCGCGAGAGGCCACCGATGACCGCTTTGTTACCTGTGTCCGTGAAGCCCAGCCCACCTGCTGACAAGCCGCCGAGATGCTTGTCCGGCCCGACGACGATGACGGACTTGCCGAGCTTCTTCGCCTGCACCGCCGCGATCACGCCAGCGGACGTGGGGCCGTAAATGACGAGGTCGGCGGTGAAAGTCTGAGCGGCGCGCAGCGAAGCGGTGAAAAAGAGTAAACCGATGATGACTAGACCCTGGTAATTCATTTGTTGATATTTGCGGGCGCGAAGATTGCAGTCGAGGAGGTAATGTTCAGAACCAATTCTTCGTCGATTGAGATGGCTGTTACTTCTTCGATTGCCGATCGAAAAGTACAAACTAAACATTAAAAAATTGCTCCGGCTCCAACCCCGCCTTACAACCCACGCCATGTCACGCAAGTTTTCCTCACTCGCCCCCGCCTGGTGGGATTACACCACACTCGACACCGACCTCATCGAAGCCGCCGCCAAACTCACACCGGAGAAACTTCTGAAGTTGTCCCGCCCCGGCTTCAAGGTCGTCTTCTACGACACGCTCGAAGACTTCTACTGTGCCGAGGCGCTCGAATACATCCACGCTTGGAAGCAGGCCACGCCCGACAATCCCACTGGCATCTGCGGCCCCATCGGCCCCACCGAGCAACTCCCGCTCGTCGCGCGCATCGTCAATGAACTGGGCCTCAAGCTCCACGACGCCCACTTTTGGGGCATGGACGAATGGGTCATTGACGGCAAGGAAGCGTCCGTGACACACCCGCTTTCCTTCGAGAAATGCGACCGCGAGATGTGTTTCAACCGGATTGACCGCAAGCTCGTCATGCCCGACGGGAACCTCCACTTCCCCAAAGCCGACACGCGCGCCTATCGCGCCACGTGGGGTTCCGGCGTGCGCTGCTGTGTCATGCAAGGCGGCCAAGGCGACATCAAGCACTGGGCCTTCAACGACCCGTTGCCGCGTAACGGCAAATACAAGAACGCCCCGCCCACGCCCGCCGAGTATCGCAAGCTCGCCACGCGTGTGGTGGATCTGCATCCCGTGACCATCGCGCAGAACGCGCGCACGAGCGGCGGCGGCAATGTCACTTTGGTACCCAAGCAAGCTATCACCGTCGGTCCGGCAGAGACGTGGCTAGCAGAAAAGGTCTCCATCTGGCACGCCGGTTTCCATGATAATCCCTTTGGTCAGCGACTTACGGCGTTCATGATTGCAAACAAGTTGGTGGACAGCGCTGTGCCCATGTCCCTTCTCGCCGACCATCCCAACGTGCAATTCAATTACTATCGCAAGGGCATTGGCACTTGCGAGGTGGAGATGCATTGAGCTGTAGATTCCGTGCGAACTGTTGGGATCGAAGCGATCAGGGTTCAGCGAGGGCACGAAGGCCGAATGCTCATCTGAATAATGACCAAAGGGAACTGACCACTCCTTCGGTCACACTAGCTTCAGCGACTTTACCGCTTCCACCGCGAGTTCAAGCGCGTTGCCAGGGTAAAGGCCGAGCCAAAGCATGCCGACGATGCAAATGGCAAGGGCGAACTTGGTGGGCAACGAGAGGGAAATCGGCTTGAAATCTGAAACATTTTTACTCCAGTAAATCGCCCTTACCACGTTGAAGTAGTAGTAAAGCGAGACGAGGACGCCTGCGACGGCAACGGCAAAAAGCCAGTAGTATGCGGACCAGCGAATGCCCTCGGCGACGACGGCCTTAAGCAGAAGGAATTTCCCAAAGAAGCCGGCGAGCGGCGGAATGCCGGCGAGCGAAACCATCGCGAGCGTCAGCGTGGCGGCCAGCAATGGCGACCTGTGCGCGAGGCCGGCCAGCGAGTCGATATCCTCCGCGCCGGCCTCTCGCACGACGATGGCGATGACCGAAAATGCCGCGAGCGCAGTGAAGAGATAGCCGGCGAGATAGTAAAGCACGGCGGACGAGCCCGACTTGTTCATCACGGCGAATCCCAGCAGCAAGTAGCCCGCGCTGGCGATGCTGCTGTAACCGAGTAGACGCTTGAGGTTGCGCTGCGGGACAGCACAGAGGCTACCGTAAAGAATCGACAGCCCAGCCATCGTCATAAGAAGTTTTTCCAGCTTGAAAGCGAGATCGGGAATCGCGGTGCCGAGCAGGCGCATGAGCAGCACAACGCCCGCCGCCTTTGAGCCGACGGATAGAAAAGCCGTCGTGGGCGTGGGCGAGCCTTGATACACGTCGGGTGCCCAGATCTGAAATGGCACGATAGCCATTTTGAAACCAAGGCCCACAAACACAAGCAAGAGGCCGGTGAAGAGTAACGACTTGTGGCCAAGTGCGGGGTGGTTAGTAAGTTTATCTGCCAACTCATTAAAGTTCAGCGTGCCGCTGACACCGAAGACGAGCGCGATGCCATAGACGAGGAAGCCGGACGACAGCGCGCCTAGGATGAGATACTTTACCCCTGCCTCAAGTGACTCAACCCGCCGACGCAGGAAGCTGACCAAAACGTAAAAAGTTACGGTGATCAGCTCCAACGAGACAAAAAGGAGAGTAAAGTCATTCGCTGAAGCGGCGAACATCATTCCGGCGAGCGCAAACAAGATGAGCGCGAAGAACTCGGACTGCCCAGCCTCAAAGCGATCGCTGTACTCGGCGGCCATTATCAGCACGAGCAACGCAGCAAGGAGGAAAAAGCGCTTAAACCATAGTGCGAGTCCGTCTAGGACGTAGGCGTTGCCAAAGGCGTAGAGCGTCTCGTTGCCGTCAAACGCGAAAAAACTGTATAGTAATATGACGGCAACACCGAGCACCGCACCATAGCCCAGCGTGCGCCGTTCTTTGGCTGGCGTGTATAAGTCTTGCGCAAGCAGGATCAAGCCGAGGCAGACCACAGCTAGTTCAAGCACAATGAGAGAGGCGTTCATTCGGCGGTCAAAGTTATCGCGGCCGCACGGCGCGCTGCTTGGCGTCTTCGGCGCCCTTCTTCAAGTCGCTGGGCCGCACGGCTTTGTCGGCGGACTTCGCCTCGGCCATTGCGATGATGGGGACGACACTGGGTTGAATCTTATCGATTAGCAGACGCGGCCAGATTCCGAGCAACAAGAGCGCACCGAGAAGGAGCACAAACGGCACCTTGACCCATGCGCTGGCGTCTTGGAGCTCAGCCCACTCAGGCTTCCCCGGTCCGTGCAGAATGTTGCGTATGGCGCGCAGCATGTAGACGGCACCGATGATGAGCGCACCCCACGCGGCAATTGTCGTCACCAGCGGGAAGACGCGCCAGGAGCCGAAGAGCACCATGGCCTCGCCAACGAAGTTCGCGAAGCCCGGCAAGCCGCAGCCCGCTAGCATGGCCATTACCAGTGCAGCCCCAAGGAAAGGAATTTGCCGCAGCAGACCGCCGAGCTTTTCCAGTTCGAGCGTGCCGGTTTTTTCACGTAGCGCACCACTCAGGCCAAACGTCAGCGCTGCGAGGAATCCGTGTGCAACCATCACGACCACTGCGCCGGTCACGCCCACGAGGTTCAGGCTGGCTATGCCAAGGAAGATAAAGCCCATGTGCGCGACGCTGGAGTTGCCGATGAGCAGGTTCAAATCCTTCTGCCGCATCGCGACGAGGCCGCAGTAAACGATGTTGCCGAGGCAGAGCAAGGCGAGGATTTCCAGCCACGCCCCCGCGCCATCGGGCATGAGCGGGATGCCTACGCGCAGCAGGCCGTAGAGGCCGAACTTCTTCAGCACGCCCGCGTGCAGCATCGCGGTCGCGGTCGGCGCGGAGCCGTAGCCCAGCGGCGCCCAAGTATGAAACGGCCAAAGCGAAACGAGGATGCCAAACCCGAAGAGGAGCAGCGGAAAGATGAACGACTGCGCAGCGAGCGGTAGCGGGCGGGACTTCACCTTCTTCGTCAACTCGACGAGGTCGAAAGTGTTGGCGCCGGACTGGAGATAAAGCGCGATTAGGCCGGCCAGCGCGAGGAGCGCGCCAAGGCTGAGGTAAATGGTGATTTTGAAAGTGGCGTAGTTGCGGTTTTCGCCATGGCCCCAGACGCCAATCATGATGAAGGTCGGCACCAATGCCAGTTCATGGAAGAAGTAGAAGAAAAACAGGTTCAGCGAGGCGAACGCGCCGAGGATGCCGCCGGTCATCACGAGCAGCAGGGTGTAATACTCCTTCTCCAAGCGCTTGATTTCGCGCGACACGCACGCGGCGGCGAAAGCCACGATGGCGCCCATTACGATGAGGCCGAGGTTGATGCCGTCCACGCCTAGGTGCCAACCGATGTCGAGCTTCAGTGCCGAGACGCTCACCCACGCGTGTCGCTCGACGAACTTGAAGCCGTTCTCGACTGGGGCCGCGTCGTACCTGGCGAACAGCGCGAGGGCTAACAGCATCGCAGCAAACGTTGCCCCGAGCGAGATGAGGCGGATGACAAACTTGTAATTGCGTGGAATGCACAAGACCACGAGCGCGGCCAGCAGCGGGAGCAGGAAAATGGCGGAGAGCAGCGACATGGTCAGTGGGTAGGCGAAGTGCCGAGGAGCTGCCACGCCAGCACTAGCACAACGCCAGCGGCGAAGAGGAAGGCGTAGGTTTGAAGGCTGCCGGTCTGCACAAGGCGGAGGACGCGGCCGACCAGCTCGGTGGTGCCGTGCGTGCCGCGCACGACGAAGCCGGCGATAATCCAGCGGTCTACCCAGTCCGCCAACCGCGCGAGGGTCTCCTGCGTGACGCGGATGAGCCACGCGTAAAGCTCATCGAAGTAGAAGCGATCGCGGGCCATTTTTGCGAAGACGCCAATTTTCTCCGGCAACGGATCGCTCATCGCGTTCGTGTAAAGCGTGCGGGCGAGTTGCCAACCAGCGACCACCGCAAGCAGGCCGAAACCCGCAGCAAGGATGTTGTGGTTGAACGGCGCGAAGAGGTTATTCAGTAAACCCTCGTTGGGCGACGGGTGCTCGCTGGGCAGGGCCTTGGCGATGAAGGCGTCGATGCCGATGGCTCCGGCCAGCAGTGTGGGCAAGGCGAGCGCAACGAGCGGCCAGGTCATCACGCCGGGCGATTCGTGCGCGTGGCTGGCTGCTTCGCTGCGGGCGTTGCCGCAAAAGGCGACTAGGACGAGGCGGCTCATGTAGAAGGTCGTAAGGCCTGCGACGAATACGCCGAGGACGAAGAGGGGAATGTTCTTGTGTTCCAGCGCGCTGGCGAGAATGGCGTCCTTGCTGAAAAAGCCTGCGAAGGGCCAAACGCCGCAGAGCGCGAGCGTGCCCCAGCGGAACGTCCACCACGTGCGCGGCATCGCGTCGTGCAGGCCGCCCATCTTCCAGATGTTCTGCTCGTGGTGGCAGGCCAGAATCACCGAGCCAGCCCCGAGGAAAAGCAGCGCCTTGAAAGCCGCATGCGTGGTGAGATGAAACATCGCCGGGCCGGGCGCGTGCAGGCCCACGGCCATCACCATGTAGCCGAGCTGCGAGAGCGTGGAGTAGGCGAGGATGCGCTTGATGTCGTTTTGTTGTAGCGCCATGAGCGCGGCCAGCAGCGCGGTGACGCCGCCCGTCCACGCGATGAACTCCAACGCGTGCGAGCCGGGGATTTCGAGCAGGAAGAAGATGCGGCAGAGCATGAACACGCCGGCGGCGACCATCGTGGCGGCGTGAATCAGCGCGCTGACGGGCGTGGGACCTTCCATCGCGTCCGGCAGCCAGACGTGGAGCGGGAACTGCGCGGACTTGCCCATCGCGCCCATGAAGAGCAGCAGGCCGACGAGCGTGGCCAGGACGTTCGGGTGGACGGTCCACCAATTCGTGCTGCCGACGAGACGGTTGAGCGGCTCGACGAGGCTGGCGAAGGGAAGCGCCTTGCCATCAAGCGCGCTGGCCAACTCGGTGAAGTTCAATGAGCCGAGCGCGAGCCACGTGAGGAGGATGCCGAGGATGAAGCCGAAGTCGCCCACACGATTGGTAAGAAAGGCTTTTTTCGCGGCGTCAGCGGCGGAGTGCTTCTCGAACCAGAAGCCGATGAGCAGGTAGCTGCTCACGCCGACCAGTTCCCAAAACACGAACATCATGAAGAGGTTATTCGCGAGCACGATGCCGAGCATCGAGAAGGTGAAGAGGCTCAGGCTGGCGAAGTAGCGGCTAAACGAGCGGTCGCCGTGCAGGTAGCCGCGCGAGTAGATGTGAATCATCAGCCCGACGCCCGTCACGACGAGGAGCATGAGCTTGGAAAGCGGGTCGAGCAGGAAGCCGAAGGAGATTTTCAGGTCGCCGACGGCCAGCCAATTGAAGGCAAATTCCTGCGGTTTGGCCGGTGTGAAGGCAAACAGGCCAAGGCTCAGGACGAAGCCGAGGGCAATCGCGCCGATGGAAAGTTGAGCGCTGAATTCCTCGTCCTTTTTCCAGACCAGGGCGATGCCGGCCGCGGCCAACAGGGGCAGCAGCAGCACCAACAGCGCGGACATTCCGGCAATGCTCGAAGTGGGTTCCATGTCAGAGTTTCAGCGAGGTCAGGTCCTCCACGTGCGCAGACTGGCGCTTGCGGTAGAGCGCGACGATTAGCGCGAGGCCGACGGCGACTTCGGCCGCTGCGACGGTGATGATAAAGAAGACCATCGTCTGGCCTGTGAGATTGTCGTTGAAGCGCGAAAAAGCGACGAGCGCGAGGTTGGCGGCGTTGAGCATCAACTCCAGCGACATGTAGATGACGAGGACATTGCGCCGCAGAATGACCCCCAGCAACCCGAGGCAGAAAAGCATCGCGCTGACGGTGAGGTAATGTTCGAGGCCAACGTTCATTTCAGCTCTTTCTTGCTTAGGAGAATTACGCCCACCATCGCCACGAGCAGGAGGACGGAGACGATTTCAAAGGGGAGGAGGAACTGGCCCTTGGTGAACAGTTCGAGGCCCAGCGCCTTGGTGTCGCCGATGACCTTGGGCGTGGCGGTCTGCGAGAAGTCGCCACCCCAGATGGTGCGCGTGAGCAGGAAGCCCAAGCCTAACACCGCGCCTGAGCCGGTGACGATGCCGAAGAGGTTGATTTTCCGGCGCTGCTCTTCCTTAAGATCCAGCAGCATGATGACGAAGAGGAAGAGCACCATCACCGCGCCCGCATAGACGAGGATTTGCACCGCCGCGAGGAAAAAGGCGTTGAGGAGCACGAAGAGTCCAGCCATCGCGCAGATGGTGAGCACAAGGAACATCGCGCTCGTGACCGGGTTGCGGCTGAACGGATTGGCCACCACCAACGCGCCGAACAGCAACGTCAGGAAGGCGAAGAGGTAGAAAAGAGCGTCAGGCAAGATCATCTCAAATAGCCCCAAACTCCAAAGTTCTGCGGGGCCGCAGACGAATCATAGCCCAATGAGACTAGATGTTTCGAGTGGCTTGGGACTTTGGTCATGGGGTTTGGGGCTTGGCGTACGCGTCATCAAACCTTCACTGGGAATGTCTCCTGCTCCTTTGCCTCCTCCAGTTTGTGCTTCCACTTCTGCACGCCACCGTGCGTGCCACCAAGGGCGAGGAGCTTCTCCTTGTTGTAAACCATTTCGCCGCGCGCAAGGCCAGTCAGGGAGAAGTCGCTTTTAAGGAAGATAGCCTCTTCTGGGCAAACTTCCTGGCAGAGCCCACAAAAGATGCAGCGGAGCATGTTAATCTCAAACTCCTTGGGCATTTTCTCGGCATTGGGTCGGTCAGCGGGTTGACCCGCTGCGCCGGGCGGCGTCATGCGGATGGCTTTGGGCGGGCAGATGAATTCGCAAAGTTGGCAGGAGACGCACTTGGTCGCGCCGTCCTGGTCGCGCACGAGATACGGCGCGCCGCGATAGCCGGGCAGCACCTTGGTCGGCTCCTCGGGATACTGCTGCGTGACTTTGGTTTTACCCGTGATGTTATTAAAAAAATGGCGTGCGGTGACCTTTAACCCGCCGACTAGCGCCGGTAGATAGAGTCGCTCAAACCAAGTAAGCTCGTTGCGTTTGACAATCATGGTCACGTGGCGGTCAACGGTCGGTCAGCGCCAGCACGGCGGCGGTCAAAATTATGTTCGCCAAAGCTAACGGGATCAGCCGTCGCCAACCAAGATCCATCAGTTGGTCGTAGCGGAAGCGCGGGAGCATCCAACGCACCCAAATGAAGATGCCCATGAACGCGAACATCTTCGCCATGAAGATGCCGATGTGCAGCAGACCCTTCCACACCGAGTCTGCCGCTTGATCGAGGCCGAAGAAAGGCAGCGTCCAACCGCCGAAGAAGAGCGTGGTCATCATGGCGGCACCGGCAAACATGTTCGCGTATTCGCCGATAAAGAACATGCCGAACTTCATCGAGCTATATTCCGTATGATAGCCGCCCACTAGCTCGCTCTCCGACTCCGGGAGGTCGAAAGGCAGCCGGTTTGTCTCCGCGAAGGCGGCGACGAAAAAGATGGTGAAAGACAGCATGCCACACGGGACGAGCAAGAGTGTTTGCAAGCTGAATCCGCCGCCGAACAAGGGGAAAACGTTCCAGCCATTGTGTGCCTGATGTTCGATAATCTTGCTGAGGTTCAAATCACCCACGACGAGGAACACCGGCACCACGCTCATGCCCATCGCCAGCTCGTAGGAAATCATCTGCGCACTCGATCGAATGCCGCCGAGGAAGGGAAATTTTGAGTTCGCCGCATAGCCCGCCAGCACGATGCCATACACGCCGAGCGACACGATGCCGAAAGTGTAGAGGATGCCGACGTTGAGGTCCGCGATGACCATCTTTTGGCTGCCCAGCGTGGAGCCGAACGGAATGACCGCGATGACGAGGAACGCCGGCACAAGCGCGATGGCTGGGGCGAGCCAGAAGTAAATCTTGCGCACATGCGCGGGCGTGAAGTCCTCCTTGATAAAGCTTTTCACGCCGTCCACCAGCGGATGCCAGAAGCCGAGCTTGGTGAGGAACGGCCCGATGACCGGGATCCCTCCGATGAGCGGCAGGCTCACGCGGTTCGGCCCCACGCGGTCTTGAATGAGCGCTGAGACCTTGCGCTCCGCCAGCACCGCGTAGGCGACAAGCGTGAGCAACGGTCCCAACACGCACGCAATCTTCAACATTGTGAAGAACGCGAATTGCGCTTGCGGAGTCAAAGAATCAAGCCAGGCCATGGAGAACTAGATTTGCACCGTCACGCCGGTTTCACCGAGTTTCGCCCACTCCAAGCCGGCGAAGCCAGGGACTTCCGCCGCCATCTGATTAAAAAGCCCTTCGATGGTCGAGAAGCCATTTTGGCCGGTGACGTTGTGCATTAACTCATGCAGAAACTCCCACTCGGGCCGCGCGTCGCCCGGGGCTTCGACAGCTTTCATGAACTTTTGCACTCGGCCCTTGGTGTTCGTGAACGTGCCGCGCTTCTCCGCGTGCGCGCAGCCGGGCAACAGGTAGTGCGCGAGCGCCGTGGTGCGATTCGGCAGGATGTCGCTGACGATGAGCGTGTCGAGGCGCGCGAGCAATGAGGGGTCGAGCCCGTGGCGCGTCACGTCCTCGCCGAAGACGATGAGCGTCTTGATGCGGCCCGCAGCAATCCCCTCGGCGATCTTCGGCAGGTTGATGCCCATCTCGGTGAACGCGATGCCCGTGAGCCGCGCGCCGTTGCTGTTCGGGTTCTTGTCCTCGTCCACGAGCAGGTGGTCGCCCTGCCCGGTGCGCGGCACCGAGTCGGTCAGCGCGCCGAGCTTCGTCGCGAGTTTCTTCAGGAGGAAGAGTTCCTCATTCGTCTGGCGCGCGCTGGCGACGATGGCGGTCGAGCCGTGGGGCGCCTTCGCTAGTGTTTCGGAAACTCCTTTGAGGACGGTCGACCAGTCGGAATCCGTCACTCCGCACCCCGCACCTCGCACCCCGCACTTCTTTAATCTGTCCCCGCGCCCGATCCACTTGTAGTTGAGACGGCCGTGGTCGCACATCCAGCAGGCGTTCACGGCGTCGTTCTGACGCGGCTCATAACGGTATATCTTTTCCTCGCGCGAGCCGACGATGATGTTGCAGCCGGTGCCGCAACTTGTGCAAAGGGACTTAGTCTCCTTCATAAACCAAACACGCATCTGGAAGCGGAAATCTTTAGAGGTGAGCGCGCCCACCGGGCAGATATCCACGGTGTTGAGGGTGTAATTGTTGTCGAACGCGCCGGGCTTCCAAGCGGCGATGGTATTGTAACTGCCGCGATTAACGATGCCGAGCGCGTCATCACCGGCGATGTCTTTTGTGAACCGAATGCACCGCGTGCATAGGATGCAGCGCTCGTCGTCGAGCACGATGCGTGGGCCGAGGTCAACGGCCTTGGGCTTGTGAACCTTTGCCTCGACGAAGCTGCTTTGCGACTGACCGTGCTCAACGGAATATTCTTGGAGCTTACACTCGCCGGCTTGGTCGCAAATGGAGCAATCGAGCGGGTGGTTGATGAGCAGCGATTCGAGCACGGCCTCGCGCATCTGTTTCGTGGCGGCTGAGTTGGGATAAATTTCCATGCCCGGTGAGATAGGCGTGGCGCACGCGATAGCTCCACGGCACGTGCTAGGTTCGTAGGGCAGCACTGCCTTCGCGACCTTGGGCGTGCCGTCCTGGTTGAGCACGGGCTTGCGGTCCGGGCCCATCTGCGGCGTACCAAACTCGACGAGGCACATGCGGCAGTTGCCGGCGACGGGGAGTTTCGGGTGATAGCAATAATGCGGCACCTCGTGCCCGGCGATTTGACAGGCTTGGAGCATTGTCGTTGGCTCCAGCTTGCCCTGCCAGTTGGGCATCATCTTCGGCACCTCGACCTCGCGGCCGTCAACTTTGATTTTAATTTTCTCAGCCAGCGGCGGGGAAGCGGGCGCAGTGGCGGCCGCAAGTTTAGCTTCAGTTGTCGCGGGGGCGGACATGGAGATCAGTGTTTCGTGACGGCGGCTTTGGCTTCGTCGCCCGCGCCTTTGGCCTCGAAGTCATCTTTGAACTTGTTCACGTAGCTCAGGACCGGCCATGCGCAGGCTTCGCCAAAGGCGCAGATGGTGCGACCTTGGATGTTCTGCGCGATGTGCAACAGGTAGTCCGCGTCGGCCTTGCGGCCGTGGCCGTGGGTGAGGCGGTGGAGGGCCTTGCTCATCCAGAGCGAGCCTTCGCGACAGGGCGTGCACTGACCGCAGCTCTCGTGAGCGTAAAACTCGGCGATGTTGGCGAGGCAATCCACGATGTTACGGGTGTCGTCCAGCACGATGATCGCGCCGGAGCCGGACATGGTGCCAGCAGCCATGAGGGAATCGAAATCGTAGGGCAGGTCGAGGAGCGGCACGTCCACTTTGGCCATCTGGCCGTCGGAGCCCTTGCGGTTGAGTTTGAAGGTCTCGCCGGCCTTGAGAATTTTCGAGGAGGAGCCGCCGGGAATGATGGCTTTCAATTTCCGGCCATCGCGCAAGCCGCCGCCGAACGCGGGATCGTTGATGAGTTCGCCGATGGTGACCTTGCCGACCTCGATTTCAAAGTAGCCGGGGCGCCTGACGTCGCCGCTGAGGCTGACAATGCGGGTGCCGGTGTTATTAGGTGTGCCGAGCTTGGCGTATTCTGACGCACCCATCGCGACAATGTGCTTCACTGCGCACAGGGTCTCGACGTTGTTGACGATGGTCGGGCACATGTAGAGGCCCAGCACCGCGGGAAAGTAAGGCGGTTTGATGCGCGGATAGGCGCGCTTGCCCTCCAGCGACTCGATGAGCCCGGTTTCCTCGCCGCAAATATAAGACCCCGCACCGCGATGGACATAAATCTCCAGATCGTAGCCCGAGCCAAGGATGTTCTTGCCGAGGAAGTTCTTCGCGCGCGCCTCAGCGATGGCTGTGTTGAGCAGCTTCGCGCCGTGCGGCATCTCGCCACGAATGTAGATGTAGGCGAGCTTCACGTCGTTCGCCCAGCAGGAGATGATCATCCCCTCGAGGAGCTGGTGTGGGTCTTTGTGAATGATTTGGCGGTCCTTAAACGTGCCGGGCTCGGATTCGTCGGCGTTGCAGATGAGATAGATGGGCTTGCCAGACTTCCGGTCTACGAGCGACCACTTGATGCCTGCGCTGAAACCCGCGCCGCCGCGCCCTCGCAGACCGGAGGTTTTCACGTCCTCGCGGACCTGTTCCTGTGGGGAGAGTTTCTTACCTTCGGGCAAGTCACGGGGCGCAAGAGCGAGAACTTTCTTAAGCGATTCATAACCGCCGTGGCGCAAATAGCACTCCAAGTCCGGCGTATAACCAGACTGATCAGCGTGCTTTAAAATGAGCCTGTGTTCCTGCGGCATGGCGGCTTGACTCTCAGTTTGGAATCCCTACTTTGCCCGGCGCTACGAACTGCCCGATGGTGTAATGGTAGCACAACAGTCTCTGAATCTGTTTGTCATGGTTCGAATCCATGTCGGGCAACCAAGGTTTCATTTCAACTTCCCCTTCGCGACGATTTCATCCGCTCGCGCAGGCGTGACCTTAGGCAGCAAGTCCTCGTTGAGCAACACCACGGGAGCGTTGCCACAGTCAGCGAGGCACTCGACGAACTCGACGGTGAATTTCCCGTCCGGCGTGGTCTGCGGTGCGTGTTTGTGAGCGTCAAGGCCGAGCTTCGAGCAGAAGTGTGTGCGCAGTTCGCTGCTGCCGGCGAGCGCGCAACTCAAGGTGCGGCAGACCTTGATGTGCGTCTTCCCGAGCGGTTCCTGACGGAACATCGGGTAGAACGTGACCAATTCGTAAACGTTGATGGGCTGGAGGCCAAGCTTGCGAGCGGTCCACTCCACGGCGTCGCGCGAGATGTAGCCAAAGTGCTCCTGCAATGCGTGCAGAAACATGAGCGACGCGCTCCGCTTCTGCGGATAATGCGTCACCAACTCGTCGAGCTGGGCTTCGAGGGTGGCGGGGACGGCGAAACTCATCGGTCACATTCTCCCATCACAAAATCAATTGAGCCGAGGATGCTCACCACGTCGCTCATCATGTGGCCGGGCAGCACGTGCGGCAGGATGCTCAGGTTACAGAAGGATGGCGCGCGAATCTTCAACCGATACGGCGTGCCGCCACCGCGCGAGTTGATGTAGAAGCCCAACTCGCCTTTCGGGTTCTCCGCGCCGAAATAGACTTCGCCCGCCGGCGCATTGATGCCCTGCGTTACCAGCATGAACTGGTGGATCAACTCTTCCATGCTGGAAAGCACCTTGGCCTTTGGCGGGAGCGTGATTTTGCCATCGGGGACGGAAATGGGCTCGTTCGACGCGTTGTCTAAGCCGCCGGGCAGCTTGGTCAGGCACTGGCGGATGAGGCGCACGCTTTGACGCATTTCCTCCAAACGAACAAGATAACGGTCGTAGCTGTCGCCAACGGAGCCGACGGGCACCTCGAAATCCAACTCGCCATAGACGAGATATGGATGAGCCTTGCGCACGTCGTAATCCACGCCGCTGCCGCGCAAGTTCGGGCCGGTGAGACCGAAATTAATTGCATCTGCCGCTGTGATGACGCCCACGTTCCGGGTGCGGTCCACGAAGATACGGTTGCGCGTAAGCAGCGTTTCGGACTCGTCGAAGTTCACCAACACCTCGTCGCAAAACTTCCGCAAGTCCGCCGCCCAACCCGGCGGCAGGTCGCGCGACAAACCGCCGATGCGTGTGTAGCTAGTCGTGAACCGCGCGCCGGTCAGCCGTTCGATGAGCGAGTAAATTTTTTCCCGCTCTGTGAACGTGTGGAGAAAAACCGTGAGTGCTCCGACATCCATCGCGAACGCGCCTAGGCCAAGCAGGTGCGCCGAGATGCGCGCCATCTCGCAGCAGATGACGCGAATATATTGGCAGCGCGGCGGGAGCTGCCTATCGATGCCGAGGAGTTTTTCCACCGCAAGCGCGTAAGCCACGTTGTTGGCCAGCGGCGCGAGGTAATCCAGCCGATCCGTGTAAGGGATGAACTGGTTCCACGTCATGTTCTCGGCGATTTTTTCGTCGCCGCGATGCAGGTAACCCACGTCCGGAGTCGCCTTGGTGATGATTTCACCGTCCATCTCGAGCACGATGCGCAGGACGCCGTGCGTGGAGGGATGCGACGGCCCCATGTTCAGCACCATCTTCTCGCCCTGTAAGTCGCCGTCTTCACCATTGGTGGAGGACACAAGTGCGGGCGTCGGCATGAGCGACTTAGCTCCCTCGGCCACCCGAGAAGCGGGCTCGCGAAACTCGATGGTTTGGGAAGTGGCCATTAAGTTATTGCTCCGGCGTGCGCACGCGGGGCTCGCGAGCGATGCTGTCTTTACCGCCGGCAGCGGTCACGAACGGACCGCCTTCCAGCGGCGCGGGTTTGGTGAACGCCACGTCGGGCAGGTCGGTCGGCTTGCCGGCCAGCGGGAAGTCTTTCCGCAGCGGAAAATACGGATAGCCGTCCCACATCAGAATGCGGCGCAAATCCGAATGCCCAACGAAGCGGATGCCCATCATGTCGTAGATTTCCCGCTCGTGCCAATCGGCACCACGCCAGACGCAAGTGACCGTGGGCAGCTCGGAGCGTTCTTCGCTCACGTGGGTCTTGAGGCGCAGGTGGCAGCCGTGGCCGGTGCCGTAAAGCTCATAAACCACCGTCCAGCGCGGGTCTTCGCCGTAGTTATCGATGCTCGTAATGTCGAGTAACAGGTCGTAACTAAGTGAATCCTTGGCAAAGGCGCAGACCTCGGAGATGCGCGCGGCATCCGCCAACTTTATTGTCGCCTCACCGCGAAACTCCACTGGGCCGGTCAGCACGTCGGCAAACCGAGCTTGCAGTTGCTGGGCGAGTTCGAAAGACGCCATGTTAAGAAATAGAACTCACCGATTTGCACGAATCAAGGAGGTTGGGCTTGGGCTTCATGGGTGAGGACTCAGGAGATTGCGTGACCTAGGCCGCGAGCACCGGTTCTTGCTGCACTTTATTTTGCAGCTTGATCAGCGCATCCAGCAGGGCCTCGGGACGCGGCGGGCAGCCGGCCACATACACGTCCACGGGGATAATGCTGTCCACGCCTTGGAGCACGGCATAACTCCGATACATGCCGCCGGTCGAGGCGCATGCGCCCATTGCGATGACCCACTTCGGCTCTGGCATCTGGTCGTAAATACGGCGGACGGCTAGAGCCATTTTGTAAGTGACGGTGCCCGCAACAATCATCACATCCGACTGGCGGGGTGAGAACCGCATGACCTCCGAGCCGAACCGAGAAATGTCGAACTTGCTGGCACCCGCCGCCATTAATTCGATGGCACAGCACGCCAGTCCCATCGGCATCGGCCACAGCGATTGCTTCCGGCACCAGTTGATGGCCGCATCCACGCGCGTGACCACAACATCGCCCTCAATCTTAGAATTGTAGCCGTAATCAGTACTGGTCTGCATGGTGGAGTTCGCGGCATTGCCGACGTACACTTTAAGTAAAGCACTGTCGGAACACCCGGCAAGCCTTTCGTGATTTTTTTCACAAGCTCGGTTGAAACCAGCCGCGACGGTTTGCTTGTACTCCGTTGGGGAAAGCTGTTTATATCCGGGTATGAAACTCCGCCTGTTTGTGAGCCGTGCTTTTGTCTCCACCCTTGTGATAGTCACCCTTTCCGCTGGCGTCATCGCCGCCGAGAAGAAAGGCGGAGGCGGTCCGACGCAGTTTCGGGCCTATGTCGGCACCTACACCGGCAAGAAAAGTCAGGGCATCTACACTTTCACCTTTAACGCCACGACGGGCGAGGCGAGTAAGCCCGAACTGGCTGGCGAGGCGGTGAATCCCTCGTTTCTCGCTATTCATCCCAATGGCAAAACTCTTTACGCCGTCGGTGAAGTCGCCGCCGTGGATGGCAAAAAAGGCGGCGGTGTGAGCGCCTTTGCCATTCAATCAGACGGGCAACTCAAGCTTCTCAGCCAGGCCTCCTCGGTTGGGGCTGGTCCGTGCCACATTTCCGTAGACAAGTCCGGCAGGGTGGCGTTGGCAGCCAATTACGGCGGCGGCAGTGTCGTGGCGCTTCCCATCAAGACCGATGGATCGGTCGGACCACACACCGGCTTTGTTCAACACGAGGGCAAGAGCGTCACCAAGCGCCAGAGCCAGCCCAACGCCCACTCGGTCAACGTCTCGCCGGACAACCGCTTCGCCTTCGTCGCTGACCTGGGCCTCGACAAAGTGCTCATCTACAAGCTCGACCCTGCCAAAGGCACGCTCACCGCCAACGACCCTGCCTTCGTCACCGTGCCGCCCGGCAGCGGCCCACGCCACTTCACCTTCCACCCCAGCGGCAAGCACGCCTACGTCATCAACGAGATTACCCTCACCATGACCGCGTTTAGCTACGACGCAGCAAAGGGTGAGCTTAGGGAAATTCACACCATCTCCACGCTGCCTGCTGCCGATGGCCCCGGCCCGAAGCCGGGCTGGAGCACGGCGGAAGTAGTTGCGCACCCTAGCGGCAAGTTTCTCTACGGCTCAAATCGTGGACACGACACCATCGCCGTCTTTTCCGTCGCCTCCGATGGGAAAATCACCCTCGTTCAGAACGCACCGGCGGAAGTAAAGACCCCACGAAACTTCAACCTCGACCCAACCGGCCAATGGCTCTTCACCGAAGGTCAAGGCTCAGACACCCTTGCGCTCTTCAAAGTAGACCAAGCAACCGGCAAGCTCACCGCCACGGGCACTAAACTGGAAATCGGCACACCAGTGTGCCTCAAATTTCTACCGCTCAAGTGAGCTAAACTAAGCGGGCGAAAAAAAACGCAACGCCTAAACCTGTTCGGCGGCCACACAAAGAACCCCAACCGCTGACGACTTTTTTCAGGCGCTGATCAAGGGGGAACGCCGCCTCAATTAAACCTATTCTTCCGATACGCGCCCATCGCCGGGGCGTCCGGGTTCACCTCGGGGCCGAAGTAGCGGAGGGTGACGAGCGGTTCGGTCTCGCTGGTGTTCTCGAAGGTGATCCCGTTCTTCGCGCCGTCTTCGGTGCAGAAGTATTCGTCCTCGGTGAGTTCGTGGAAGCGGATGACTTTCGGGCTGTTGAGCGGCTGGCCGTTGATCTTGCCGGTGCCTTGCACGCAGATGAGGCCGTAGGCACCGGTGTCCTTGATGGTGCACTTGGTGCCGGGCTCCACGGTGAGTTCCTTGGCGGTGAAGAGTTGTTCGCCGTCCACCTTGCCATAGACGATCCAGCGGTCCACGAAGCCTCCCTTGCGCGTGTCGGCGACGGGGACGGGTTCGAGGTAGTGGTTGTCCTTGAAGTTCGGGTCCACGTTCTTGTCCCAATCGAGCTGGTCCACGATGAAGTCGAGGTCCTGGTGCTTCTCTTTAGGCATGTCCTTCACAAGCAAGCTCCAGGGGACGCTGCGGCCTTCGACGAGGTTTTGATACATGCCGAAGACGTCGCTGCCCCATTGCGGCTCGTAGGTGCAGAGGCTGCCGGGCGCGTGCAAGATGCACGGGTCAATGAGCCAGCCAGAGCCGACCTTGAGGCGGTAGGCTTTCGAGAGGTCGAGGATGCCGTTGTCGCCTTTGTTCCAGTTGGCGAGGCATTGCCGCACTTGCGCCTTCGTGGTGCCGGGTTCGAGGCCCATGAAGGTGTAGGGGAAGTTGTTGCCGACGTTGTTGTGCTGCGGCGGGAAGTAGTAGGACTCGGGCTTGCCTTCCTGGCCGACGAGCTTGGCCTGCTTGGCGGACTGGTGCATGTGATGGGGAATCGGCCCCATGTTGTCGAAGAACTTCGAGTAAACGGGCCAGCGGCCATACTTCTTCCAAATCGCCTTGCCTACGAGCGTCGCGCCGGCATCGGCCACGGCTTGCTGAAGGGTGAAGCGCTCGTTGCCGACGACGCAGTAGTTGAGGCCCTCGTCCCACGCGCGGCCTTCGTTGGCGGTGGGCGTGGTGGAGGCGAACCAGCGTTCGTCAATGCCGCCGCGGTTCAGGCCATAGGCGTAAGTGTCGTCCGGGTGGAGCTTGATGCGCAGGCCGGGCTGGAGGAACGAGCGCGGCACCCACGCGGGCGCGAGGCGCAGCAGGCCGCCGGTGCGGGAAAGTTCCGCGCCGACTTTCGCGGCGGTGTTTTTCTTGATAGTCTTGAGTTGGGAGACGGTGTTCATGGCGAGTAATGCGTAAGTCGGAATCGCGGGTCGGAGTGTAGGCGCGGGCTTTTGCGGCCAGCAAGATTCTTCTCCGCCGCGCTGCTTGCCAAGGATGGCCTCGTCCAGCACCATCTTTTCTTGGTGAGCTGCCAATCCAAGATTATTCCGTTTGCTAGCGTCGCGGCTTGGCGCGAGCGGCTGCGCGCGGCAGGTCAAAGGCTCGTGGTGACCAACGGTTGCTTCGACATCCTACATGCCGGGCACGTCACTTACCTCGCGGCGGCGCGCGCACTGGGCGATGCGTTGATGATTGGTTTAAATAGCGATGCCTCCGTGCGTCAACTCAAGGGCTCGGGCCGACCAGTGAACTCCGAACAAGACCGCGCCACTGTGTTGGCGGCGCTCGCGGCGGTGGACGCGATATGTGTTTTTGAAGAAGTCGACGCGCTGCGCTTTCTTGCTGAGGTGAAGCCGGACATTTACGCGAAGGGTGGTGATTACTCGATCGACACCATCAACCAACCTGAGCGCCGGCTCATCGAGAGTGCTGGCGGACGGGTGGTCATCCTCCCCGGCGTGCCGGGCCGTTCCACGAGCAACGTGCTGGCGAAAATCACCCAGACCTGATGCGAGGTGTCGTTTAGAATGGGATAAAATCCCCTTTAACCCACCCTCTGAGATACTCTGGGGAGGGCCAGTGCCTCGAGTAAATGAGGCCGTTTCGTTCGCTCAGCATTGGTTGCTGATTTTCTTCAGGTTCTCCTAAAGCAGTTACTGAGCCGGTCCGCGAGTACGCAGTTTGTCTCCATGCCACTCAACCGTGCCAGCGATTTGCTGGCGCCTTGTGGCGTATGATTCTCTACGGGCGCGACTGTAAATCTTCGGCCCGATGCAAAGGGCCTTCATCACTCAATAGTTGGCAGAGCTGCGGATCGACAAGGATTTCCGCGATGACCTTCTCCTCGCCGTTAAGTTTCGCCATCCGCTGTACAAGCCTGACCCCATGGCTGTAGTCCGCCCAACTGTCTGCGTGACCGAGGTAGAGCGGCTGGATCGCTACGCCGTTTGTGCGGTGCCAGCCGTAAATGGCAACCTTGCCCGGCTTGGCAGCAAGTTGCGGCGTGATCACCACATCCTTCTTATCGCCCGCCACGAGCGTCCCCAGCGGATGCGCGGTGAGCGCGGCCTTGCGCTGTTCCCAAACGAGTTCATTGTGCCGCGCGAAGACGGGCATCGTGACCATTTCCTTGCTTGGCGGAATCGGCTGTGGCGTGAGCTTAAGCGGCGCGGCGGCGTGAATGGCATTTACGAGCCGACGCGTGGGTAATATGCAACCCACCGCCCCGGCGATATGGCGGGCGGCGCTAGGCGTGAGCGGCGCGAGGAAGTAATCCGCATCGCTGCCCACCGCAAGATAGTCTGGCGCAACGAAGACGGTAACGCTGTGCGTGACACCCTCCATGGAATTGGTGAGCGACACCGGCACCAGCCGCCGAAGAAAGTTCGGTACATTCCCGCGCAGGATTTCAGCCACGACACGTTCCTCGCGTGCGGGCCGGTCCAAAGCCATCACCGATTCGGCGAAAACGCGGCCATTCGGTGCGTCTGCGGGGCGCGGTGGCAGGCGTAGAGTTTGCGCACCGGCCGCTGCCGCGATTAGCAACGCGGTAGCGATCCCAGTCCCTCGCAATAGGCGAAGTGATGAATCTTTAAATTCCTTGGGCCTAATGTTTAGCCTGCTTTGGTTATCCACTATCGAAGTGCTCATTGCTTGGCGGCACTCCAATTCGCTCTTGGGCATGGCTCCGGTGTAAGCAACCTGTCGCGCAGCGTCTACGACGAATTCGGGGATGATAGATTAGAAGCGTCCGTCGCGACTCTCGAAATGAGTCGGTTTTCCGAGGTGAGCACCACCGCGCATCACCCAATCCGCCACCCAGTTGAGCAACTCGGCGGCGGGCACGCGCGGTAAGCCGAAGCAGGTGAGGGCGGCGGCGGCGTTGTTGAGCAACGCGGAGTCGTTCTCACTGCCGGTGAAGGTTATCGGGCGGCTCATGCGGCGGGCGAGTTGCTCGGCGACGGCACGGACATTGAGCAACTCCGGTCCAGTGAGGTTGAGCACGCGCGGCGGCGTGGCGGCCAGCGCAAAAGTTTGCAGGGTCATCGCGTTGGCATCGCCCTGCCAAAGGCAGTTGAACCAGCCCATGCAGAGATCCACGGGCTGGCCGGTCCAAATCCGACGGGCGAGGTCCACGAGAACACCATATCGCAACTCGCAGGCGTAGTTCAGCCGCAGCAACACAACGGGGATGCTCAGTTCACGGCTGAAGTGCTCAAACATTCGCTCGCGGCCGAGGCAGCTCATGGCGTATTCGCCCAAGGGCTGCAGTGGGTCGGTCTCAACGCTGCCACCACTGCTCACAGGCGCGAGGCCATAGACGTTGCCGGTGGAAAATGCGGCAATACGACTGCGCGGAAACTTCTGGCAGACCAAGGCTGGCAGCCAGGCGTTCATCGCCCAAGTCAGCGGCTCATCGCCAGTCGATCCGAACTTGCGTGCGGCGCAATAAACAATGTTCTCCACCTCGGGCAGGCGGGCCAACGCCGCCTCATCCAATAGGTTGCAGCGGATTGGCTCGACACCGTGGGCGAGCAACGCCTCGTGATGTGCTGGCTCTGTGAAGCGTGCCACGCCAATGACGCGGCGTCTCGTGCCGGCCGCGTCCGAGGCACGCCGAGCCATGCGGGCGAGCGTCGGCCCCATCTTGCCGGCCACGCCAAGGAACATTATGTCGCCCGACAACGTGTGCAGTGCCTCGATCACGCCGGGCGTTGGCTCGCTGAGGCGGTCTTCGAGGTCAGCGATAGTGGCAGGCGGGCTGATCATGGAAATGGCCGAAAAGGTTTAACGAATTCCATCAGAGCCGTCCATCGGGACAGTAATAATAACTTTTTACCTTGGCCCGCCAGCGAGTTCTGAGGCTCAGCGAAAAATATGGCCAGAAATTTGGCAGGCAAGTAGCTCATTACTCTGCTTGCCCACCGTGCGCGACCTCCGCAACATCTCCGGCTCGGGATGTTGACGATATCTGAACTCTCCAAGTCCTACAGCGGCCGTACGTTGTTCAGCGGCGTGTCGCTACAGGTGAACCGCGGCGATCGTATCGGGCTCGTGGGGCCCAATGGCGCGGGCAAGTCCACATTCTTTTCGCTCGTGCTCCAGCAGGAACAGCCAGATGCAGGCGAGGTCGCGCTCCAGCGCAGCACCACATTAGGCTTCCTGCCGCAAGAGAGCGCGCCCGCCGGCGAGGAGACGGTCGTCGAGCTAGCGACGGCGATTTCACCCGAATTCGCCGAGGTTAGCCGCAAGCTCAAGGCTTGGGACGCCGCGCACCCTGACGACTTGAACCACGAAGACGACCTGCACGCCCGGTTCAACGAGCTTGGGGGATACCAGATTGAGGCGCGCGCCAAGTCCATCCTCAAGGGCCTTAGCTTTCGTGATGCGGACTTCGACCGGCCTGCGCGGGAGATGTCCGGCGGCTGGGTGATGCGCGCTCACCTGGCCCGATTGCTCACGCAGGAGCCGGACCTGCTAATGCTTGATGAGCCGACGAATCACCTCGATCTCGAGGCACTCCTTTGGTTTCAAGACTATTTGAAAGGTTACCCCGGCGCGATCCTGATGATCTCGCATGATCGGGAGTTTCTCAACCAACTCGTCGGCAGCATCGTGGAAATACGTAGCGGGAAACTCCACCGCTTCCGCGGCAATTACGACGACTTCCTGGCACAGCGCGCTGCCGCCGAGCAACAGCAGCTGGCGGCCTTTAAGAACCAACAAAAAGAGATCGAACGCCTGCAGGAATTCGCCGACCGCTTCCGGGCTAAAGCCAGTAAAGCCTCACAAGCACAGGCCAAGCTTAAGCAAATTGAGCGCATGGAAAAAATTGAGGCTCCTGAGGCGGCGGCCTCCACCGTGAGCTTTAGCTTTCCGCAACCCCAACGCAGTGGGCTCAAGGTCGTCACACTCAAGGATGTGCATTTTAGTTATGGTGAGAAGTCTGTCTATCGGGGCGCAAACTTCGAGGCCGAGCGCGACGAGCGCGTCGTGCTGGTCGGGCCAAACGGCGCAGGCAAGAGCACGTTGCTGAAGCTGTTAGCTGGCGTGCTCTCGCCCGGCGCAGGCGAGCGCTTGCTGGGACACAACGCCAAGTCTGGCTACTACTCCCAATACCGCGTCGAAATGCTCAATGAGGCGCGCACCGTGTTGGACGAGGCAAGCGACACGCCGCAGCGCGTGACTGAGCAATACATCCGCACGGTGCTCGGCTGTTTCCTCTTCCGCGGCGACGACGTGTTTAAGAAGGTGGGTGTCCTTAGCGGCGGCGAGAAGAGTCGGCTGGCGTTGGTGAAGCTGTTGCTCGATCCGCCAAATCTGCTGCTGATGGACGAGCCGACCACGCATCTCGACATGGCGAGCATCGACGCGCTCATCACCGCGCTGCAGCAGTTTGCGGGTACCATCATCTTCATCAGCCATGACGTTTATTTCATCCGTGCGCTGGCCAAGAAGGTTCTTCACGTCAACGCCGGGGTGCTGACGCCCTACGCTGGCGACTATCAATACTACCTCGACAAAACCAAGGCCGCGTCTGCACGCGTGGCGTTGACCGCTGGCCTGAGCGACAACCGCCCACAATCGCGCGTGGCTGCCCATCCCGCCGCCGTCCTTGGTGTGGACCGCAAAGAGCAGAAGCGCCTCGAGGCGCAGGCACGCCAAGCGCGCGCCTCCGAGCGCAAGGCCCGGCAGCAGCTGGTCGCGCGCTTGGAAAAGGATATCGCCGACTGCGAAACACGGCAGGCGAACCTAGTTGTCGAACTTGAAAATCCCGAGACTTACGCGAAGGCCGGTGCGGCGATGCACCTGAACCGCGAGCTGATGGGCGTGCAACATCAATTGGAAACGCTCACCGCTGAGTGGGAGGAGGCGGCGAAGAAGCTGGCGGAAATAGAGGCCACTCAGTAGGCCGGCATTGTCCCACCGGCAGGCAAATTTCTGCCGCGCAATTTCGCCTCGCCAAAGCCAACGGCCCGCAGTCGAATCCGCACATGGCGTTCACGGATTTTCCTGCTCAGCAACAGGGAGTTGCGCTGCTCCAGCGCAGCTTGGAGCGCGGACGGTTGGCACATGCCTACCTGTTCACGGGCGACGATCTGCAAGAATTGGAGGGTATGGCCCGCACATTGGCCAAGACGCTGAATTGTCAAAACCCGCGGCGTATCGGCGGCGCAGCGGTGGACTGCTGTGATGTTTGCAGCCGTTGTTTGCGAGTAAATGATGGTAACTTTCCAGACCTGTTTTTTGTGCGGCCCGAATCCAAGTTGCGCCTCCTGAAAATCGGCCAGTTTACCCGGCGCGAGGACAGCCCGCCGATTGTGATGAACGATTTCATCCACATGAAGCCTTATGAGGGTGGACGTAAAGTGGGAGTCATCGTTGAGGCCGATCGGATGAATGAGAATGCCTGCAATTCCTTCCTCAAGACCCTCGAAGAGCCGCCCGCCAACTCCGTGATCATTTTGCTCACCACGCAGCCGCAGCAAATTCTCGACACCATCCAGTCACGCTGTCTGCGGTTAAACCTTGGCGGCACGGGCGGACGTAAGTTCGCGCCCGAGCACGTCGCCTGGCTGGCCGATTTCACCGCCTTGCTGGCTGCCCCAAAGGCTGGCCTGCTAGCCCGTTATCGCGTGCTCGGCCAGTTGCTCGCTCGCCTTGCAGCGATGAAGGAGTCCCTTACCGAGACGCTCACGGCCCGCTCGCCCTTGCAGCGCTACGCCGATGCGGAGCCGAAACTTCAGGAAAAGTGGGAAGACGAGCTCACGGCGGCCATTGAGGCTGAATATCGCCGTCAGCGCGCGGATCTGCTGCTTACTTTGCAATGGTGGCTGCGCGACGTTTGGCTGCGTAAACTCGGGGCCGAGCCAGAACTTGTGGCTTTTCCCGATCTCACCCCCACGGCGGAAACCGTTTGTGCACGCCTCAGTCCAGCGGAGGCATTGGAAAACCTCCGGGTCATCGAGCAGACGCAACTCTTGCTACGCACGAACGTCAACGAGCCGCTCGCTCTCGAAGTGGGCCTGCTCAAGCTGCGGCTCTAATTGCGCTTGCTGACTCGTTGCCTTGAAGTCGTCCGCTGGCGTTCTCGATTGTCTTAGTGACGTGGTCCATCTTATGCCCTCACAGAGGGGGCTCCTTACGGGCGAAACGCTTCCGACGACAAGCGCGCCTTGGCTACTCCGACCGGCCAGCAAAATTTGCTAAATGCACGGCAAATTCATCAATCACCTCTCGCCCGCTCATGCCCGAATTGTTGTAGGCGTTGAGCATCAGGCAAAAAGCGAGACGTTCCTGTGCAGCAGTGGTGACGTAGCCAGAAAGGCTGCTCACATAGCGAAGACTGCCAGTCTTGGCGCGCATGTTGCGCACGGCGGCGGTGCCCGCGAAACGCGCCTTCAGAGTGCCGTCTATTCCCGCGACGGGCAATGACGCGCGGAAGGCTTCGGCGGCGGGATGCTTGTGCATGTGGCGGAGCAGTTGCACGGTCGCCTCCGGCATCAGCAGGCAACCACGCGAGAGTCCGGAGCCTTCCTCCAGCAACACAGAACCGCGTTTCACGCCGGCCTCGGCAAGGAACTTCTGCATCTCGGCGAGGCCCGCGTCCTCCGTCGTCTGCCCCGCCCGCTGCGTGCGCGCGCCGACTTGGAGCAGCAGCAATTGTGCATATAAGTTTTGCGAAGGTTTCATCATTTTTTCCACCAACTCGCTCATGGGGCGCGACTCGATAAAGGCGATTTCCAACTGCTTTTTGTAGTCCAAGGGATCAGCCTCAGCTGCGAGCCAATCACGCGTGCGGAGTTGCCCGGTGCAGACGATGCCTCGCTGCGCCAGCGCAGCCCGGAGTTGCGTGAGAAACCAGAGTGCCGGGCGCGGCACGGGCATCGCGTCGGTCAACTCCCGGTCGCCCAGCGGCAGCGAGCCGTGGAGATAAACTGCCTGCTGGGCCAACGGGCGGTACAGTTCCACGCTGCGCCGCCCGCCATTGGTGACAGTGGTCGTGCGGTTGATGAACTGGAGGAATTGCGTCGCGGGCTTGGTCGTGAACGTGACGGGTTGGCCGAGCGCGAGCGCGGGCTTGAAGGCGAGGTCAACGACGTTGTCCTCGTGCGTTAGCGCCGAGACTTCCGCCCCGTAATAGTAGTTCAAGTCGTCCCATGTCCACGCGCTGCCGAAGGGCGGGCCACGGAAAAAACTTTCGTCGCCCACGAGGTCGCCGACGACGCGCTTAACGCCTGCGTTAACGAGCGCGTTGACGAGCGGCTCCAGCGACTTCGTGTAGTCGCCGCCGTTAAAGCGTGCGGCCATGGAGAAATCGCCACGTCCGTAAATCGTCAAGTCGCCCGCCAGCGTGCCGTCCGCGTCCGGTTTTACGGAGGCATAGCAGGACGTGCGGATCCGGAATGTGGGGCCGAGGCGATCCAGCGCAAGTGCGCCGGTGTAGAGCTTGGCGTTGGACGCGGGTTTGAGAAGCTTGCCGCTATTGTGCTCGAAGAGCGTCTTGCCAGTATCGAGCGAGATGACTTTGACCCCAAACTGCGCAGCGGCCAAACGCGGATGCTCGACGCTCGCGTTCAGGTTTAAGCGCAACGCGGCGAGCGAGGGGATGGCATTGGTCGTTGCGGTGGCGCTGGCAGCTGCGAACGAACTCAGGACCAGAGCGGAAAACACCCGTCGTCCGATGCTCAACTTCCAACCTGTAACCCAGCGGCGGGCAGCCGGGAGGTTATCGTTTAGAAAGTTGAGAAATGCATGTTGGGTGATGAACTTTTTTTCCGGCTTTGCTGGGCGCTGGCTGGGCATGACCGAGTTCTACCCACCAAGTGCCGCGGCGAAAAGATTTTTGCCAAGCCAGCTGTGCATGGTTAACTTTTTCCCGTGAGCGTTCTTGGTTACCCTGACAAACACCTAGTTAACGCAGCACTCGGTTGGTTGGATCTCCGGCTAGCTAGCAGCGCACGGGAGGAGTTACAGCAGGTCACAACCGCGAATGCGTGCCATCCCGAGGTGCTTGCGGTCTGGTGGCGCATCCACGCCGCGGAGCGTCATTGGGATGAAGCATTACGCGTTGCGGAAATGGAGTTACAAACCGCTCCCGACCGAATGTCTGGCTGGGTAGATCGCAGTTACAGCTTGCATGAGTTGCGCCGCACGCAAGAGGCGCGTGAGGCACTGCTACCAGCGCTTAAAAAATTTCCCGATGCCAGCCTCATTCCCTACAACCTTGCCTGTTACGCCTGCCAACTTGGCGACCCCGTCGAAGCTCGGCATTGGTTACGCAAGGCCATCGCGCGCGGCGAAAAAGACGAGATAAAGCTGCTCGCGTTGAACGATCCAGACCTTTCAGCTCTGCGGGAGGAGATTAGCAAGTTGTGAACCGCATTAGCGGGTGAGCCCCGCGTTGGATTAGAAATAGCTGTCTGGCGGTATGTCCGCCAACCCGCCATCAGTCTAGCGGCTTTTTTTCGAAGTCGGTCGGGTTCACCCAGCCAGCTTTGAGCGGTTCGCCTTTCATAAACCGCTCGTAAAAGTTTTGGTGACCTTTGTTCGCGTGCGGGTATTTGTCGAACACGTCGCCTTTGCCTTCCATGCGCGGGTCGCCTTCGGCGCGTAGCTTGGCATGGAGTTCCGCCTTCAGCGCGGCGAGGCGGGCTTTGGCGGTGTCGCTCGTGGCGAGGTTCACGACGCAATCCGGGTCAGCACGCAGGTCATAGAGTTCCTCGGCAGGTCGCTTGCCAAAACACAGCGCCCACGGGATGTCGTTCGGGCTGCGGCGGTGCGCGTCGAGGATGAAGGACTTGGTCGGGCTGGCATCCACGTTGAGGTAGCCGGTCTCAGGGTTGCACGCGGGCCAGCGCGACGGCTCGAAGTTTTGGAGGAAGAGTGAATCGGCCTTGAGGATGCCGCGGATGGGATAGCCCACGTCGCCGGGGCGACCGATGTCGTGGCGCTCCATGCCCACGAGGACGAAGTCGCGCGCGGGGTTGACTTGGCCGGACTTCTCGGAGCGGAAGATGTCCGTGAGGCTGCGGCCGGGGCTCGGGGCCATGCCGGACTTGGCCCACGGCAGGCCGGCGACTTCGAGGAACGTGGGCGCGAGGTCAACGAAGCTGACGAAGTCGTTGACCACGCGGCCGGGTTTCGTGATGCCGCCCTTCCACATCGCGGCCAAGGGGACGTGGTTCGAATCGAAGTAGGCGCTGCCCTTGCCGCGCGGGAAGGGCCAGCCGTGGTCGGCGGTGACGACCACGAGCGTGTGCTCCAGCAAGCCGCGCCGCTCCAACTCGGCGAGCATCCGGCCGAGGTGGCGGTCGAAGTGCTCGACCTCGAACGCGTAGTCGAGCATGTCGTGGCGGGTCGTTTCGTTGTCGGGCCAGTAGCGCGGCACGCGGTCGATGTCGACGAGTTTCTTGCCGCCCTTCGCTACGCCAGAGCCGAACTCGTAGCCGCGATGCGGTTCAGTTGCGCCATACCAGAAGGCCCACGGTTTGTCCTTCGTGGTCGTGTCGAGGAAGTCGGTGAAGTTCGCAGCGTAGTCGGCGTTGCCGATGCCGCTGGTGGGCGGCGCGGCCTTCTTCGCGTTGAACGCTTTGCCGGTCATCTGGCGGGCTTGGCCTTGCGCGTTCGTGGCGACGCCCGGCCCCCAGCCTTTTGTCGTGTGGCCGACGGTCCAGCCGTTTTCCGCGAGTGCCTCGCCCCAACCTTTGAACTCGGGCGGGAAGTAACAAATGTGATTCGCGGCCTCCTTGAGCTGCCACGAGTTGCGTCCGGTGAGGATGGATGCGCGCGACGGAGCGCACTTGGCGTTCGGCGTGAAGGCGCGGGTGAAGAGCAGGCCGTCTTTCGCCACGCGGTCGAAGTGCGGGGTCTTGACCCACTGGTGCCCGTAAGCGCCCGCGTGCGCGCCCCAGTCATCGGCGATAGCGAACAGGATGTTCGGCGGGCGCTCGGCGGCGCGGACTAATGGAACGAGGCAGAGCAGAGCGAGCAGGCAACGCAGTGACATGGGCGGAGCGTAGCACCGGCGCGCTTCTCGTGAAGCTCGTTTCCACCTCCGCAGTCGAAGCTTGCAATATGAAACCCGCGCTGCTGCTGGTCGCTTCGCTTGCGTGCGCCCTAACTCTTTCCGCCCAGACTCCCAAGCCCGCCACACCGAAGGCCGCGAAGCCTAAACCCAAGGCTGACCCCGAGGTGGCTTATCCGCCCGTGCTACCGGGTGGGAAGGAGATGGTCACGGACACCACGCCGGAATTTCTCCAGCCGCCGGCCACGTTGCTGCCGGGTGTCGCCATCGCCAAGACGCCACCGACCGTGGACTTCGCTTACTTCCCGGGGCAGACCTACCGCGGCAACCCTTGGTCCAACTGGGGCGACAGCCTGTTCGCCAATGGCAAATATTATGCGAGTATCGGCGATCACATCGCGCCCAGCGGTTCGGCATTCATATATGAGTTTGACCCCGCCACGAGGAAGTTCCGCCTGCTCGTCGATGTAAAGAAACTGCTCAATCTGCCCGCCAGCCGCTACACGCCGGGCAAAATCCACACGCAGCTCGCGCTGGGACGCGATGGTTGGATCTACTGCGGCACGCATCGCGGCGGCACGCGGGCAACCGATGGTGACAAGGATTACAAAGGCGACTGGCTAATCCGCGTGCATCCCGCGACGGCGCAGGCGGACATTATCGCCGAGGGCCCCGTGCCCGGACATTGCATTCCGACTGGCTTGACCGATCCGCAACGGCTCATCTTCTACGGCGGCACCGAGCCGGAGACGCGTGCGGGTGAGAAGAGCGTGACGTTCTTCGCCTACGACCTCGCGGCGAAGAAGATGATCTGGTCCGGCTTCGGCGGGCCGGCGCGGGCGATGATCTTCTCGGCCAGCACGGGCCGAGTCTGGTTCAACGTGGATTCGCTCCACGGCAACGAGCTCGTGCGTTTCGATCCGGCACAACCAGGCAAACCCACGCCCGTCCCCGGCGCCATCGGTCTCCGCGCGGCGAGCGACGAGACCCCCCAGGGCATCATTTACACCGTGCCGCATCCGGTGAAGGGCACGGAGTCGCAGCTCTACGCCTTCCACCCGAAGACCGAGCGCATCGAAGTGCTCGGCCCTGCCTCCGTGGGCGTGAACCAATACATTACCACGCTGGATGCTGACCCGACCGGGCGCTTTGTCTATTACGTGCCCGGCGCGCATGGCGGCAGCGAGACGGACAACTCGGCGGTCGTGCAATACGACACCAAGACCAAGACGCGGAAGGTCATTGCGTTCCTGCACCCGTTCTATCACCAGAAATACGGCGTGACGCCCCGCGGCACCTACAGCGTGGCCCTCGATGCGAAGGGCGAGACGCTTTACGTCACTTGGAATTGCAGTCGGGACACCAAAGTTTGGGATTCCTGCGCGCTGACGGTGATCCACATCCCGCCGGGCGAGCGGACGCCGTAGGCAAGTGCAGTCCAAAGGCACGGCGAATCGCTTGCCCGGTCGCCCCTGCCTCGGCTAGCGTCTGCATGTGTCGCGATTGCCCTTCGAACTGCTGCTAGCGCTGCGTTATCTGCGGCCCAAGCGTACGTTCGTCTCTGTCATCACGCTCATCTCAGTCATTGGCGTGATGCTTGGTGTGGCGGTGCTCATCATTGTTATCAGCGTGATGAGTGGCTTCGACCGCCAGCTCCGCGAGAAGCTCCTTGGTTTCAACGCCCATCTCCGCGTCATCCAGCCCGGTGAACTCCTCACCAATCGCGAAGCTGTTATGGCCCGCATCATGACCAACCCGCGCGTTAGAGGCGTCGCCCCCTTCGTGCAGGGCAAGGTGCTGCTGGAGACGCAGCCGCCTGAAGGCGGCTCGCTCGTAGATGCGCCGGTGGTGCGCGGCGTGGATCCCCAGCGCGAGGCCGACGTAAGCCACCTGCCCAAGAGTGTCACGAGCGGCGCCTTCGACCTGCGCGGCAACGGGTTGATCGTGGGCCGCGAACTCGCCCATAACCTGAACCTGCGCGTGGGCGACCGCGTGGCGATCTATTCCCCCGCGAACCTTAAAAAAATGAAGGACAGCCGGCGCAGCGGAAAGGAAGAGGCCGCCCTGCCGGATGAATACACCATCAAAGGCATTTTTGACGTGGGATACTACGAGTTTAACGCGCACGTCGTCGTCACCTCGCTCGCCAACGCCCAAGACTTATACGAGCTGGCGGACAACGTCCATGGCCTGCAAGTCATGCTTCACGATCCTTATCAGGCGGAGGCCGCGCGCGCGGAGATACAACGCGCGTTGGGGCTGGAACTGCACGTACGCACATGGATGGACGACAACTCCACCATCCTCAACGCGCTTCTCGTCGAGAAGAACGTCATGTTTTACCTGCTGTTCTTCATTATGATTGTCGCTGCATTCGGCATCACCAGCGCACAGATCACCTTTGTTGTACAGAAGACGCGCGAGATTGGCGTGCTCAAGGCGCTCGGAGCGACCAACGCCCAAGTGCGTTGGCTGTTTCTAAGCCAGAGCCTCATCGTCGGCGTGCTCGGCGTCATCGCGGGCTTTGGCCTAGGGCTGCTAATGCTGCATTACCGCAATGATTTCCTCTTTTTTCTTCGGCGAGTGACGGGCTTCGAACTGTTCCCGGCGAACATTTACGCCTTCGACCGCCTGCCCGCGCTCATCGTGCCCAGTGACCTCGCCATCATCTGCGGCGGCTCGCTCTTTATCTGCCTGCTCGCCGGCCTGCTACCAGCATGGAACGCAGGGCGGCTCCAACCCGTGGAAGCACTGCGCAATGAGTGAACCACTGCTGCGAGCTACCGGCCTGCGCAAAACCTACCGCATCGGTGTGCGGCTCGTCGAAGTCCTGCGTGGCGTTGACTTTGCCGTGCAGGCCGGCGAGTTCGTCGCGTTACGCGGCGCTTCCGGTGCGGGCAAAAGCACGTTGCTACATTTGCTCGGCGGGCTTGACCGGCCCAACCACGGCGACATCCAATTCCGCGCGCAGAGCTTGGCTGCGCTGACCGACGGCGAATTGGCGAAACTCCGGATCGCCAGCATCGGCCACGTGTTTCAGGCCTATCACCTCCTGCCAGAACTCGACGCGCTGGAAAACGTCAGCCTGCCTGCGCGCGTCGCGCGGCTCGATGCGGCTGAAGCCGAGCGTCGGGCGCGTGAGCTGCTCCGCCGCGTCGGGCTGGAGCAACGACTGGAACACCGTCCGGCAGAACTCTCGGGCGGCGAGCAGCAGCGCGTGGCCATCGCCCGCGCGCTGGTCAATCAGCCGCAGTTGATTCTCGCTGATGAGCCAACCGGCAACCTCGACTCCCACACCGGGGAGGAAATCCTGAACCTCCTCTGCGAACTCCGCACGGAACACAACGCCACGCTCGTCATCGCCACGCACGATGCCCGCGTCGCCGCCCGCGCGCCGCGCGTGGTGGAGCTGTTGGACGGGGCGCTGAAGTAGCTGCGCCTACAGTCCCGCTGCCTTGAACGCCGGTGCCAGTGCAGCATAAGACTTCTTCGCCGCCGCCACCGGGTCGTAGCCGGGCTTGCTGAAAACTTGCCCGCTGACTTCCACACAGACCGAGCCGGACCAGTTCGCGGCCTTAAGCCGGCGGAAGTAATCGGCGTAGTCAATCTTTCCCTCGCCCGGCAGCACAAACTGGAACTTGCCCAGCTCGCCGACGGAATCCTTCACATGAATGAATCGCGTGTGCGGCAGCAGCGCGTCGAGCGACTTGCCGAGGTCCACGCCGCGCAATTGGTAATGACTGAAGTCGTATGCGAGCTTCACCGCCGGGTTATTCACTTGCTCCAGCAGCCACAGCCCGTGCTCCGGCAAATGCGCTGCGCTGCCGACGTGCGGCTTGATGCAGAGCGTGAGCTTGCCGGCAGCGGCAGCCTTGACCCAATCGGCGAGGCGCGCGGCCATCTGCGCTTTCACCTTGTCCCACTCGGCGGGCTTGCCGCCCATGACGGTTTCGAGCACGGGCGGCGCATCCGGCGCGAGGTCGTGCGCGAGTTGCGCGGCGGCCTGAATGCGCTCCAGATTTTTCGCGTGCGTGCCGTCGTCCGCCGTGAGGCTGAGATTATCCATCAACGCGGCCACACGCAGGCCGCGCGCCGCAAGCTGGGCGCGTAGTTCCTTGCGCTGCTCGGCGGAAAGCAGCTTCGGCTCGGTCGGGTAACCGGGATTCAGCGTGAACTCGACATCGTGAAAGCCCGTCTCCGCGCAGACCCGCAGCGCGTCCGCGACGGGCAGCGTCTTCATCCCGTAAAGGCTGAAGCCGAGGCCGACGCGGCGGGCCGGCGCGGCGGCGGAAAGTGAGCACGCGGCCAACGCGGTGGTCGCGAGAAAGTGGCGGCGAGTGGAAAGTTGGTTCATAAGCTGATGGATTATGTCTGATTGGCTCGGCTCGTGGGACATCCGTTTTTAGCGTCATGTTTGGCGTGACACCGAAGCTTAAGGATTCTCCGAACGAGCGATCGTTCGCCGCGTCGTCGGTTTATCACATGGCATTCTGGTATTCGTGCGCGAGCATCAAGCCCGGGTAAGGCGTTTGTGGATTGAGGTTAACCGCGGGGTGGGTGACTCACTCCCCCACAGATCGCTTGAGCATCGCCATGAATTCCTTCAGCAGCCAAGTGTTGTCCATCCACACGCGAGAGCAGACGAGGTTACCGTCCACGACCACGCGCTGGTTCACGTATTTCGCGCCGCCTTGCAGGGCGTCCAGCTCGCACTTGGCCACGGTGGTGACGGTGCGACCCTTGATGACATCAGCGGCGGTAAGGATTTCAATGCCGTGGCAGACGCTGGCGACGGGCTTGTTCGCGGCGAAGAAGTGGCGCGTGATGCGGAGCAGGTCCTGGTCGTAGCGCAGGTACTCGGGCGCGCGCCCGCCGGAGATGAACAGGCCGCAATACTCCTCCGGCTTCACGTCGCGGAAGGCGATGGTGGCGCGGACGTGGTAGGCGGGGCTTTCGCGGGTGATGTCCCACTTGGGCTCGCCCTCGGCGGTGGGCGGAATCTCGTGCAGCACGCCGTGGTAGAGCCGCGCTTCCGGCCCGCACACGACGGCCTCGAAGCCGTCTTCCGGCAGGCGAAAAATAGGGTAGAGCGTATCCATGACTTCCGTGGCGTCGCCGATGGGGATGAGGACCTTCTTGAGTGGCTTGGTGAGTTTCTTTTTGGCCATGCGCGGATGACACCAGAGGGCACAGGTGAGTGTCAACCGCGCGGCTCAACACAACATCGAAATGTCCAGTTACTCCAGTCTTGGAGCGCGGGGCTTTGGGCTTTAAACTCGCCCGCGTGTTTCGTCCCTGCATAGACCTGCATGAAGGCAAGGTGAAGCAAATCGTCGGTGGCTCGCTTAAAGATAGCGGGGCCGGCTTGCGCACAAACTTCGTCAGCGACAAGCCGTCATCGTGGTTTGCGGAACTTTTCCGGCGCGACGGGCTGACCGGCGGACACGTCATCCAGCTTGGTGCGGGCAATGAAACGGCGGCGCGCGAAGCTTTGGCGGCCTTCCCCAACGGCCTACATCTTGGCGGCGGCGTGAATCTTGACAATGCGCGCGGCTGGCTCGAAGCCGGTGCTTCGCACGTCATCGTCACCTCGTGGGTCTTCCGCGACGGGCGGCTGGACTTTGACCGCGTGCGCGCGCTGGTGAAGGCGATTGGCAAGGAGAGGCTCGTGCTCGACCTGAGCTGCCGACAGCGCGACGGCGACTACTGGGTGGTGACGGACCGCTGGCAGAAGTTCACCGAGTTAAAGGTGGAAGAAGACGCGCTGACGCGATTGGCGATGCATTGCGCGGAGTTCCTGGTGCATGCCGTGGATGTGGAGGGCTTGTGCCTGGGCGTGGATTTTGGGCTCGTGGAACAGCTCGCACGCTGGTCGCCAATCCCGGTGACCTACGCGGGCGGGGCGCGGTCACTGGCTGATTTAGAGTCGGTCACGCGCGCGGGCAGTGGGCGCGTGCACCTGACCATCGGCTCGGCGCTGGACATCTTCGGCGGCAACGGCGTGCGCTACGAGGATGCGGTGGTGTTCAACCGGCGACAGTCCGCCCTGTAGCGGCGGTTTGCTGCTCAACCGGAGCTCGCGCCGCAAGCCGCCGCTACAGCGCCCTCAATGCGCTTGGGCATGAGGATAACTTGGGGTTGTGACCCCTTACCTTTGCCCCTAGGTTGCGCTTATGAAGTGGCTTACGCGGCAGGAGCAGACGGTGCTGTTCATGTTGTTGCTTCTTGTGTTCCTTGGTCTGGCGGCGAAGGCATATCGAACGGCCACCCACATCCCGTCGTCTATACCAATGTCGTCCGCCACTCGCTAACATGCAGACTCAGATCAATTTCGAAGAAGGTGTCGAGGCTATCATATCCCGCGATGCCCGTTATGCCCGCGATGCTTACTTCTTTGTTCGCGAGGCACTGGACGTGGCGCAACGGAAATTCGGCAAGGGTGGCGGCAAGCCCGCGAAGGACCGGCCGACGCACGTGACTGGCCAGCAGTTGCTGGAGGCCATCCGCGCGCATGCGCTGGAGCAATTCGGCCCGCTGACGCTCATGGTGCTGGAGGAATGGGGCATTCGTCGCGGCGAGGATTTCGGTGAGATTGTCTTCAACATGGTGGAAAGCTCGCTGCTCGGGAAGACTGACAAGGACAGCCGCGAGGATTTCAAGGGCGGATATGATTTCTTCGAGGCGTTCCGGAAGCCGTATCTGCCGAAGGGCAAGGCAGCGCAATCCAAGCCCGCAGAGCCGGTGAGTTAACGCCGTTAACACCGGTACCGCATCGTCCGGCCTGGCTCATCTGGGGCTGGGCTGTAGGCAGATAAGTCCGTTGGGGGCCGAACGAAGTCCTCGCGCTAATTGGCGGCTCTTTGACGGGCGCGACGCAAAATGCAGTTTCCTCGCCCCTTTCGTTGCACAGTCTAGGGGCAAAGGCTACTTTCAGCCCCTTGATATGGCCGTCGCACGCGCACTTTCCCGCACTAAACCGTCCTCTCTCCCCGCCATCCCACTTGGCACCACCGTCACCACGCTGGACAACGGCCTGACCGTCATCTTGCGCGAGGACCGCTCGGCACCCGTCGTGTCCGCACAGGCGTGGGCGCAGACGGGCAGTGTGCATGAAGGTCGCTGGCTTGGCGCGGGTCTAAGCCACGTGCTCGAACACATGCTCTTCAAGGGCACGACCACTCGTCCGCCAGGGAAGATTGACCAGGAAGTGCAGGACGCCGGCGGGTACATGAACGCCTACACGAGCTTCGACCGCACGGTGTATCACATCGACGCCCCGAACACCGGCACGCGCGTCGCCGTGGACGTGTTATGTGACATCATGCAGCACGCGACGCTGCCGGAGGACGAGTTGGTGAAGGAGCTCGACGTCATCCGCCGCGAGATGGATATGGGACATGACGACCCCGGCCGCCGCGCGGGTCGCCGGCTTTTCGAAACGGCTTACACGCGCAGTCCGTATCGCTTCACGGTCATCGGTTACCGCGACATTTTCGACACACTTAAGCGCGAGGACATCGTGGGCTATTATCGTGAGCGTTACGCGCCGAACAACGTCTTCTTCCTCGTCGTGGGCGACATCGTGGCCGCCGACGTGCTCGCGCAAATCAAAGAAGCTTGGGCTAAGACTCCCGCGCGCGCCATTTCGCCATTAGTCATCCCTGAAGAACCGACCCAAGCCGCCGCACGCGAGGTCATCGAGGAAGCGCCCATTGAGCTCGGTCATTTCCACTTCTCGTGGCACATCCCGGACGTGCGGCACGCGGACCTTCCCGCGCTCGACGTGCTGGCCACCTTGCTCGGCAATGGTCGCAGCTCGCGCCTCTTTCAGAACGTCCGCGAAAGGCAGGCCCTCGTGCACTCCGCCGACGCATGGACTTACAACCCCGGTCAGCCCGGCCTCTTTGGCATGAGCGGCGTGGTGGACGCGGGCAAGTTTGCCGCTGCCCGCGACGCGATGCTGGCCGAGGTCGAAGGGATGAAAGCCAAACCCGTGGCGAAGGCCGAGCTGGCAAAGGCCGTGAAGCAATTCACCGCCGGCACGCTTGCCACGCGCAAGACGATGGCGGGCCAAGCCGCGGACCTCGGCGGCAACTGGCTCGCCGCGAGCGACCTGAACTTCTCGCAGCGCTTCCTCGACGCCGTGCGGCGCCTCACGCCCGCCGACCTGCAGCGCGTGGCGCGGAAATACCTCACGGCGGAAAACCGCACGCTCTACGCGCTGCTGCCCGAGGGCTCCGCGCCCAAGGCGACCGCAAACATCGAGGTCAGCAACCAGAGCGACATTACCAAGTTCATTTTGCCCAACGGCCTGCGCCTGCTGGTGAAGGAAGACCACCGTCTGCCCTTCGTGCACTTTCGCGCCGGCCTGCGCGGCGGCGTGCTGGCCGAGACGGCGGCGAACAACGGCGCGAGTTCCCTGCTCGCCAAGCTGCTGATGAAAGGCACCAAGACCCGCACCGCCGAGCAGCTCGCGACGGAAAGCGAGAGCGTCGGCGGCAGCCTCGACACCTACAGCGGCAACAATAGTTTCGGGGTCACCACCGATGTGCTGCGCGAGGATTTTGCCCTTGGTTTGGAACTCACCGCCGACGTGCTGCTGCGGCCCGCCTTCCCGAAGTCCGAGCTGGAGCGCGAGCGGGAGATTCAACTCGGCAACCTCCGCCACCAACGCGACGAGTTGCTGATGAGCTGCTTCAAGCTGATGCGGAAAACCCTCTTCGGAGACTCGGGCTACGGCCTCGATTCGCTCGGCACGGAGGAAACCGTGAAGCGGTTACAAGTCGCCGACTTCACGGCGTTGCACCGCCAACTCGTCACGCCCGACAACTGCGTCCTCTCCATTTACGGCGCAGTGGACACAAAGCGCGTCGTGGCCGAAGTGAAGAAGGCGTTTGGCAAATGGAAACCGGCCTGCGCGCCAAGCCCGAAACACCAAGCACAAGACACGAAACAGGCTTCGCTCCGCGCCAGCGAATCCCGCGACAAGAAACAAGCCGTCCTTGTCATCGGCTTCCCCGGCACCACGATGGCCCACGACGACCACCACGCGCTCGACCTCATCCAAGAAGCGTGCAGCGACATGGGGTCGCGGCTCTTCACGCGCATCCGGGAGAAGCTTGGGCTGGCCTACTACGTCGGCGCGCAGCATGTCGCGGGCTTGGTGCCGGGCTGGTTTGCCTTCTACTGCGGCACCGCGCCCGAGCAGGCCGCACAAGTGGAAAAGGAACTGCTTGCCGAGGCTGAGTTGCTCCGCACCGAAGGCTTGAGCGAAGAGGAATTAAGGCGCGCGAAGGCCAAAATCATCGGCCAAAGGAAAATCGCGCGGCAGGATTTGGGTGGTCAGGCGATGCTGCACGCCCTCGACGAACTTTACGGCCTCGGCTACCGCCGCCACGAGACCTCGGACGCCCGCTACGAAGCCGTGACGCTCGCCGAAGTGAAGGCCGTCGCCGCCCGTTATCTTGTGCCCAAGGTCGCCGCCGTGGCCATCATCAGCGGGCCGACAACGTGAGCCAGCCGGGCGTTGGGCTTTTGCCGTGAGGGGCCGCCGTCTTCTTTTGCATCGCGGCGAGGTCATCTAGATGCGGCTTGAGCTTTGGCTGCTGTTCGGTGCGCCCTCGCACCGAATACCGGGCGTGTGAACTCACTAAACGGCGCTGGCGAGCGTGCGTCCACGGCCGACCGCGACCCATTTCCAACTGCATCGTTCCGTAAGGAACGCCAACGGACGCGTCAGCAAAGATTCAGCCCGGCCAAACTAGACCGAGGCTGAACGTCAGCAAGAGGTAGCTTACAAGAGGCGGCTGAGGTCCCGCTGTTAGAACCCCGGCCAGGTGGTGTCTTCCCGCATCCAGAGCTTTGCGCGTGTGGAGACGAAGTTGTTGGGCTGACCGCCACCCGTCGGATTGCCGCGAACATCACCCAGCCATCGACAGCCGAGGCCGCGCAGTAGCGCGGACCTACCGGGTTCAAAGGCCGAAATAGCGGTGCTTCGCGGGACGTTGGCTCCCTTCCGTTGTCCGTCGAAAAGTGAGAAGCCAAAAATTGACGAATTACCCGCGTTAGTTAAGTGTGCTGACGGGCGGGTCTCGGGCTAGTTCGGCTCGCCTTTGTGCCTCAAAAAATGATTCGCCCCGGCGACGTCCATTCGGCACGCTGCCGGGCTTTATGTCGTTCAATGCATTGAACCTCGCCCCGGAAATCCTCCGCGCCATCGCGGACGCCGGTTATACCGAGCCAACCCCCATCCAGACGCAGGCCATCCCGCAGATTCTGGCGAACCACGACCTCACGGGCATTGCGCAGACGGGCACGGGCAAGACGGCGGCTTTCACGTTGCCCATCTTGACCAAGCTCGCGACCACCGCTGGGCAAGGGCGCGGCACGCGAATGCTTGTGCTCGCGCCGACGCGCGAACTGGCGGCACAGATCGAAGAGAACGTGCGCACCTACGCGAAGCACCTGCCATTACGCATGGCCACCATCTTCGGTGGCGTGGGCGAGACCGCGCAGATTAACGCGCTGCGCAACGGGCTGGACATCATCATCGCCACGCCGGGCCGGCTGCTGGACCTGATGGGGCGGCGCTTCGCGGATTTTAGCGGCCTGCAATTCCTCGTGCTCGACGAGGCGGACCGCATGCTGGACATGGGTTTTCTGCCAGACATACGGCGCATCGTGCGCGAGTTGCCCAAGCAGCGGCAGACGCTGCTCTTTTCGGCCACGTTGTCGCCAGAAATCGAGCGTTTGACCCATGAGTTTCAGCACTCGCCCAAGCTGGTGCAGATCGGGCGCCGCGCGAATCCGGCGGAGACCGTCACGCAGTTCGTTTATGAGGTGCCGCGTTCGCGAAAAGTGGCGTTGCTCGCGCACCTGCTGCGCGAGCCGGACATGAACATGGTGCTGGTCTTCGTGCGGATGAAGCATGCGGCCGACCGGCTGGCGCGGCAGCTCGAGCAGCACGGCATCAACTGCGCCACGCTGCACTCAAACCGCTCGCAGGCGCAGCGGCTGCGGGCGTTGCGGGACTTCAAGAGCGGCGCGGTGCGCGTGCTGGTGGCAACGGACATCGCGGCGCGGGGCATTGACGTGGACGGTATTTCGCATGTGGTGAATTTCGACTTTCCGATGCATGCGGAGGACTACGTGCATCGCATCGGTCGCACGGGCCGTGCCCAAGCGATTGGCGATGCAATCAGCTTTGTGACGCCGGAGGATCAACACGAGCTGCGGGGGCTGGAGCGGTTCATTGGGCGCGGGCTGGTGCGCAAGCACGCGGCGGACTTTGATTACACTGACCAACAGGGGCCACGACCGCAGCCCCAAACGCAAGCCCGCCACCAAGGCCAGCCGCAGCACCGGCAGCAGCAACAACGGCCCCAGCACCCCCAGCGCCACCAGCAGCAGAAGCGACCGCACCCGCAGCAACAGCAGCAGTCGCCGCGCGAGCTGCCGCCGCAGCAGCGCGAGAACAGTTGGCAGAGCGGCTTTGCGCCGGAACCAGGGAAGGGAAGCACCTGGGCGCACCGCCCTAGCCCGAAGAGTTCCGGCAACCGGCCCTTTCGGCGTCGCTGGGGCCGGTGAAGCTTGGGTGCTTCGTGCAAAGCGCGATTGACATTGCGGCTCTGCATTCCTAGCGTCCGCTTGTAAGTACTGAGCGGTTCGCCCCGAATTTACAATTTGGGGTTTTTTTTGTTTCTTGCCGTCCTCACCGATGGCCGACTGCTAGTAGCTGATAGTTAACATGGCCAACACGATTCTCGTCGGCGCCCAGTGGGGCGACGAAGGCAAGGGTAAAATCATTGACGTGCTCACGGAGGACGCGGACATCGTTGTCCGCTATGCCGGCGGCAACAATGCCGGCCACACCGTCATCGTGGGCGGGCAGAAGTTCGTCCTGCACTTGATCCCGTCCGGCATCCTGCGGCCCGGCAAAATCTGCGTCATTGGTAACGGTGTGGTGCTCGACCCCATCGGCCTCGTTTCCGAGATGGCCGGTTTAGCAAAGCTCGGCGTGAAGGTTACGCCGGATAACTTCCTCATCTCTGAGACCGCGCACGTTGTTTTTCCCTATCACCGTGAGCTGGACGGCGCGCGCGAGTTGGCCAAGGGCAAGGGCAAAATCGGCACGACTAAGCGCGGCATCGGCCCTTGTTATGGCGACAAGGCGGCACGCGTCGGCTTGCGCGTCTCCGACCTCATCAGCCCGGAGCGCTTCGCTGCAAAGCTGAAGGCCCGCGTGCAAGACGCGAACGCACATCTCAAGGGCCTCGGTGCCAAGCCCGTAAGCTACAAAAAGATTCTCGCGGATTATTCCGCCGCCGCTGACGTGCTCCGCACGTATGTGGCGAACACGGTGGTTTACCTGCACGAGGCCACGCGCGCGAAACGCGGCGTGCTCTTCGAGGGCGCGCAAGGGACGTTCTTGGACATTGACCATGGCACCTATCCCTACGTCACCTCGTCGAACACCACGGCCGGCGGCGCGTGCACCGGCTCCGGCGTGCCACCGCACAAAATGGACAAAGTAGTGGGCGTGATGAAGGCTTACACTACGCGCGTGGGCGAGGGGCCACTGCCAACCGAAAACGCGCAGGTTTCCGATCTGCTTCACGGCATGGGCCGCGAGTTTGGCGCAACCACCGGCCGGGCCAGGCGCTGTGGGTGGTTCGACGCCGTAGCCACACGCCACGCCACGATGGTCAACGGCATTGACGAGCTGGCGGTGACGAATCTGGACGGCCTTGACACGCTCGCCGCCATCAAAGTCTGCACCGGCTACCGCGTGGGCGCGGTGAAGTTCGACCACCTGCCCAACGACATCGAAGTTCTCGCACTGTGCGAAGCGGTCTACGAGGAACGCCCCGGCTGGCAGGTAGACACTAGCAAGGCTCGCAAGTGGAAGGATCTTCCACCTAAGGCTCGTGATTATCTCAAGTTCATAGCCGATCAGACGAGTGCAAAGCTCGCCATCGCATCTGTGGGGCCAGGCCGTGAGCAGACGATTTTCGTTTGAGCGGTTAAGCTGGCCCGCGCTGGAAGATACTTTAGTCCACGGCTACCCTGCTCGTGCGAGTTACGGGGGATTTCCACCGGGCGGTGACCGCTGCGAACCACGCCTGCCCGGCTCGCAAGGCCGACCAGCCGGCAACCTTGTTTTGAACAATCGCCCCGCTGGCTAGTCCACTGGTTGTGGCCTGTGCGCCCAATTTTAGACGGACTTACCAGTTGATTCCGCACCGTCGGCGGGCACATTCTTAGTTACAGCGAATATGAAATCATTTTTCTCTGCCGGGCTGGCAGCACTCTGCTTAGCGGGTGGGTCCACGCAGGCTGTCGAGTTCACGCGCGACCAAGCCGGACGCATCGCCAAATCCGTCGGTGATCTGCTCGACCGCGCACACTACAAAGGCGCCCCACTTAACGACGAGGTCGCCGCAATGCATTTAAAGAACTTTCTCGACGCCCTCGACTTCAACCACATGATTTTTCTTCAACCCGACGTGGACGAGTTCACTGAGAAATACGGAAAAGAACTGGATAACCTCACTAAGAAAGGCGACGCGAGCGCAGCTTACGAGATCTTCACCCGCTACCTGCAACGGCTCGATGCTGCCGTTGGCCGCGTCGGCTCCTTGGTCAAGGAAAAACACAACTTCACCACCGACGAAAAGTTTATTCCGCAGCGCAACAAGCTGCCGTGGCCTAAATCCGAGGCCGATGCGCAGGAGTTGTGGCGGCAGCGCGTGAAGTTTGAACTACTCGGCGGAAAGCTCGCCGGCGATACGCTGGAAAAGGCCGCCGAGAAAACCACCAAGCGTTACGCCCGGCTGCAGCGGAACATGAAGCAGTTTGATTCCAGCGATATTCTCCAAGCATATCTGTCGGCGCTGGGCCACGCCTATGACCCGCACTCTGACTACATGGCCCCCGCGGTCGCCAAAAACTTCAATATCCACAACGTGCAGTTGAAGCTCACCGGGATTGGGGCACAACTCACCCAGACCGATGAGGGTTACACCGAAATTGTGAACCTCACCCCCGGCGGCCCTGCCGAACTGAGCAAGCAGCTCAAGCCCAAGGACCGCATCGTTGCCGTCGGCCAGGGCTCTGCCGAACCCGTGGACTGTGTGGACATGAAGCTCGATGAGGTCGTAGACATGATCCGCGGCAAGAAAGGCACCGAGGTCCGGCTAATTGTCATTCCGGTCGGGGCTGCGAGCGATGCCGAGCGAAAAGAAATCCGCATTGTGCGGGACGAGATCAAACTCAAAGAGTCCTACGCTTACGCTCGTGTCGTTGAACTCGCAGGCTTGGACGGTAAGCTCCAGCGCCTTGGTGTGATCGAGCTGCCCCAATTCTACCAGAAGTGCGCGGCGGACGTTGAAAAGCTCATTGGCCGACTGAAGAAGGAAAACATTTCTGGCCTCGTCCTTGACCTGCGCCGCAACGGTGGTGGTCTGCTCAACGAAGCCGTAGAACTCACCGGCCTCTTCATTAAACGCGGCCCTGTCGTCCAAGTTCGCCAGCCTAAGCAGACTGAAGTCCTTGAAGATGAGGATGCCCGCCTCGCTTACGACGGTCCGCTCATCGTCGCCGTCGGCCACCACAGCGCCTCCGCCTCGGAAATTGTTGCCGCCGCATTGCAGGACTACGGCCGCGCGCTTATCGTCGGCGACCAGCACACGCACGGCAAGGGCACGGTGCAAACACTCTTTCCGCTCGCCCAGTGGATGGGCAATCGGCAGGTCACCGATCCCGGCCAGCTCAAGTTCACCATCTCAAAATTCTACCGCATTGCTGGCGGCACCACGCAGAAGCACGGTGTCACGCCCGATATCACGTTGCCCAACGTCCTCGACCTCCTCGAAACTGGTGAGGCTTACTTGCCCAACGTCCTCGACGCCGACAACATTCAGCCCGCAAAATACCAGCGCACTGACCGCGTCAACGGAAGCCTCGATCAGCTCCGCAAGCTTTCCACTGACCGCATCGCCAAGAACCAGGACTTCCGCTACATCCTCGAAGACATCGAGCAGGTGAAAAAACAGCGGGCTGACAAGAGCGTTTCGTTGAGCGAACCGCAGCGCCTCAAGGAAAAAGCCGAAGCGGAGGCCCGTGCGGAAGTCCGCAAGAAGGAGCGCGACGCCCGGGCAGCCGTCACCGACAAAGTCTTCCTCGTGAAGACTGAGACCGTGGATAAAAACCAGCCACTCGTCGCACTCCAGCCACCCAAACCCAAAGCCGAGGACAAAAACAAACCGAACCCCAAGGCTTCAGCCCCAAAAAACCCGGAGGACGGCGAGGAGCCTGAGGACACCACAGACGCGGCGAAAGCCATCCTCGACGTATATCTGAAGGAAACGCTCAGCATCCTTAGCGACTATATCCGCCTCCAACCCAAAGCCGACCGCGGCGAACTTGTGGTGGTGCCGGCGGCGAAGTAACTAGCCAGTTGGATGAGCGCCACCGTCTCTCGCCGCTCCTTCCTCACCCGCTCCGGCCTTGGCTTCGGTACGCTGGCACTAAATACGATGCTTGCGCGGGATGGTTTCGGGTTGGAAGGCAGTTGGCGGCCACCCACGGGCCTGCCGCATTTTCCCGCGCGGGCCAAGTCGGTCATCTGGATTTTCTTGCGGGGTGGGTTGAGCCACATGGAGAGCTTCGACCCCAAGCCGGCCCTCACCCAATACGCCGGCAAGACCTTTGATGAAACGCCTTTCAAGGGCATCAACGATCCCGAGAAACGCAAGCGCGTGCGCGTGGTTGTGGTCAACGATGCCAACGGCCAGCAGCGCAACAAGATTTACCCGCTGCAAGTCGGCTATGCGCCCGGCGGCAAAAGCGGCATCGCGGTCAGCGACTGGTTTCCCCACCTCCGCGCTTGCGTGGACGACCTCGCCATCGTGCGCTCCATGTGGACCACCGATGACAATCACGGCGCGCAGGTGCAGTTTCATTCCGGCCGGCACATGCTTGACGTGCAGGAGCCGACCATCGGCGCGTGGGTGAACTACGGCCTCGGCTCGCTCAACGACAATCTCCCGCAGTTCATCAACATGGGCCCGCGCTTCTTCGACAAGCGCGACGGCCGTTACCTCGGCCCCGCCTACGACGCCGTGCCGCTCGTCATTGACCCGCGCGAACCGCTCGCCTACGCGCGGCCGGAGGGCGACCTCAGCGCTGCGGAGCAACAAATACAGTTCAACCTCGTCGGGCAGTTGAACCGGCTAAAGGCCACGCAATACCCCGGCGACCAAGCCCTCGACGCGCGCATCAAGAGTTACGAACTCGCCTTCCGCATGCAGATGGCCGTGCCCGAAGTGGTCAACTTCGAGCGCGAATCCGCCGAGACAAAACAGCTCTACGGTCTCGACCATTCCGAGACGAAAGCCTTTGGCACCCAACTCCTCGCCGCGCGCCGCTTCGTCGAGCGCGGCGTACGCTTCATCCAAATCCAGCACGGCGACGGCGCGGCCGGCGCGTGGGACGCGCATAGCGGACTGAAAGCGAACCATGCCAAACTCACCGCCCAAGTGGACAAACCGACCGCTGGCTTGCTCCAAGACTTGAAACGCCGCGGCCTGCTCGACGAAACCATCGTTGTCTTCGCCACCGAATTTGGCCGCACCCCCGGCTCGCAAGGCGCGGACGGGCGCGACCATCATCCCTATGGCTTCTCGGTCTGGCTGGCCGGCGGTGGCATCAAGGGCGGGGTGGTTCATGGCGCGACAGATGAGTTGGGCTTCCACGCCGTCGAGGACGCGCACTACGTCACGGACACCCACGCGACCATCCTGCACCAACTGGGATTGAATGGCCGCCGCCTCGAAGTCCCTGACCGCAAGCGGCTCGACTTGGACCACGGCGAAATCATCCGGCCCATTCTCGCGTAAGCGACATCGGTCGAGCCGACGTGCGTAGTCCCTGACTGAACTCCCGCTTGAGTCCCACCAACCGCACGGCGCAAGCTCACCTCATGCACGTCCGACTGACCCTGCTCGCCCTCTGCCTGCTCGCGTTCACCGCCGCTGCTGCGCCGAAGCTCAACGTCCTCTTCCTGGTTGCCGATGACCTGAACACCCGCCTCGGCTGCTACGGCGACCCGCTCGCGTCCTCGCCGAACATTGACCGCCTCGCCAAGCGCGGCGTGCGCTTCGAGCGCGCCTATTGCCAGTATCCGCTGTGCAACCCGTCGCGCTCCTCCTTCATGTCCGGGCTGCGGCCGGACACCACGCGCGTGTTTGAGAACGTCACACACTTCCGCAAGGCCGTGCCCGACGCGCAAACCCTGCCGCAGACCTTCCAGCGCGCCGGCTACTCCGTGGTGCGCGCGGGCAAGCTCTACCACTACGGCGTGCCGATGCAGATCGGCACGGACGGCTTCGACGATGCACCCTCGTGGCAGCGGACCATCAACCCGTCGGGCCGCGACAAAGCAGAGGAGAGCTCGCTGCTCAACTACACGCCCAAGATCGGTCTCGGTGCGGCGCTCGCGTGGCACACGACGGCCGGTGACGGCACGGACCACACCGACGGACTGATCGCCGGCGAGGTCATCAAGCTGCTGGAGCAGCACGCCGCCCAGCCGGACAAACCCTTCTTCATCGCCTGCGGCTTCTTCCGTCCCCACGTGCCGTGTGTTGCGAGCCAGCCGTTTTTCGACCTGCATCCGGTGGAGAAATTTTCGCTGCCCAAGGAGCCGCTGGAACACCTCGCGAAGATTCCCCGCGTGTCGCCGCTCGTGAACCCGCCCAACTACGGCGTGGCCGAGCCGGACATCCGCCAGTTCCTCCGCGCCTACTACGCGAGCGTGAGCCAGATGGACGCGCAGGTCGGCCGCGTGGTGGACGCGCTGGACCGCCTTAAACTCGCGGACACCACCCTGATCATTTTCTTCAGCGACCACGGCTGGCTGCTTGGCGAGCATGGCGGACAGTGGCAGAAACGCAGCCTCTTCGAGGAATCCGCGCGCGTGCCGCTGATCATCGCCAGGCCGGGGAACAAGGTGAACGGCCAGACGTGCCGCCGTCCGGCCGAGCTTGTGGACCTGCACCCAACGATCGCCGACCTCGCCGGCCTGCCCATCCATCCGAAGCTCGAAGGCAAGAGCCTCAAGCCGCTCCTGGCTAATCCCCAGGCCGCATGGGACAAGCCCGCGTTCACCCAAGTCACCCGCAACGCCGAGGTCAGCCTCACCGTCGGCGTGGATCCGACCAAGAAGTCGCTCATGGGCCGCAGCGTCCGCACCGACCGCTGGTGCTACATCGAATGGGATGGCGGCCTCGCGGGCGTGGAGCTTTACGATGCTCAGGCGGACCCCAAGCAATACCACAACCTCGCCGGCGACCCTAAACACGCAGCGGCCGTGACTGAGCTAAAGAAGCTGCTGGAGCGCGGGCCGGCCAAGTGATCGTGCGGCCCAGTGCTAGCCGAAAGTTAGCGTTGGATCACGATAGCGCGGCTAGAAGTGCTCGGGTAAACTCACCGCCATAAAATCATGCGAAGGCATCGAAAACCAAACTCGAAGTCCCCCATGCGATTCAAATTCGAAGCACCAAGCTTACTCGGGTCGAGTCGGCGTCGATTTGGAACGTGGAGCTTGGTGATTCTTTGGAGCATTGGATTTGGGTTTTGGAGCTTCCCCGCCAGCGCCGCCCCAGCGAAGCCGAACATCATCTACATTCTGTCCGATGACATGGGCTTCTCGGACCTCGGCTGTTACGGCGGCGAGATTGCCACGCCGCAGTTGGATGCGCTCGCGGCGGGCGGCCTGCGCTTCACGCAGTTCTACAACACCGCCCGCTGCTGTCCGACGCGCGCGTCGCTGCTCACCGGCCTTTACTCACACCAAGCCGGCATCGGGCACATGGTGGACAGCAAGAAAGGCGGCCCCGGCTACCAGAATGACCTGAACCAGCAGTGCATCACCATCGCGCAGGCGCTCCGGCCCGCCGGCTATCGCAACTACCTCGTCGGCAAATGGCACGTCACCCCGCGCGCGCCCGATCCGGCGAATCCCTCCAAGCACAACTGGCCGCTCCAACGCGGCTTCGACCGCTTTTACGGCACCATCCACGGCGCGGGCAGCTTCTTTGACCCCAACACCCTCACACGCGACAACCAGTTCATCTCGCCGCACGCCGACCCCGAGTATCGCCCCGCCGAGTATTACTACACCGACGCCATCAGCGACCACGCCGTGCGTTTCATTCGCGAGCACGCGCAGCAGTCGCCGGACAAACCGTTCTTCCTGTATGTGGCCTACACCGCCGCGCACTGGCCGATGCACGCGAAGGAGCAGGACATTGCCAAATACAAAGGCCGCTACGACTCCGGCTACGAACCCATCCGCGCCGCGCGCTGGGCAAAGGCCAAGCAACTCGGGCTAGTGGAGCCAAAGTGGGCACTCACGCCCGCGTCCGGCGCCTGGGCGAACGTCGCGGACAAGGCCTTCGAGACGCGTTGCATGGAAGTCTATGCCGCGATGGTGGACTGCATGGACCAAGGCATCGGGCGCATCGTTGCCGAACTGAAGGCGCGCGGGCAACTCGAGAACACGCTGGTCTGCTACCTGCAGGACAACGGCGGTTGCGCCGAGGGCATGGGCCGCGCGCAACGCCCCGTCACCCCGCGCGCCGCGCAACCCACGCTCGCACCGCTGGCGAAGGACTATTTGCAGCCCGACATGATTCCCAAGCAGACCCGCGACGGTTACCCGGTGCGCCAAGGCTACGGCGTCCTGCCCGGCGGCGCGGACACTTACCACGGCTACGGCCGCGAGTGGGCGAACGTGAGCAACACTCCCTTCCGCGAATACAAACACTGGGTCCACGAAGGTGGCATCAGCACCCCACTCGTCGCGCACTGGCCGCGGGGGATTGCCGCACGGGGCGAACTCCGTCACCAACCGGGACACCTCATCGACCTCATGGCCACGGCCGTGGACCTCGCCGGCGCGAAGTATCCCGCCGAACTAAATGGCGAGCGCATCACGCCGCTGGAAGGCGTGAGCCTGCGCGCCGCGTTCGAGGGCAAGCCGCTCCCGCGCACGCAGCCCATCTTCTTCGAGCACGAAGGCAATCGCGCTGCGCGCGAAGGCGATTGGAAACTCGTCGCCAAAGGCCCGGCCGGGAAATGGGAACTCTACAACCTCGCCGCCGACCGTACCGAAACGCGCGACCTCGCCGCCGCCGAACCAGCGAAGCTCAAAGAGCTCATCGCAAAATGGGAAACTTGGGCCAAACGCGCCTACGTCATTCCGTGGCCGCACACGCCGCAGTATGGCGCGACGCCCATGGACAATCCGGAGAAAAAAGGGAACTAGTAATCGGAGCGGTAGCAACCCAAACCAGATACGCAGCGAGCGGCGGCCACTAACAAGTCACGGCATGGCAAATAACAAGCGCGGGGTTAAATAACCACCCGTCCTCAAAGAGGGAACCTGATTAACAACCTTTCAACCGTCATTGTAATTGTTCTTTTGTCCCCCGAAACTTTCTGAAACCGATTTTTAACCAACCATTTCGATGACGCGGCCGTTGTTGCTTTTGACGCTGGCCGGCCTGCTGCTGACTGAGTGGTTTGCCTCCGCGTTCGGGCAGACCATCGCAAATTCGAAACCGGTGCCTCGGTCGAAGCTGCCGAGAGACCACGAGTATCAGCGGGTGCTTATCGAATACCTCGGCTCGCTAAGGTCGGAAGATTTCGCTCATGGCGTGGTGGCGAAGCTGACGAATGAGCCGGTCGAGCACGATGCTGAAACGCTCTTTCGCACGACGATCTTCACGCGCATGACGCAGCCACTCGTCGGCACAAAGCGCGGCCCGCCTGCGATCAACGCGCCGCCAGAATGCTTCCTCCTATCTGCCATCGAGACGCCGCAAGGGGTCATGCGGCCGCCGGTCTGGCCCGAGACTTTGATCCCGCTCGTGCAGTGGAACTATCCCGGTAATCCATTCCACAATAACCGCGGCTTGAAGTTGCGAGCGTTCGCGACCGCGATGGCCAACATGCTGATGGTTGACGCCGATTTCGACGATGATCCAAAGGCCGGCCGGGCCGACCTTTTCTCTTATCAACTGGTTTACTTCGGCTTGCCCTATCCAGGGTTTAGGGATGTGTTGCCAGAACGAGTGCGAAAAGCCTACGAAGCGGGGCTTAGAAAACACGGTGAGCGGGTCATTCAGTGGGGTGTGCGCTGGGAAGACCCTCAATCCGACTTAATCGCGCCGTTGGGTCTATGGTGCGTAGCGCGGGTCTTGGCCGATCCAGTGTTTTCCGCCCAAGTTGAAACGTTCGCCAAGAGACTCTATAGCGATCCCGCATACTTCAGGCCTGCCGGCTACTGGACGTTCCGCGGCGGACTAGACATCCCATTCAACGGCCAAGCCAATCTGTTCGCCGTAACGACGGGTCTGGCCGCGAACTGGCCTTTCGTGAATGAGGCGCTGGCCAAGACCTATCGCTTACGGGGCCACTTGATCCTCCGCGAGCCGGACGGTGCGCTTACAGGGCCGAGCCATTTCAATTCCCGGGTGGCGGGACCGGCCTCCGTTGACCAGTGGTCATGGGGGACAATTCGCGATCTGGCTGCCGCGATGCTCACCGACGAAGCGGCCCACCTGAACACGCTGCCCAGCGATGGCGAGTTGAAGAACAGCCCGGCTCTAAAGGCGGCCCAGTTCAATTCGCAGATCGCCGAGAACCCAGTCAAAATGCTGAACGGCGTCCCCGTTACTCCCAATGAACACTACCGCAACGAAGAGTTGGCGAATCATCCTTGGGAACGCCGGATTTGGATGACCTACAATTTTCCCGCCAGCGTAAACCCCGGCCACGAGTTTTACCGCCCGGGCGCGTACGCCCACTTCAAAAAACTGGTTGCTGAAAATTCTCCATATCTCAAGTCACCGTTTGAACGCGGCGAGAACTTCATCCGCGCGTTTGAGAAAGACTTTGTCGTCTGCAAGCAGCCGGGCTTCGCGGCCATCCTGCACGTCGGCTCCATTGGAGGTCAGGATCCGAATGATGGCTTGAGGCAATTTCCCGGCCCGATGGGCCTAAGCGGCGGGCAACTCTCCGCGTTCTGGACGCCCCACACCGGGTGCGTGATCCTCGGCCAGCGCGGCGGCATGACTTCCGGCAAATCGTTCGACGCCATCGACAATTGGCGTAATTGGCCGAACCATGCGGTGAGCGGCCTCACCGCCGCTGGCGTCTTCTTCACCTCGGCTCGCATTCAAAGGCCCGACGTGTCACTCCAGATCATGGGCCAGACCGCCGTCGTCACCGTCGCAGGCATCGTGCCGCCCAACGTGGTGGGGCAGACGCCGACGATCTTGGGAAAATACGAGTACTCGCGGCAGTTCCAGATCGATGGCGCTGGAATCGCGATCGAGACTACACTTCGCGGTGACGGCAAGGACCAGATTGTTGAACTGTATGAGACCTTGCCGGTCTACCTCCGCGATTCACAGCGGCAGCCCACCGTCGTGCCAACTAAGATCGAATTTCTAGTTGCCGAAAAATGGACGCAAGCCACCGAATCACTTGTTAGAGCGTCGGCTGTGCGACTAACACGGTTCGACCACGCAGTCCTCATCACTTTCGACCGTGCTCGGCGAGTAAAGCTGTCTCCAGAGGAATGGAGCGACACTTACATCAGCCGAGGCATGGGCCGCAATGTGCTGATCAACTTGCGCGACGCCGACGACGCCGAACCGGTCATCGAGCCGAAGTCGATTCGCTATCGGCTGACTTCGACGACACCGGAGGCACCTAACAGGAACTAGGAAATACGTCGAGCAACCTAACGGCGCGCCAGCAGCCGCTGGGTGATCGTTCACAAGTGCACATCGCTCAGTGCCGCAAAGAAAGAACGGCGCGCTACATGGCCGACTATTTCTCTTCACAATTTACCCTGAGGAGAACATCAATTCTCCCGACGACTCAGGCCCGTCAACCAAAGCCATTTAAGCTTCTTAGAAAGGGCAAACTGTGTTCGCGTAGATAGAAAAACTCATTTTTGAAAAGCACCAAAACGTATGAACCCAAACACCTCTGAACCGGTAAAAAACATCCAGGAACAACCATTCTGGGGGGGATTGCTCGCCCGAAAAAGCAAGTTGCCCATGGGTTTCAATTGGCGCTCGAGTTGGGTGTTCGGCACGGTGGCATTTTTGGCCTGGTGCGCTTCGGCGAGCGCACAACTATTCGTCTATGAGGGATTTGATTACCCGCCGGACGGGTCAAAGCCGACGTCCGGCTTGGCCGGAAAGAGCGGCGGACAAGGATTTTCCGCGGCATGGCGATCCACAGTGCTGCCGGCAGGAGTGGACAATTTCGGGCTGACCTACACCAAAAATGGCGTGGATTTGCTGGTATCGGGTAACTCCGCCTACGCCCAGTTGGGGACGACTAACTGGCTCTTTGCGGAGATGCGTCGTCCCACCACCAACGCCAGTATCGGCGTTAATGGGATCACGCGCTGGTTTTCCATGCTGGTGCGGCTGGCAGATAACCCCGCACACAAGGCGGCGCCTGTCGGGCAAATCGGATGGTGGGCAGGCGTGAAGATGACCGGATCTGCCGGTTGGTTTGGCCGGAACGCAAACAAACTCGCCTGGGGAGTGGAAGCGCCGGCGGTGGACAGCCCGGTTGCATTGACTTATGGGCAGACTGTTTTGCTGGTCATGCGAGTTGACTACCTGGCAGGTCAGGACCGCACCACTTTGTGGGTTAATCCGACGCCCGCGTTAGATTCATCCATCGTGGCGCCGGCGGAGGCGCCGGACATTAACGAGGCTTTGCTCAGTGAAGTGACGAGCAGCGATTTGGTTTTGTCATGCAGTTGTGAGGCGAACCTTGACGAGATTCGAATCGGCGCGACGTATTACGATGCGGTGCCTGGAACCAGGACCAAGTTGAACCGCGCAGCCTCCAAAGAGCAATCGCCGGCTGCCAAGCCCGTGAATGAATTCACAGTTTGGCTGGGCATACCGCTGATCGTCATCGCGCTAGGCTTGGGTATCTGCTTCGCGATCAAAAGCCGCTCTAGGAGAAGCGGTCAATAAACAGCGGATGCGAGCCTCCACCGATCCGACAATCGCCGACCGAAGCATAAAATTCCAAACCAGCTTGAATTCCGGCAAAGGCAGCCAAACAATTACGTTCAATCCTAAATAGATGGCATCTCAAAAACGCCCCACCCCTTATTGCCAAATCGTACACCCCCCATGAGCCACCCAAGTCGTCGCAAAATCCTTCAGAGTTCCATGGCAGCGAGCCTCACCGCCTTGCTTGAAGCTCCCACGTTGGCAGCCGAAGCCGGGGGCATGTCCATCGCACCGTTCCGTTTTGATGTTACCCCGCCGCAAGGTCACCCGCTTTGCGGGGGGTGGATCAAGCCTGCCGAAGAGGTTGATGACACGTTGGAGGCAATCGGCTGGGTGCTCTTGGGTATGGGCAAACCGGTCGTGATCTGTGCGGTGGACTGGACAGGCATCCTCAATGAGGCGCATCTCGCCTGGCGCACCAATCTAGCAGAGGCAGCAGGTACCACCCCTGACCGCGTGGCAGTGCAGTGCGTTCATCAGCATGACGCTCCCTTTGTTTGTCTGCGCACTGAGCAACTGTTGCAAAAACTGGCGGCAGGGCTCTCAAACATGAAGGTGGATTTTTTTCAAGAGTGTCTGCGTCGCGGAGTTAACGCAGTCAAAGCAGCAATGATAAAAGCGCGGCCGCTGACCCATGTGGCGCGGGCCGAGGCACGCATTGAAAAGGTAGCTGGCAACCGCCGCCTCTTGCTAGGGCCGGACGGTAAAGTGAAAAAGATGCGTGGCAGCTCCAGCCGTGACCCTGAGTTGGTGGCGTTGCCGGAGGGCCTGATCGATCCAATGCTTAAGAGTGTGGCGTTCTACAGTGGCACCGAGAAAGTGCTTTGTTGCCACTATTACGCTTGCCACCCAATGAGCCACTACGCCAAGGGCCGCGTGAGCAGCGACTTCCCCGGCCTTGCTCGCAAGCGGTTGCAACAAGAAGAACCCGGCTGCACGCACATTTACTTCACCGGAGCCGCTGGAAACATCGCCGCAGGTAAATACAACGACGGCTCGCCTGAGGCGCGAGTGCAACTCACGCAACGCATTTATGATGGGCTCAAGTTGGCCGCCACCCACCTAAAGCCGCAACCCGTAAGCCGTGTTTCTTGGCACACACAGGACATCTTACCGGAAGTTAACCCGGCCTTTACCCACGCAAACGAGACCGCCCTAATCGAGAACCCGGCCAATATCCCAGCCAATCGCATCCGTCCAGCCATGCGCGTGGCTTGGATCGAGCGCATCGAGAAGCGACAGCCGATCGTGCTTAGCGCCTTGCACGTGAACGAAATCACTCTGCTGCATCTGCCGGCGGAATCCTTTGTGGAGTATCAACTTCGTGCTCAAGAGGCACAGCCACAGCGCTTCGTAGCAACGGCCGCTTATGGTGACGGCGGAGCTTGGTATATCCCCACAAAAGAGGCTTTTCCCCAAGGGGGATATGAAGTCAGCGTGGCTAACTGCTCCGCCACTGCTGATCCTTTAATGACTCAGGCCATCCGCACATTGCTAAATGCTTAATGGCATGTGGTCTCATTTTACTCATCCAACTACATGCTCTCATGTCAGCAGCCCAGCGGGGTGAGTCGTTGCTAGTCTCGGCCCACTCGCCTAGGTGAGATCCTCCAGCCCAATCGCTTGTTGAACTCTCCTGCGTTGCATCAACTAGCGAGTAACTTCCGGCAGGCCACTTCCAGATTCCTCATTTGCTTGGCGGATTTGGCCTCGATGTAGCAGCGGATGAGCGGCTCGGTGCCGCTGGCGCGAAAGGCGACCCACTCGCGGTTGGGCAGCAAGAACTTAAAGCCGTCGGTGGTGATGAACTTCTCCACCGAGATGCCGCCCACGTCGCTGAGGCCAGCCTTGAGCTTGCCGAGCAGGGCGTCCTTGGTCTCGGGGTTGATTTTGACGTTGATGCGCGTGGTGTGGAATTCGCCGGTCTGTTTTTCGATTTCCCTGAGAATTTGGCCGAGGGATTTCTTCTCGGTCGCAACGAGTTCGGCCATGAGCAGGCAGGCAAGCACGCCGTCCTTTTCGGGCACGTGGCCTTTCACGCTGAGGCCGCCGCTTTCCTCGCCGCCGACGATGATGGGTTCGCTCTCCATGAGTGCGCCGATGTATTTGAAGCCCACCGGCGTCTCGTGGAGTTTCACGCCGAGCAACTCGGCCACGGCGTCTACCTGATGGCTCGTGGGCACGGTGCGGACGACCGCGCCAGTCCAGCCGCGGTTCTTTTTCAAGTGATAGAGCGCGAGGGCAAGAATCTGGTTTGGCGTGAGCCAAGCGCCACTCTTGTCCACGACGCCGAAGCGGTCGGCATCGCCGTCTAGGCCGAGGCCGAACTGGGCTTTGCCCGCGAGGACGAACTTACTGACTTCTTCCATGCCGTGGGCGTCGGGCTCAGGGTGATGGCCGCCGAAAAGCGGGTTCAGCTCGTTGTGGAAGGTCGTGATTTTTGCGCCGCCGTCTTCAGCAAGGAGCGTGTCGAGGTAGCCGCGACCGGTGCCGTACATCAGCTCGACGGCGATTTTCAGCTTCGCTTTTCGGACGGTGGTAAAGTCGATCAGCTTGCGGACCTGCTTAAAGTAATCGGGTACCGGGTCGATGGTCTTGCACGAGAAAGTGCCGACGACGGCGGCCTTGAAGGTCCAGCCCTCGGCCAGGCGTTTGGCGATGTTGGCTTCGATTTGCTTGGTGACTTCGGGGGTGGCGGGCGCGCCGTTGAAGGTGGAGAACTTGAGGCCCTGGTATTCCGCCGGGTTGTGGCTGGCGGTCATGTTGATGCCGCCGATGGCCTTGCGGGCGCGGATGGTGTGGGAGATGACGGGCGTGGGGACGTCGCGCTGGCAAAGGAGGCAGATGAGGCCGTTGGCGGTGAGGACTTCGGCGACGGCGAGGCTGAACTCGCGGCCGAGGAAACGGGTGTCGTGGCCGAGGATAACTACAGGCTTTCGCTTGGAGATTTCCGATTTCCGATTTCCGATTTCCGATTTTAGGTAGTCGGCGATGCCTTGGGCCGCAAGGCGAACGCCGTCGAAGGTGAAGTCACGCGCGATGAGGCCCCGCCAGCCGGAGGTGCCGAATTTGATGTTGGGTGTCATGGCAGGGGGCTCCGCAGGCAATGTTTAGTCATTAGCAACAGTAAGTTTGACGACGACAAAAAAAGGCCGGGCGTTTGACCCGGCAGAGATGCCACATTCCGCATTCGCAAAGCTGTATTTAAATCAGCTTTTCCATGCGAACGCGCCCTTCTTGAGCGCGTAGAAGTAACCGATGAAGAGAATGCCGACGAAGGACGCCATGGAGCCGAGAATGAGCGTGGCGTTTTGGGCAAGTTGCTCGCGATAAACGATGGCCCATGGGTAAAGGAAGACGACTTCGATATCGAAAAGGATAAAGAGCATTGCCACGAGATAGAACTTCACTGAGAGGCGCGTGCTGCCTTCGCCGATGGGGAGCATACCGCACTCGTAGGGGATATCCTTCACCTGCGTTGTGCGGGCGGCTATTTTTTTATTAAAGAATCGCCCAGCAATTTCCGAGAGCACGAGGATGCCGCCGGCGATGGCGAGGGCCACGAGAAGAAGGAGAAGGACGGGCGCGTATTGCGCCAACTGCGAATCCATGTCGAAACGTTAGAAATGGCCTCCGGGCTTGGCAAGGGTAAAGGCCCTTCGCCAGATAATGGATTTTAACAAAACTTCGCCACTAGTGCCCCAGAATGCTGTGCTAATATTTTTACTTGGGTTCCCTAGCCCGCAACGTCAGTATACCTTAGGAATAGAAATTATGGCACGAATCACATGGCAGCAGGTCGATTGGTATAACACGGTGTTCCTTTTGGGGACGCTGGCGGTAACCCTTACGGCGGTGCCCGCCTACCTCTGGCTCTACGGCCCGTCTTGGTTCCACGCGGGCATGTTCGTGCTGTTTTTCATCTTAACCGGCCTCAGCATCACCCTTGGATACCACCGACTTTTTTCCCACCACGCCTTTCAGGCGGCTTGGCCAGTGCGGCTGCTTACCCTCATCTTTGGCGCGGCCGCGTTCGAAAATTCCGCATTGACGTGGTGTGCCGACCACCGTCAGCACCACAAGCACACTGACCGAGAGGAGGATCCCTACGACATCTCCAAGGGCTTCTTTCACGCGCACATGGGATGGATCATTTTCAAGCTGGGCGAGCCACCGTCTTTTGCGAGCGTGCCGGATCTTGAGCGCGACTCCCTCGTGCGCTGGCAGCATCGGAACTATGTGTTGATTGGCCTGCTGGCCGGGTTCGCCCTGCCTGCCTTAATCGGCTGGTATTGGGGCGGGGCCAAGGATGCGCTGGGTGCGTTCCTAATCGCCGGTGTGGCGCGCACAGTGTTTGTGCATCATTCCACTTTTTTCATTAACTCTCTCTGCCACACTCTAGGCAAACAGCCCTACTCAGACCGCTGCACTGCGCGTGACCACTGGCTGATGGCGTTCTTTACCTTCGGCGAGGGTTATCACAACTTCCACCACGCCTTTCAGCACGACTACCGGAATGGCGTGAAGGCCTGGCAATTTGACCCCACCAAGTGGTCTATCTGGCTGCTCTCAAAAGTCGGCCTTGCCTCGCAGCTTCGCCGCGTGCCAGAGGAGCGAATCCGCCACGCCGAGATCACCGAGCAGCAGCGTCAACTCGTTACCAAGATGGCCGCAATGCCCCTTGCGCAAGCTGCGTTGCTCCGCGCACAAATTGAAGCCGTTCAAGCCCGCCTGCGCGAGGCATATGAACACTGGGAAAAACTCGAAGTGGAATACCGTCGTGCGATGGACAAGAAACTTGAGGCCTCGAAAGACAAGTTAGCCGAGCTGACCCGGGAGTTTCGCGAGGCTCGTGAGAAGCTCGTTGTCGCCTTTCGCGAATGGGAGCGTGCCCACTCGACAGCGCTCTCCGCCGTGCTAGCGGGAGCCTGAACCAATCCTCAGGACGCAAAAGGGCGACGAAAATTTCGTCGCCCATTTTGCTTTTCCAACCTCAAACCGGCCGCGCTACTCCCGCACCGTTGCACCGAGTTTCTGCTTTAGCGCGTCCACCGCCTTCGCATGCGCCGCGTTCACATCGTTGTCGGTCAGCGTCTTGTCGGCGGCACGGTAGGTGAAGGCGTAAGCAAGGCTCTTCTGGCCAGCGGGCACGTTCTTCCCCCGGAAGATGTCGAACAACTCCACGCTCTCCAGATTCGCAGGCTTGGCCTGCTTCACGGCTTGCCCCACGGCGTCGTGCGTCGTGGCCTCGGGGACAAGTATCGCCACGTCGCGGCGGCTGGCGGGGAATTGCGGCAACTGCTTGAAGGACTTGTTCCGGTTGCCGCGCGCGAGCAGCTCGTCGAGCCGCAGCTCCGCGAGGAACACGGCGTCCCGCAGATCGTATTGCTTAGCGAGCGCGGGCAGGAGTTGACCGAGTTCGCCGAGTTGAACCTTCCCGCCGAGCGTGATGACAGCCGATTCGAGGAAGAGCGCGTGTTGCTCGGCTCGCTTGGCAAACTGCACCCCACGCAAGCCGAAGTGCTCCAGCAAACTCTCGACGAGGCCCTTGAGGTCCATCGCGTCGAACTTCGCGTCACGGTCGTCGCCGCTCCAAAACGTCTGCGCCCGCGCGCCAGTGAGCGCAATGGCAACGCGGCGCTCCTCCTTCGTCTGCCCATTCACGTTGGTGAACACGCGGCCAATTTCGAACAACGCCACGTCGTTGTTCTTGCGGTTCAAGTTGTGGCGCAGCGAGTGAATAAGCCCAGGCAGCAACGACGGCCGCAGCACGTCCATGTCGGAACTCAGCGGGTTCGCCAGCGGCACGCATTCCGCACTCCGCATCCCACATTCCGCACTCGAAACAAGCGTTTGCCCCTGCGCTTCGTTCAGCCCGAGGCCTGAGAGCAGCCGGCGCACGGCGGCAATCTCGTCATACACGGCGTCAAACGGATGCGCGCCAACTGCTCCGCGCGGGGCGGTGCTGGGGATTTTGTCCACGCCGTACAGGCGGGCGATTTCCTCGATGAGGTCCACCTCGCGCTTAAGATCCACGCGGAACGTCGGGATGGAGAAGGTTGCCGATTGGCCATCAGTGATCGGCAATGCTCCCAAGCCCAGACTCGTGAGCAGTTTGACCTGTCGCTCCGGCGCGATGGCGACGCCGAGCAGTGCATCCGTCTTGGCAAAGCGCAGGGAAATCTCCTTCGCCTTCGCTGGCTGCGGATACGCATCCAACACGCCGGGCACGAGCGTCCCGCCGGCAGTTTGAAGAATGAGCTGCGCCGCGCGTAGGCTCGCGTAGTCCGCGATGCCCACGTCACAGCCGCGCTCGAAGCGATAGCTGGACTCGCTGCGCAAGCCCAGCGCCTTGCTCGTGCGCCGGATGTTTGGCGGTGTGAAGTAGGCGCTCTCAATGAGCACGTCGCGCGTGTCATTGCGAATCTCCGTGTTCGCGCCACCCATGATGCCGGCGAGCGCGATGCCTTTTTGCTCGTCGGCGATGAGCAGCATGTCGCTAGTGAGCGTGCGCTCTTGGTTATCAAGCGTCTTGAACTTCTCTTCCGCCGCGGCGCGCCGCACGACGATGGTTGGCTTGCCAGCCGCGCTTTTGGCGATGAGGTGATAGTCGAACGCGTGCAGCGGCTGGCCGGTTTCGAGCATCACGTAGTTGGTCACGTCCACCACGTTGCTGATGCTGCGGATGCCGACCTTTTCCAACGTCTGCCGCAGCCAGTCCGGGCTGGGGCCGACCTTCACCCCCGTCACAACGCGCGCGGTGTAACGCGGGCAAAGTTCCGGCTCTGTGAGACGCACGGCAACGGAATCCAGGACTCCGCCTTGCGCATTCGGCACTCCGCATTTCGGAATCCTCAGCGGGTTCCCCGTCAGCGCCGCAATCTCCCTCGCGATGCCAATAACGCTGTTGAGGTCCGGCCGGTTCGGCGTGACTTCGAGGTCATAGACCACGTCGCTGCCCGCGCGGCCCAAGTGCTCGGCAAAGGGCTGACCGACCTTCGCATCCGCCGGCAAGATGATGATGCCGTCGCCGTCTTCACCGAGGCCAAGTTCCTTCTTCGAGCACATCATGCCCTGGCTCACGACGCCAAAGACCTTGCGCTCCTTGATGACGAACGGCTCCTTCTCGCCGGCCTTCAAAGGCAGCGCAAAATTTGGCAGGATGAGCGCGACCTTGTCACCCGGCTGGTGGTTTGGCGCACCGCAGATGATGGTGCGCTCGCCGGTGCCATCGTGGACTCGGTTGACGGAGAGCTTATCCGAGCCGGCGACCTTGTCCTTCGCAAGCACCTGCGCGACGACGACGCCCGCGAACTCGCCGCCGAGCCGCTGCACGCCCTCGACTTCGAGGCCGAGCATGGTGAGCCGCTCCGCCAGTTCCTCGGGCGACCAGTGGAAATCAACGTATTGCTTGAGCCAGTTGAAGGTGACTTTCATGTCTAAGGGAAATCTAATATTCAGAATTGCCGCAGAAACCGCACATCGTTCTCGTAGAAGAGACGGATGTCCGTGATGCCGTAGCGAAGCATGGCGATGCGTTCGATGCCGAAGCCGAAGGCCCAACCGGTCCAGACCTCGGGATCGTAGCCGACGTTTTCAAAGACCTGCGGGTGAACCATCCCGCAACCGGCGATCTCGAGCCAGTCCTTGCCGAGCTTCTTCACGAGCGCGTTGGTGAAATCAATTTCCAGGCTCGGCTCGGTGTAGCTGAAGTAATGCGGGCGGAAGCGGAGCTTCACATCGCTGCCGAGCACGTCTTTGAAAACAGCTTCCACCGTGCCCTTAAGGTCGCCGACGGTGACCTGCTTATCCACGTAGAGGCCTTCGATCTGGTGGAAGGTCGGGTTGTGCGTGGCGTCGGCGTTGTCGCGGCGATACACCCGGCCAGGGACGATGATGCGGATGGGCGGCGGCTGGGACTTCATCACGCGGATTTGCACCGAACTGGTGTGCGTCCGAAGGAGCGGCAGTTTCCCATTTTGGCTCGCGGGTTTCGAGTTGTCGCCGACGTAGAAGGTGTCTTGGCTGTCGCGCGCGGGGTGGTCGGCGGGCGTGTTCAGGGCATCGAAGCAGTGATACTCGTCCTCGATTTCCGGGCCGTCAGCGACGACGAAGCCGAGCTTGCGAAAGGCGCGGACGATGTCGTCGGTGACTTGCGTGAGCGGGTGCAGGCGGCCCACGGCGAGGCGGCGACCGGGGAGCGTCCAGTCGGTGGGTTCCTTGGGCAGCGCGGCTTTGAGTTCGAGTTCACTGCGGCGGGCGGCGAGGGCGGTTTCGAGTTCGGCCTTTACGGCGTTGATGGCCTTGCCGGCGGCGGGGCGTTCTTCCTTCGGCAGCGAGCCAAGTTGCTTCATCAGCGCAGTGAACTTGCCGTCGCCCCCGAGAAACGCGCCTTTGGTCTGCTCCAGCGCGGGCAGATCGGTGGCAGCGAGGAGGGCGGCGAGGGCCTCAGCTTTCAACGGGTCGAGTTGGGCGAGCAATGACATAGGGCGAGATGATTAGCCGCGAAAGGGCCCACCTGACGCAAAGGAAAAATGTTCCTTGGGCATGGCGGCGGAGAGTCGCAGGGGCATGGATGGAAAAGAAAACGGGCGGCCCTGTGCGGGTCGCCCGTGGTGGAAAGCGGTTAAAGTGGTCGCTTAAGCCTTCGCGAGCGTGACCCCGGTCTTGGTGGCAAGGGCGGCCTGCGCGGTCTTGATCAACTCGCCAAACGCGGCAGCGTCGGTGGCGGCGAGTTCGGAGAGCACCTTGCGGTCGAGTGCGACTTTGGCGGCCTTGAGGCCTTCCATGAAGCGGCTATAGGTGAGACCGGCCGCGCGGGTGGCTGCGTTGATGCGCACCTGCCAGAGACGGCGGTAGAGCCGCTTCTTGGTCTTGCGATCGCGGTAAGCGTATTGCCGGGCGTGGTCAACGGCGTCAGAGGCATAACGGTAGAGCTTGGAGCGCTTTAGGCGGTAGCCCTTGGCGGCCTTGATCATCCGTTTGCGACGACGGCGGGAAGCGGGAGCGTTAGTGACGCGCATGGATCAGTAGGGGGTAAAGAGTGAGCCGAAAGTGGAGCCTCAGTGGCTGAACGGCAAGCTGGCTAGGACACGGTATTCATCGGTCTTGTCCACGAGGGCGGCCTTACCGAGGCGGCGGCGGCGCTTGGCATTTTTGCCAGTGAGCAAATGGCGACGGCCGGCGTGCGCACGGAGAATCTTGCCGCTGCCAGTGATCTTGAACCGCTTGGCGACCGACTTCTTGGTCTTAATGCCTTTGGGACGACGCATAAATCAAAGCTTTCTTAAAAAAGAGGGCGAACTGTAGGCAACGGTCGGTCGCGGTGCAAGGGGTAATTTCTCGCTCCGGGAGGCGCGGAATGACTATGTGGAACAGGTCGCCCAAAGTAAGCTGTTACTTACGCGGCCGGCCGGCGAAGAACCGTTCCACATACTTACCCAGCAAATCGGCTTCTAGGTTCACCATATCGCCCACCTTCCGCTCGTGCAGCGCGGTCACCGCGAACGTGTGCGGAATAATCCAAATGCGGAAGCCGGCCCTGGTCACGCCAGCCACGGTCAGGCTGATGCCGTCTACGGCGATGGAGCCTTTGAAAACAACGTAGCGCCGCACATCCGGCGATGCAGCGATGTCGAGCACGTGATCCGCGCCAGCCCGCTCCCAGCGCGAGATGCGACCCACGCCGTCCACATGACCGGTGACGAAGTGTCCGCCCAGCCGGCCGCCGACAGCCAGCGATCGCTCGAGGTTTACGAGCGCGCCAACTCTGGCAAACTGGAGATTCGTCCGCTGCCAAGTTTCACGCAGCAGGTCGAAGCGCACAAGTTTGCCGCGCCCGTGCATGGATTGTTTTACAACGGTTAGGCAACAGCCATTTACCGCAATGCTGTCGCCGAGCTTAAGTCCGCGCCCAACCAAGCGGCAACGCACGTTGAGCTGAATGCCGGCGTCTGTTGGCCGCACACCCGTCACTGTTCCCGTTTCTTCGATAATTCCCGTGAACATGGTTCCAATCTTTCCCTTACTGTCATTCTTAACTTCTTCCTAATTCTGCTCCTGCCCCACCCGCGCCGACAGCATCAAATCTTCTCCCACGCGCCGCCACTCAACCTCGCGCAGTGGTATGAGGTCGGCCCGTTGCTTTGCTCCGACGCCCGCGACTCCGCGCCGTGCAGCGCGTCCGCCTAGGATTTTCGGCGCGTAGAAAAACGCCACGCGCTGGGCCAAACCCGCTTCCAAGAACGATGCGTTCACCTCTCCCCCGCCTTCGACCAGCAACCGAGTTACGCTTCCGGTGCCGAGCCGCTTTAGCAGCCAGCGCAGGTTGATGCGACCGGCCTGCGCGGGAGCCACGAGCACGCGAACTTTTCGGGCGAGCGCCTTTACGCGGCGAGCCGGGGCCGCACGGCTGACCACGATGGTTGTTAACGCGGCGAACTTGTCGCTCGTTAGCATCGCGTTTAGAGGAGTGCGGGCTAGTGAATCGAGCACGATACGCTGAAGCACCTTGCGGACGCGTCCGCCGGGACCACGTGCGGTAAGGCTAGGGTTGTCTGCGAGCACGGTGTTGATGCCAACGAGCACCGCGTCCGAATCGTAGCGGAGCTGCTGCGCGACGCGTCGCGCGGGCTCGCCTGTGATCCACTTGGATTCACCACCAGCCGTGGCGATCTTGCCGTCGAGGGTCATCGCTGCTTTTACGGTAACAAACGGCGTGCGCTGGAGGATCCAATGGTTGAACGCTTCGTTCAGCCGCGCGGCCTCATTGGCCACCGCACTGGTGGCTTTCGCCAAATCCACCTTTACGCCTGCCCTACGCAAAATCTCCAGCCCCTTCCCGGCGTGATTTGGATTGGGATCTGTCGCGGCCACGACAACGCGTCGGATACCGGCTGCAAGAATTGCTTCGGTGCAGGGTGGCGTTCGCCCATGCGTGCAGCACGGTTCGAGGGTCACGTATAACGTCGCGCCAGAGACGCGTTCACCACGCTGCGTCGCAGCGCACAACGTCTCAATCTCTGCGTGCGGCCCGCCAGCACGGCGATGCCAGCCCTCGCCAATAACCTTACGGCCGCGTACAAGGACTGCGCCGACCATGGGATTAGGCGACGTGCGACCGCGGCCGCGGCGTGCTAGTTGCAACGCACGGCGCAGGTAAAATTCATCGGTTTGTGCCCGGTTCACCTTGCTAGGCAAGCATTCGCGCCCCCGGTCCGTCGAGCGCGGAAACGTCCACGAAGTGCGGCGAAGAGGCTTTGCGCTGATTTCGTCCGCTGTTACCTTAACCAACGTGGATCCGGCGATAGACAAGGCGCAGCAACCGCGGCGCGATCAGGTTAGCCTGTTCGTGCTGGCTTTCGTATGCTCCGTAATTGTCCATGTGCTCGCGGTAGTTGCCTGGGAATACCGCGCACACCTGCCGCAACTGGCTTGGTTAGACTGGCTCAAGAAGCACGCGGCGAAGCTCAACCCTGCCGCGCTGATCATGAGGCTGGACGAGCCCAAGCCGCTCCCCCCGGAACTGGAGCGAATCGCTGCCGCGCTCAAACGGCCACCGGAGGAGGAGTTGCCCATGCCCCAGCTTACCTTCGTGGATGTAGATCCTGCACTCACCACAGAGCCACCTAAGGACGCGAAGTTTTATTCCTCGGTCAGCACAAAAGCCGCGAACCCGGACACCAAAGTCGAATCCAATGTCCCGAAGATAGACGGCAAGCAGGAACAGTTCGCCAAGGTGACCGAGGTGGCGAGGCCCTTGCCCCCTGCCGTGCCGCCGCCCACACCACAACCAAAAGCCCCCGTTCCGCCTGACACCAAGACCGCCCCTGAGCCCAAACCTCAGCCGCCTCCGCCCGCGCCCAAAGTTGTACTTACGCCCACAACGCAACCCCCACCCCTCCCGGTGGCCAAGACCCTGCCCGCACCGCCAAAAAAGGCTGAGCCGCAGCCGCTCCAGCCCGCGCCACCGCCCACTCCCAAGCCAGTTGGCGATACGCAACCCAAACCAAAACCTGCCCCACCGTCCGCCCCTGTGCCCACGCAGGTCGCCAAGAACACCACAGATTTCCTCGGCTCACCGACAATGAATTCCAGTACAACGAAACCCACCCCGCCGCCGGAGCCAAGCGACGCAGACTCGAAAGTTTCCCGCCCACGTACGATCAAGGAGGCCCTCGCCCGGCGCGCTGAAAGCGGCATTGTAGGGGAGAAAATGAAACAAGATGGTGGTGTAAAAAATCTTGGCGTCAGCGCCCTCGACGTGCGGGGCATGTCCTTTGGCGCCTACGACGCCGCGATCATTCAAGCCATCCAGCAACGTTGGTACGACCTGCTGGAATCCCGTCCTACCCCACGCGGGAAGGTGGTGTTGGAATTCCGTCTCCACTTCGATGGGCGTGTCACCAACATGAAAATCGGTGACGCTGACGTGGGCGAGCTTTATGCGCTGTTTTGCCAAAAGGCGGTGCAAGATCCCGCGCCCTTTCCCCGCTGGCCGAGCGACATGCGCCGCCAGCTTCAGGCCGACCACCGCGACGTAAAGTTTACGTTTTACTACAACTGACGCCCGTCACGGCGTCACCGCGAGCCGTTCTTCCGCCTGCGCGTGGCCCATGAGCACGCCCTGCTCCTTGTAGGTCTTGAGCATGAAGTGTGTGGAGGTCGAAATGACGCCCTGAATGGTAGCGAGTTTTTCTGCAACGAAGGAAGCCAGCGAACGCAGGTTGTCACCCTCCAGCACGACAAGCAGGTCGTAGCCGCCGCTCATCAGATAACACGTCTTCACCTCGTCATATTTCGCAATGCGCTCGGCCAGCCGGTCGAAACCACCGCCGCGTTCGGGCGTAATTTTTACCTCGATCACTGCGCGCACGACGTCGTCAGCTAGCTTCCCCTCATTCAGCACGGTGCGGTAACCGAGAATTGTACCGTCGGCTTCGAGCGCCTTAATCCTCGCGGCGACCTCCGCCTCCGACAGATTAAGCATCGCGGCGAGCTGCGCGGATTTCAACGAGGCATCATCGCGCAGCAGTTTTAACAAAGTATCCATGTGCAAGGTTTAGCCTGAAGCCGGGCGACTGCGAAGACTTTTCCATGTCACGGAATGGCCAAGGGTGCTTCTATTCGATCAGTTAGTATGAATCGAACTTCGCCCGCTCCGCGGCTCATCTTTCACAACGGCACGGCCGTCCTGCCGGACCGCGTCGTGCCCGACGCCGTCGTCTGTTGTGAAGGTGGACGCATCACGCGGGTGGGCCGCGCACGGACGCTGCCGCGTGACGCAAAGCTGGTGGATGCCAAGGGTGGTTATGTCACGCCGGGCTTCGTGGACATTCACGTCCACGGCGGCGACGGCGCGGACTTCATGGACGGCACCACTGACGCCGTCCGCACTGCCTGCCGCGCGCACGCACGGCACGGCACGACAACCATTTTTCCCACCACCACGACCGGCTCGCCCGCGCAGCTCTCCGCGATGCTCAAAGCGTGTGTGGAAGTGCGGCGGGATGGAAATGTCACCGAAGGCGCGCGTATCGCGGGCGTCCACTTCTACGGACCTTACTTCGCGCCGGACAAGGTCGGCTGCCACTCGCAGGCGGGCCGGCGCGACCCAGACGCGCGCGAGTATCGGCGGCACTTCGCCACCGGCATCATCCGCATCGCGACATGCGCGGCGGAACTGCCGGCAGCGGAGGCGTTCTACCGCGAAGCCAAGCGCCACGGCTGCCTCGTCACCTGCGGCCACTCCAATGCGACTTGGGCTGAGATGGCCCGCGCCTTCCGCGCCGGCATGCGGCACGTGGACCACTTTTGGTGCGCGATGAGTTCCGTGGCGTCGCTGCGCCAGCGCTGCGGCACGCCGATGCAAGCGAGCATGGAGCAGTTCGTCCTCGCGCACGAGGCGATGAGCACCGAGGTCATCGCGGACGGCTGCCACCTGTCGCCGGAGCTGCTGGAGTTCGCCTATCGCCAGCTTGGCCCGCGCCGGCTGTGTCTGGTCACCGACGCGAACCGCGCGTTGGACATGCCGCCGGGCCGCTACCGTTTCGGCTGCGCGGCGGACGGCGAATGGATTGAGAGCGATGGCCGCGTTGGTTTCGTGCCGGGCGGGGGCGCGCTGGCCAGCTCGGTCGTCGGCCTCGATACCATGGTGCAAAAGATGAAGGCCATGACCTCCGCATCGCTGCCTGAAGTCATCCGCATGGCGAGCCTAACGCCGGCGGAACGCGCGGGCATCGCTCACGACACCGGCAGCCTCATGCCCGGCAAGCGCGCGGATATGCTCGTGCTGAGCCGGCAACTCCGCGTCAGGCGAGTGTTCGTCGGCGGGGATGAGTGTGCGGCGTAGCAGCATGTCTTGGATTGCGTCGGCAGAGGGCAACAGCAACGGCGCTTTGGCTTCCAGCGGGGCGGAGCGATGCGGATCTCCAAACCGCTCCGCGGGACGGAAAAGCGGTGTCGCGCTCCGCTTGCTCCCGCAGTCCAAGACCCGACTCAGCTCAAAATCTCCCGAATGACATGCCCGTGGTCTATCTCCAGCCGCTTGCGGCCAGGGACTTCGAGGCGGCGCAAGTCAATGCCCAGCAGGTGGCAGACGGTCGCGTGCAGGTCGGTGACATAATGACCCTCGCCCTGTGCGTGGTAGCCCAACTCGTCCGTCTCGCCGTGGACGACGCCGGGCTGGATGCCCGCGCCGGCCATCCAAATCGTGAAGCCGTGTGGGTGATGGTCGCGCCCGTCCTTGCCACCGCCGCGCAGTTCCAAGCCCGGCGTGCGCCCAAACTCCGTGCAAAACACCACGAGCGTCTCATCCAGCAGGCCGCGCTGCTTTAGGTCATGGAGCAGCCCAGCCACCGGCTTGTCCACGCTGGCACAAAGTCGCGTGTGGTTGTCCTTGAGCTTCTGGTGCGAATCCCAAGTGCCGTAGCCACTCGGATAAACTTGCACGAAGCGCACGCCCCGCTCCACGAGCCGCCGCGCCGCGAGCAGCCGCTGGCCGGCCTGCTTGGTCGCATCGGCGTCTAGGCCGTAGAGCTTGCGCGTCGCCTCGGTTTCGGGCGCGAAATCCAACGCCTCGGGCACAGCCATCTGCATGCGGAAGGCCAGCTCGTAAGCCCGGATGCGCGCCCGCAACGCGTCGTCCCGCGGATACTCCACGGCCGCCAAGCGGTTCAGCTTGCCGATGAGTTCATACTCCGCGCGCTGCTCGTCGGCGGACTGGCGCGGGTCGCGCTGGCCGAAGGGCAGCGGGTTCTTCGGGTCCAGCGCGAGCGGCACGCCCGCGTGCTCCGGGCCAAGATAAAGCGAGTTCACACTCCAGTGCGTCGTCGAGTTCGTCGGCCCGCCGAGCGCGATGAACTTGGGCAAGTTCTCGTTGAGCGTGCCCAAGCCGTAATGAATCCACGCGCCGAGGCTGGGCTGCTGCTCGTCGAGCCGGTGGCGGCCGGTGTGGATTTGGTTCTCGGCGAAGTGGTCGTTGTCCGTCGTCCACATGTTCCGCACGAACGCGAGGTCGTCCGCGCACGTCGCGAGGTGCGGCCACCAATCCGTCATCTCCACGCCGCATTGTCCGCGCGGCGCGAAGCCCACCTGCATCGGGTAGATGCTCGGATACACGTCGCGCACGTTGACCTCCTGCGCGGGCACGGAGCGGAAGCGCTTGTGATGTTTGTCAGAGGTGAGCGGGTTCGCCAGCGGCGTCTTGTCGAACGTCAGCCCGGCGTATTTGTTCAGCGCTGGCTTCGGGTCGAACGTCTCGACGTGGCTGTAACCGCCGCTGAGAAAAATCCAAATGACCGACTTGGCCTTGGGTGTGAAGTGCGGCCTGCCATCCGTCGGAGAAAACTTCGCAGCCATTGAAGCCGCCCTCGCCACGCCATCGTTGAACAACGTCGCGCCCAAGGCCAGCCCGGTGAAGCCCAAACCGAGGTCGGAGAGGAACATCCGGCGTGGGAGCGTTTCTTGGACTGCGGAGGCAAGCGGAGCGCGACACCGCTTTTCTGTCCTACGAAGCGGCTCCTGGCCTGATGCGTCATTTCGCTCCGCGGAAAGCGAAAGCGCCGTCGCCGCTGCGCTCTGCCGGCGCAGTCCAACACGCGCATCGTCGTTCGTAAGCGGCGGGTTCATGGCTGATTTATCGGACGGTAAGAAAATCGTTCTGGTTCAGCAATGCCCGGACGAGGCTTTCGCGGGCGCGGGCTTCGCCGTCCTTTTGTGCTGCATTGCTCTGATTCGGCAAGAACCCCTCGCACTCCGCCAGTTCTGCGCGGCTGGGCGGGCGGGTGAGGAGGTGCTCAAAGGCGGCGGTGATGAAGGCAGGATTGTCCGAGGCCGGTGCGCCGAGGCGCTTCGCCAGCGCGGCGGCATGGTCGTGGACGAGTTTGCTGTTGGTGAGCGCGAGGGCTTGCTGCGGGATGACGCTGCGGGTGCGGCGGTAGCAGTCGTTCGGGTCGGGCGCATCGAAGAGCGCGCTGAGCTCGCTGCGGCCGTCGGACTCGGGGTTGAAGCTGTAGTAAAGGCTGCGGCGCGTGGTGGTGAGCGCGTCCTTATTCTCCAACTCCTGCCCGCCCATGCGCGAGTCCAGCGCACCCGCTAAGTGGAGGATGCTGTCGCGGACGACCTCGGATTCCATCCGGCCGGGGTTCATGCGCCAGAGGAGTTTGTTCTCGGGGTCGGTCGTGAGGTTGCGCTGCAAGTGTTCAGTGTCCAGTGTCCAGCGTTCAGTGGGGCGGCGGTCATCCGTGGGCTTTCTGCCTGAAGACTGAACGCTGAAAACTGAATACTGACTACTCCGCCGGTAAGCCGCACTCGTCACGATGAGCCGGTGCAAATGCCTCATGCTCCACCCGCTCTCCATGAACTCGGCGGCGAGCCAGTCGAGCAACTCGGGGTATGTGGGCGGCTTGCCGGCGCGACCAAAGTCGTTGACCGGCGCGACCAGCGGCTCGTGAAAGTGGCGCAGCCAGATGTGGTTCACCGCCACGCGCGCGGTGAGCGGGTTGTCGCGGGAACCAATCCACTCGGCGAGCGCCTTGCGCCGGCCCGTGCTCGCGCGCGGATAAACGGGGCTAAAGGCGGTGTAAGTCTCGGCCAGCTTCAAGTCGGAGACAGCGGCCACGGCCTTGCTGAGCGCGGCTTGGGCGTCGGTGAGCTGCTTCGCAGCAGTTTGCAGCCCAGTGGTCCACGCCTTGTCTGCCGACGGTTTGCTCTCGGCTTCGGCAACGGCGAACTGCGCGCTGGCGACCTTTGACTTGGAGGAAGCAACGGCTGCTTCACGTTCGGCAAGGCTTGCGGTTCGCGCGGTCGCCGTGGTTTGGCTGGCTGGCTGGTCGGCCCGGTCATACTTCACGATATCGGCGGCGAGGCGCGCCTCAGCACTGCGGAGTTCGGCGCGCGCAGCGGGGATTTTCGACTCGGCTGCCGCGAGCGCGAGCGAAGGCAATTCCAGCACGCGCCGCGCGACGAGCACGGCGGTGCGCTTCTCCGCCAGCGCCAGATTCAGCGCGATGGCGGAGACGGTCGAAGTGGCCGGAGCCACACTGAATCGGGCGGATTCCCAGCCCTCGACCCCGGCGGCATCCTTCCCATCGGCGAAGCGCGGAGGCTCGAAGTCGAAGTGAAACTCCTTCCCGGTCCCGTCGGCGACAAACAGTTCGTCCCAAACCGCGACCGTGCCGACTTGGGCGTCGAGGAGCAGGCCCTGGTTCTTCTGCTTCGCGGGATTCCAGCCGTTGATGGCGACGGGCGTGCGGTCCACGAGGGCTTGGCCGTCGCTCAGGCTGCGCACGGAGAGCAGTGCGCGGTCAGCCTTCGGCTCGAGCGCGAGCGTGACGGCGAAGGTGTGCTGGCCGTTCGTGAAAGCGTAGCGGCCCACCTCGAACTCCTGCGTGGTGCCCGGTCGGTAGGCGTGAATCTTCCCGCCGACGAAGCCAACGTAAGCAGCCGTCAGCCCGGCCGATAAATCCTTCGCAAGTTGGAAGCCCGCATACTTGTCCGCGAGGATGCGGAGTTGATAGCGCACGGTCGCGCCCTCGGTGAGTTCATTGATACCGGCGAGGGAGTGGACAAGCACGCGCCGGCCGGCGGTGGCGTCGAGCACCAGCGACTGTTTACCCGCGAGAGCAGCGGGCTGGCCAGTTTTCGCGGCCGCTGCGACTGCGGCGGTGAAGTCTGCCTCGGCCTTCGTGAGTGCGTCGCGCTGGGCGGCGGTGGGGGTGGCGTTCGTTAGTTTCAGCGCGGTGAGTTCTGCCTCCGCCTTCGCCAAATCCGCGCGGCGCTCGGCGAGTTCCGTTTCCTGAATCTTCGTTCGCAGACCGGGATAAAACGCGGCTGACGGCAGCGCGACGGGCGTGACTTGCAACGACTTGCCGCCGAGGAATTGCGGCATGGCGGGCAGAGCGGTCGGCTGGTTGGTCAGACGATTACGCTCGTCGCCGCCGGTGTAAAACCACGTCTTGGCCGCGGCGTCCTTGTCAAAGACGCGCACGGAGCCGAGGCGCACGACCTTGCGCAGCTTGCTGTAGTCGTAGTCCTGGAATGGGCCGGGGTCGGCTTCGCCAGGCCAGCGGTCCTGGCGCACATAGAGCGGCTCGAAGAACGCGCGGAAGCTGAAGTAGTCGGCCTGCGTGATGGGGTCGTATTTGTGGTCGTGGCAGTGCGCGCAGTTGAAAGTGAGGCCGAGGAAAGCCTTGCCGGTGTGCTCGACGTTCGCGCGCATCCACTCGTTGGGATTGAGCGCATACCAGTTGCGGACGAGAAAACCGGTGGCGACAGCGGCTTCGTCATCCAACGGCGCGATTTCGTCGGCAGCGAGCATCTCCTTGACCATGCGGTCGTAGCCATGGTCGGCGTTGAGGGACTTCACAATCCAATCGCGCCAGCGCCAGATTTGCGGCGCGGAATTCCAAACGTCGGGCACCTGACGGCGACCGAACCAATCGCTGTAACGCCACACGTCCATCCAATGTCGCGCCCAGCGCTCGCCGTACCGCGGGTCCTTCAAGAGCCGGTCCACGACGCGCTCATAGGCATCGGTCGCAGGGTCGGCGAGGAACGCGTGCAGTTCCTCGCGCGTGGGCGGCAGGCCGAGGAGGTCGAGAAAAACGCGGCGGAGGAGCGTGGGTTTGTCGGCGGGCGGGAGCGGGGTGAGTTTCGCGGCGGAGAGTGAGGCGGAGATGAATGCGTCTATGGGATTCGCGGGGACAGTATTCAGTTTCCAGTGTTCAGTTTTCAGTGGGTCGCTTGGCCGCCCACGTCCTGTCTGAATACTGAACACTGAGGACTGCGCACCGAGCTTCGGCACCGTCGGCCGCACCACGGGCCGAAACGCCCAATGCTCACTCGGGCTCGGCTCCTGCTTCTCGTCTCTCGGTGCGGGGGCACCGGCGGCAATCCAGCGACGGAGCAGTTCGACTTGCTCCGGCTTGAGCGGTTCGCCCTCGGGCGGCATTCGCTCGGCGAGGTCGGTGGCGGACACTTTGGCCAGCAGCCGACTTTGCTCAGGTTTTCGGGCGAGGAGCGCGGGACCGTGCTTGCCGCCGCGCTTGGCCAGTTCAGCGGTATCGAGACGGAGGCCAGACTTCTGCTGCAATGCGCCGTGGCAGGCGTAGCAACGGTCACGAAGGATCGGCTTGATGTCCTTGGCGTAATCCACAGCCGGGCCGGCGGCGCGTACAGAGCCGGCCTCGAATAGAAGCAATGTCAATGCGGCGACAACGGTTCGGCTCATGCGGAGTGACGCGCCCAAAGTCACCGCCCGCGCGCCGCAAGTCAATGCAGCTACGCGAGGTCGCGCTCGGCGTCGCGGATGATGTCCACGAACCGGCGCACGAGCCCGGCGTCCTTTTGGCCGGGGGCCGTCTCGACGCCGCTGGACACGTCCACGCCGAAGGGCCAGACCTGCTGGACGGCGTCGGCGACGTTCTCGGGCGTCAGGCCGCCGGCGAGGATGACCGGGCGGCCAAGTTCCTTCGCTTGCGCAGCGAGCTCCCAGTTAAACTTTGCGCCGGTGCCGCCAAGTTGACCGGACACGTAGCTGTCGAGCAACCACGCGTCCACGGCGTAGTCGGACAGCGGCTTGAGCGATTCGGCGTTCTGGATGCGAAAGGCTTTGATCACTTTGAGCGGAGCAAACTGCCGGCAAAACTCCGGCGTTTCCTCGCCGTGGAATTGCAGGGTGTCGAGGCCGCACTCGGCGATGGTCGTCCGCACGGTGTCGGCGCTGGCGTTGACGAACACGCCGACCTTGGCGACGAACGGCGGCAGCGCGTGGATGATTTGCGTGGCGGCGGCGCAAGTGAGGTGGCGCTTGCTGCCCTCGTAAAACATGAAGCCAAGCGCATCAGCCCCGGCCTCCGCGGCCGTAAGTGCATCAGACAACCGGGTGATGCCGCAGATTTTAACCTTGGTGCGCATGGTCACTTGATCAACTCGTAGTGGCCGATGAGCGGCAGCGGTTTGAACTGGCCGCCGGCGGCATTGACGATGCCGAAAATCACGAGCACCACGCCCGCCAGCCAGAGCAAAGGCTCGGCGAGCATCAGGATCAAGTTCACGAATGGAATGAACCTAATAATGAAGCAACCGCCTGAGGCGATAATGGAGGCGAGAAACAGAATCAACCCCTGATTGGCGTGATAGCGGGCGAATTTTGAGTTCGGCGCGGCGACGAGGCCGACGACGAACAAAATCCAAAGATAGGCGATGATGGCGAAAGCGCGGTTCTTCTCAATGTCCTCGGCGGCTGACCCGGTGGCGGCGGACGGAGCAGGAATTGGCGGGAGCTGCGGCGTGGCGGGCACCGCCGGAGGAGGTGGTGCAGGCGGTGAGGCCGGGCGCGCACCGGCAAACTCCGGCACAGACTTCGCCGCGACCCAGTTGGTCATGCCCTCCTTCCATACCAAAGTGTCAGGCGACAACCCGCCGCCGGCGAGCAGCGCCTGCAGAGCTCCCGTCTCGACGGGCAAGGAGGGCTGGCCATTTTGAACGTATCGCCACATGCTCATGGTTCCAGTTACAGAAGGTATCGGAGCACAAACGCCGCGCACGGGCAAGGCCGCGGGCGCTACGCGGCCAGTTCCGCGAACACGCGCCGGCAATGCCGCACGCTGCGCTCCAGCTCCGTGAGCTGAAATTGTTGCAAGGCGGGATCGCTGGCCGCGCTCGTCGGCGGGTTGAAGGGCTCACGCGGTTCGCCGGCCCGCGCGAGGCGCAACAACGCGGCGAGTGTGGCGGGCGTTGCGCGTGGGTAAGCGTCCCAAAAATAGTCGCGCAGCACCGGGAGAAAAATCGGCCGGCCAGAAATAGTCTCGATGATGACCGGGGCCTGCGGGCACAACTCGGTGAAGCGCCGGAAGAATTTCGCCCAGTCCACCAACCCCGTGCCGACGGAGGTCCACTGAAGCGTCGCGCCCTCGGGCGTCTCCCACAGATGCGAGTCGCGGATGCCGGTGCAGACAGTGACGGGGCCGAGGGTTTCGAGCGCGTGGAGCGGCTCCTCCAACGCCCAGAGTGCGTTGCCCGTGTCGAGCGTCGCGCCCACAAAGTCCCGGCCGGCAGCGTCAATCAGCTCCAGCAACTCGGCTGAGTTCATGTCTCCGGCGTGGTTCTCAACAGCGATCCGGACCCCCGCATCCAGCGCCTCGGTGCGCACGGCGCGCAGCACGGTGAGCGTCTCGGCAATGCGCGCGGCGATACCACCGGGGCTACGGCGATCCTCAACCTTACCCAGCACGCAGCGAGCAACCGGTGATCCGAGCAGCCGGGCAATGCGCAGGCACAAACGCAGCTGCGCCTCCGCCGAGCCGCGGCGGGGGTCGAAGATCACCGACGAAGGACAGATGCTCAACATCCCCGCATAAAGCTGGATGCCCAGATCATTTGCTCGGCGCTTCAAATCGCGCAGGTGGTCGTCAGCCAGCGACTCGAACACATCGAAATCCGAGAACAACACCGCGTCGAGCTGGACCTTGGCGGCGTAGTCGAGCAACTGGCTGGCCTTCCAACCCAACGCGCGGAGAGCGTAGTTGTCGAAGCCGAGGCGGGGGGCAAAGAGGTTCGGCATGACGGGCTCAGAATGGATGCGAACAGCCTAGTTATACACCTCTCGGAAACAAGTCGCTAGTCGGCTCGCCAGCCGCGTAACTGCAGGAAAAACCCGAGGCCCTAAGCCACTTTCCCTTTTGACCCGCGCGCCGCCGTGGGTTATCTCAAATTCATGCGTTTCGGTCCGTCACCGTTGCGGGTTGCCGCGTGGTTGATGCTACCCGTTGCTATCGTCACGGCGGGCGAGCCAATCCGCTTTTCCGGTCGCTCCGGCCCGGCACAACCGCGCGAATTGGTGGTACGCGCGCCGCTGCTGCCTGCCGAGGCTCGCAATGACCGCGTCATTACGCGCCCAGACTTGCCGATGGACACCTTCCTTGCCCCCGGGCCGGCCATCACGCCCACCACCGGCCTGACGCGCCGCCAGACGGAGGAGCAAGATCGGCGCCGCAACTGGCTGCAGCAATCCCCCGAGAGCATCCAGCAAGACGCCAGCAAGTCCGAGTCTGACCGCGCCCGCGAAGCCCGCAGCGACCAACGCGACCGCGGCGAGCGCGACAATTCAGTTGACGGAAAATCTCCGGCGGGCCGGCCATTCGATGACTCGGACGGCGCAGGCGACTCCGCACGTAATCGTAATCCTGGCCCCGCGCGCAAATCCGATAGCAACCGCCCCGCACCCCGCACGGGTGAGTCTGGCCAAGACAACGACCAGCGCACTCGCACTGGCTGGGAACCGCGCAGCGTGGCGAACGAGCGCGGCGGTCCTGGTGGCTCCGCATGGTTCGGCGCGGGCGACGCGCGCGCGGGTGGTGGAGGGCGGATTTTTTCCGATGCCCGGGAGCGCGAACGTGAGCGCGCCGCCAACCTCGATGATTTCAAGCGCACTTTTGCCAACCCGTGGGCGCAGACCTCCGGCGGCGTCACCCTAGCGGGTGGACGCGGAGCCGCTCCAGCGACGGCCATCAGTGCACCGGGCGGAGATTTCCGGCGGACCGCTCCAAGTGGGCTGGCTCCCGGAGGCCGCTCTGGAATGGAACTCAGCCCGCGCGGCGGTCTGGGCGACTTTGACCCG
>VHDH01000002.1 GCA_016871445.1 Verrucomicrobiota bacterium | reverse complement strand
GCATGTGCCGACGGGCTTCGAGTTTTACAACGGTGGCGTGCTTGTTGCCCAGCAGCCGGACCTCGTCTTCCTCAAGGACACCAACGGCGACGACTTCGCGGACTTTTCCGAGCGCGTGCTCGGCGGTTTTGACTCCGGCGATTCACACCACTCGATCAGCGCTTTCACGCTCGGGCCGGCGGGTGAGCTTTACATGCTGGAGGGCACGTTTTTTTATACGCAGGTCGAGACGCCCTACGGCCCGGTGCGAAATCACAACGCCGCCGCTTACCGCTTCGAGCCGCGCACGGCGAAGTTCGAGGTTTTTGTCAGCTATGGCTTCGCCAACCCGTGGGGCATGACCTTCGATCGTTGGGGTCAGCCGTTCATCGCAGACGCGTCACCCGGGCAGAACTTTTGGGCGACACCGTTCGCGGGTCGCGTGATTTTTCCGGACAAGCGCCCGACCATGCCCCAGTGGATTCAAATGCGCGTGCGCCCAACCTCTGGATGTGAATTCGTCTCCAGTCGTCACTTCCCCAGCGAAGCGCAGGGCCGCTACCTGCTCAACAATGTCATTGGCGTGCAAGGCGTGCTCCAGCACACGGTCGAAGAGAAGGACTCCGGCTTTACCGGCAAGGAAATCGAGCCGTTGCTCCTGAGCGACGACAAAAACTTCCGCCCGGTGGACATGGAGTTTGGCCCAGACGGCGCGCTGTATCTCGTGGACTGGCACGAGCCGCTCATCGGCCATTTGCAGTATTCCATTCGCGACCCGCTCCGCGACAAAACCCACGGCCGTATTTACCGCGTGACATACGCAGGTAACCCGCTGCTCAAGCCCGCGAAGATTGCCGGTGCGAGCATCGAGGCGCTGCTCAACCTGCTGAAGGAACCCGAAGACCGCACCCGTCAGCGCGCCAAGACCGAGCTTGCTGCGCGCCCCGTGGACCAAGTCATCGCCGCCCTCGTAAAGTGGACCAAGGCCCTCAATCGCGCTGACGCCAACTTCGAGCATCACCGCCTCGAGGCTCTTTGGTTGCACCAATCGATGAACGTCGCCAACGAGCCGTTGCTAAACGAAATCCTCGCCTCGACCGAACCTCGTGCCCGCGCCGCCGCAGTGCGCGTCCACGCCTACTGGCGCGACCGCGTGAACAAGCCACTCGACACGCTCGCCAAGTTGGTGAAAGACCCGCACCCTCGCGTGCGCGTCGAAGCCATCCGCGCGCTCAGTTTTTACCCTACCAGCAAAGCCGCCGAAATCGCCCTCGAAGCTCTCGAGCTCCCGCAAGACCAGTATGTCAAATATGCCCTCGATGAGACCATACGCACATTGGAGCGGGCGAAATAACGGGCGCGCCTTGCCTACATTCGCCACTCGCTCGGCTCGCGAAATCGCCTGATTCGAGGCTGGGGATTCCTTCAGGAAAAAGATGGGAATCCTGAATCCTTGGCTTCCCGGAAGCTTCAGGGTTAATTCACGCAGTGGGCTTGCTTTTGCGATAATGCTATTCTCGAACACGTCTCGCTACCTACTAGTCTTTCTCTCGTGAAACAGGTCCTGCTCGCACTCGCCACATGCGTGGTTTGCTCGGCCACTGCTGTTGAGCCGGTGCGTTACAACCGCGATATCCGCCCCATCCTCTCGGACAAGTGCTTCCAGTGTCATGGTTTTGACCCGCAGAAGCGCCAGTCCGGTTTGCGCCTCGACACCCGCGCAGGTGCGCTCAAGAAGAACGCCATCGTCCCTGGCAAACCGGCGCAGAGCGAAATCCTTAAGCGCGTCACCACGAAAGACCCGGGCGACCACATGCCCCCCGCGAAGTCGAAACTCGCGAGCTTGACTACGGCGGAAGTCGAGCTGCTGCGCCGGTGGATTGCCGAGGGAGCGAACTACGAGGCGCATTGGGCATTTGTGCCGCTTTCGGATGGAGCGCGGAAGCCCACGTCCGCAGCCGGTTCCGTCCACTCCATAGACCATTTCATCTCCACCGCCCTCGCCGCCCGCAAACTCAAATTTCAGCCCGAAGCTGACCCTGCCACCCTCATCCGTAGGCTGTCTTTCGACCTCACGGGCCTCCCGCCGACACCCGCCGAAGTCGGGGCGTTCCTTCAGGAGTGCGGAAACGTCAGCGGCAATTCCGCATCCCGCGTTCCGCCCGCTGCGTTTGAACGTCTTGTAGATCGCCTCCTTGATTCCCCGCATTTTGGCGAGCGCATGGCCGTGGACTGGCTGGACATCGCACGCTACGCCGATAGCTATGGTTTCCAAGTGGACCGCGAGCGCGAAGTCTGGCCGTGGCGCGATTGGGTGGTGCGCTCGTTCAATGAAAACCTTCCGTTCGATAAATTCGTCACTGCGCAAATCGCCGGCGACTTGCTGCCCCACGCGACCGACGAACAAATCCTTGCCACGGCTTTCAACCGTCTCCACCAGCAGGAGACAGAGGGCGGCAGCGTGGAGGAGGAATATCGCGTTGAGTATGTGGCTGACCGTGTGCAGACCTTCGCCACGGCGTTCCTTGGCCTGACCTTCGAGTGCGCCCGCTGCCATGACCACAAATACGACCCGATCGCGCAGAAGGAGTTCTACGGGCTGTTCTCCTTCTTCCAAAACGTGGATGAGGCCGGACTTTACTCGTTCTTCACGCCTTCCGTGCCCACGCCCGCGATGATGCAACTCGACGCGCCAGCCAAGGAGAAACTGGCTTCGCTGGAGAAGTCCGTGCGCGAGGCCGAGCAACAACTCGCCGCCACACGCAAGGCCCGCGGCGCCGTTTTCTCTGCGTGGCTGAAGGACGTCAATGCCCGTGCCGTCCTCCCCATCCCCGGCGAACTCGCGCGCTACACCTTCGATGCACTCACGGGCAACAAGTTCACCAACGCCCTCGGTGGAACGAACTTCGCCACGCTCGTGGGGGAAAACAAGCTAGTGTCCGGCCGCTACGGCCAAGCCGTCCAGTTTACCGGCGACGACCCAGTGAATCTCCCGCTCGGAAACTTCCAGCGACACGAGCCATTCAGCGTGTCGCTCTGGCTCCGCACGCCGGACGTGAAGGACCGTGCTGTCGTTTTCCACCGCTCGCAGGCTTGGACCGACGCCGCCAGCCGGGGCTACGAGTTGCTTATCGAGGACGGCCGGCTCAAGTGGTCGCTCATCCATTTCTGGCCCGGCAACGCCATCTCCATTCGCACCACCGCAACGGTGCCAACGAACGCGTGGACACACGTCGTCGTGACCTCGGACGGCAGTAGCCGCGCGGGGGGGCTACGGCTCTTCGTGAATGGCCAGCCAGCGAGCACCGAAGTAATTAAGGACAACCTCACGAAGAACATTACCGGTGGCGGTCACGATAATATCTCGCTTGCCGAGCGGATGCGCGACCGGGGTTTCAAAGGCGGTGCGGTAGACGATTTCCGCGTGTTTGGCCGGGCGCTCACCTCGCTCGAAGCCGCCGCCACTCACGACGAAGCGGCGGCGAAAGCGTTGCTGGCAAAGGCCGAAGATAAATTGTCCCCCGCCGAGCGCGCCGCGTTGGAAGACTATTTCCTTGCCGCCGTGGACACCGAGTTTCCTAAGCAGCTCGCTGCGCTCAAATCCGCCCGCGCCGCGCTCGTGCAGTTCGCCGAGGGCGTGAAAGAAATCATGGTTATGCGCGAGTTGCCCCAGCCGAAGAAGTCTTACGTGCTGTGGCGCGGCGAATACAACCAGCGCCGCGACGAGGTTGGCCCCATCACGCCCGCCGCGCTGTCGCCGTGGCCCGCAGGCGCGCCGCACAACCGCCTCGGCCTCGCGCAGTGGCTCACCGCGCCGGATCACCCGCTGCTTGCGCGCGTCACGGTGAACCGCATCTGGCAAAGCCTGTTCGGTCGCGGCCTCGTGAAGACCTCCGAGGATTTCGGCAGCCAGGGCGAAAAGCCGCTGTATCCCGAAGTGCTCGATTGGCTGGCGCTGCGCTTCATCCAGAGCGGCTGGGATACGAAAGCGCTGCTGAAAACCATTGTGATGAGCGGCGTGTATCGCCAGCGCAGCCTCGCCGACGCGAAGACGATGGCCGACGACCCGGACAACCAGTGGCTCGCGCGCGGTCCGCGCCTGCGCCTGCCCGCCGAGATGATTCGCGACAACGCACTCGCCGCCGCCGGCCTGCTCCGGCCCACGCTCGGTGGCCCGCCGGTGAACCCCTACGAGATGAGCGAGTCCTTCAAGCCCGCAAACCCGACCGGCGGCGATGGCGTGTATCGTCGCAGCCTCTACACGAACTGGAAGCGCACCGGCCCGCCGCCCGCGTTGATGGCTTTCGATGCACCGCGCCGTGCCGTCTGCACTGCAAAGCGTGAGCGCACCGACTCGCCGCTCCAGGCGCTTATCCTCCTCAACGGCACGCAATATGTGGAAGCCGCGCGCGTGCTGGGCGAGTCGCTCCACCGGGACGCAAACGGCAACGTGCCCGCAATGATTGAAGCCGGCTTCCTCCGTTGTCTTAGCCGCAAGCCTGACGGGCGCGAACAAACCATCTTGCAACAGCTTCACCGCGAGCAACTCGCTCACTTTCAAGCTAAGCCTGCCGAAGCTGAGAGCCTGCTCAATGCCGGGAACACAAAGCGCGACGAGAAGATTGCCGCCGCCGAAGCCGCCGCCGCAACCGTGCTAGCGCAGGCGCTGCTCAACCACGATGGATGCGTCGTGAAGCGGTGAGTGTTATATTGAATTAGGTTTTGACATGAACAACGCAGCCGCTTTTTTGTTGAACCGTCGCCAGTTTCTCAACCGCTTCGGCGCTGGACTCGGCGGTGCGGCTCTCGCTGACCTACTGGCGGCGGATGCCACTGCCGCGCCGACTGCGGAGCGCGGCATTCTTGGCGCCACGCACTTCGCGCCCAAAGCTAAGCGCATCATTTACCTGTTCATGTCGGGCGCGCCATCACAGCTCGACCTGTTTGATTACAAGCCGTTGCTCAACCAGCGGCACGGCGAACAGTTGCCCGATTCCGTGCGCGGCGGGCAGCGGCTTACGGGCATGTCGGGCAACCAGTCATCCATTCCGCTTGTTGGCTCGCCATTCAAGTTTTCAAAGCACGGGCGAGGCGGGACGGAGTTTAGTGAGTTATTGCCTCATACGGCGGGCATCGCAGACGACCTTTGCGTGGTGCGCTCAATGTTCACCGAGGCCATCAACCACGGCCCCGGCGTGACCTTCCTCCAGACCGGCACGCAAATCGCCGGGCGCCCAAGCTTCGGCGCGTGGTTGAGCTACGGGCTGGGGCAGGAGAACGCGAACCTGCCCTCGTTCGTCGTGCTCATCACGAAAGGCAAGGGCGGTCAGCCGCTCGGCGCGCACTTGTGGGGCAGTGGCTTTTTACCAACTAAACATCAAGGTGTGCTGCTCCGCGCCGCTAAGGATGCGGTGCTTTATCTGAACAACCCCGCTGGCGTGAGCGAGGACAGCCGCCGCCTGCTGCTGGACCGCCTGCGTGAGTTGCATGAGCACCAACTCGTCGGCACGCCGGACGCGGAAATTCAGAGCCGCATAGATAATTACGAAATGGCGTTCCGAATGCAGTTCAGCATCCCAGACGCAACCGATGTTTCAAAGGAGCCGCAGCATGTCCTCGACAACTACGGCCCCGATGTGAGGACGCCAGGCACTTTCGCGGCCAATTGTTTGCTTGCCCGACGGCTAGCTGAGCGTGGTGTGCGCTTCATCCAGTTATATCATCAGGACTGGGACCACCACGGCGGACTCCCCGGTGCGTTGCCACGTCTGTGTAAGGAAACCGACCAGCCCGCGGCTGCACTCGTGCGTGACCTAAAAGCCCGCGGTTTGCTCGACGACACGCTCGTCGTCTGGGGCGGCGAGTTTGGCCGCACAAATTACTGTCAGGGGAAAATCTCAACGAATTTTGGGCGCGACCATCACCCGCGCTGCTTCAGCGTTTGGCTGGCGGGCGGGGGCGTGAAGGCTGGCACGAGCTACGGCGAAACCTGCGAGTTTGGTTACAACATTGCGAACGATGGCGTGAGCGTGCACGACCTGCAAACGACGCTGCTGCATCAACTCGGCATCGACCATGAGCGTCTCACTTATAAGTTCCAAGGCCGCCGCTATCGATTGACCGATGTGCACGGTGAGCTCGTGAGGGGTTTGCTCGCCTAACTGGTCTAGGAGGCTTATCTCCGCCACAGCTCAAAACTTTACTGTTCGGCTTTGCTTTCTTGCGGTGCTCATCTGGGGCTGGAGCCTCCGGGCTTTCGCGCCACGTTGATGCTCATCATGCCGCCAAGGAAGTTCTCAATGTGCGGTTCCGCTGCGCCAAGTGCGCGCAGCCTTTCGTCCACGCCACGCTGCGCCGGGTAGTGGCGGAGTGATTCGAGGATGTAGGCGTAGGCCGCTGCGTTGCGGCAGAAGATGCGGCCGAAAATTGGCACGGCAAAGCGTAAGTAACCGAAGTAAGCCCCGCGCCACGCCGCGTTATCCGGTTTGCCGAAGTCCAGTACCAAAAGGCGTCCGCCCGGCCGCAGCACGCGCCACATTTCACGCAAGCCATCGTCCACGCTGGCGAGGTTCCGCAGGCCGTAGCTCATGGTCACGCAGTCGAAGAGAGCGTCAGAAAAAGGCACGCACAGCGCGTCGCCTTGCAGGAATACGGGGCCGCCCGAGTGTTTCAGCTGCGCTTTGCGCACCCCGGCGACTGCCAGCATTGGGGCGCTAAAGTCTAGCCCCGTAACTTGTGCGCCCGCCGCTGCAAGGGCAAAGGCCACGTCACCTGTGCCGCAGCACAAGTCGAGCGCGGTGTCGCCGGGCCTTATCGCAGCCAACCGGAGTAGCCGGCGTTTCCACCAACGGTGCAAGCCGAAGCTTTGCAGGTCATTGATCCGGTCATAACGCGGTGCGATGGCGGCGAAGAGGTCGTTGACCCTTTCTGCCCGCTGTTCGCCCGGCGCATAAAACTTATTGCCCATGGACCTAACCTAGTGTGTAGCCGGGCGGTCGCCCATCGAACTTATGCTTCCGGTATCTAGCCAAAAGTCGGGAATCGCGAGCTTTGCGAGCAAGTGAGCGTCGGCGGCGGGGAACGCGTAGTTTGCTAGCGTGCCGCGGCTAACCCAGGCGACAGCTTGGCAGCCGAGGGCACGTGGTTCTGCGACGGGGTTCACTAGCGTGCAGCGGAAGAAACGGAGATGAACCGTCTTCTCTGGATACTTGTGTGTGATGCGCTCGAGCTCCTCGTGGACGCACACCTCGACGCCCAATTCCTCACGGAGTTCGCGGACCAGGCATGCCTCGAAAGTTTCGTTTCGCTCGCGTTTACCACCGGGGAATTCCCACAGACCAGCAAGGTGCCCGCCAACGGGGCGCTGGGTAATGAGGAGTTGCCCGGCGCGAAAGACGAGGCCGGCGCTAACTTCAATCGAGTTGGGGGTGAAGGCTGTGGGGTGAGAAGCAACTGGCGAGCCGCTCTTGGTTGACTCCACACTCATCACAGCTCGCTCCTTGAGGCGCGGGGCTCACCGGCCGACGCTCTTATAAACCCATCCGCGCCGTGCCATCTCGGCGGGGTCGAAAAGATTTCGGCCGTCGAAAAGAATTGGGTGCGTCATCGCTTGCCGGGCGCGGTCGAGGTCGAGCTGCTTGAACTCTGGCCACTCGGTCGCAACCACTACAGCGTCGCAACCCGTGGCAATTTCGTTCATGTCCGTGACGTAGGTGATCGTCGGGCCGGGTGGCAGGACAGCCTTAGCTTTGTCCATCGCCTTAGGGTCGAACACCCGGAGCGACGCCCCGTCTTTTAACAATCGTTGGCACAGGTCAATCGCGGGCGACATCCGAACGTCATCGGTGTTTTGCTTAAAAGCCAAGCCCAGCACGCCGATTTTCTTATCCTTCAGGACCCAGAGCGTGTCGGTCAGCTTTTTGAGGAAACGCTCCATTTGGTCAGCGTTGATTCGTTGGACTTCCTTGAGTAACTGAAAGTCGTAGCCGAGCTGATCGGCGATTTTAATAAACGCGCTCAGGTCCTTCGGGAAGCAAGAGCCGCCGAAGCCCAGCCCCGCGTTGAGGAACCGCCGGCCGATGCGCGCGTCCATACCCATGCCGTTGGCAACTTCTTCGACGTTGGCACCGCTCGCCTCGCAGATGGTGGCGATGGCGTTGATGTAGGAAATCTTGAGCGCGAGAAAGGAGTTCGCTGCGTGCTTGATGAGTTCGGCGGAGTTGATGTCCGTCACGATGATTGGCGCGTTGAACGGCGTATATAGTTCGCGCATTGCCGCGGCCGGTCGGGGTGAGCCGACGCCTACGACAATACGGTCCGGCTTCATCAAGTCCTCGACCGCAAAGCCTTCGCGAAGGAACTCAGGATTGCTGACCACGTCGAATTCCACCCTTGCCTTGCAGTAGCGCTTGATGGTCTCGGCGACCTTTTCACCGGTCTTCACCGGGACCGTGCTCTTGTCCACCACTATCTTGTAGCTAGTCATCGCACTGGCGATGTCGCGGGCGACGCGCTCTATGTAGGACAAATCCACGGAGCCGTCGGGCTGCGGCGGCGTGGGCACGGCGATGAAGACCACATCGGACTGCTCGACGCCCTCGGCGGTGCTACCGGTGAAGCGCAGTCGTCCAGCGGCGACGTTGCGTTTGACCATGTCCTCGAGGCCCGGCTCGTAGATAGGGATGCCGCCCTCGCGGAGCATCGCGACCTTCTTCAGGTCGTTATCCACACAGATGACGGTGTGGCCGACCTCGGCGAAGCAGGCGCCAGTTACGAGGCCGACGTAACCGGTACCGATGATGGTGAGTTTCATGGTTGAAGACCGGTTTGCCGAATCTGCTAGTGACCCGCTAGGCCACCACCCGCCGCGCTCAACTATTTTTTACTCGGCGCGTTGGTAGCAGGTGCGGTGAACGACGCCCCGCTGGCGGCGGTCGAGAATGTGCTGGTGAGTTGCGGATGCTGGCGCAGCAACAGGTCGCGGCGCATCTCTGCCTCCGTCCGCCAGACCGTCACGGGCTTGGCGCGGGACACTTCATCATATAGCCGGAGTGCCTGATCGGGCTGCTTCTTTTGTTCGTGGAGCAAGCCTAGTGCAAGCCGGGCGGGGTGCGCTTCCGATGAGCCGCCGTGTTGGCTGAGTAATTGATTGTATGAACCCATTGCTTTGTCGGCTTCGCCTGCCGTTTCTTGGCAAGCGGCCACGCCCATGAGCGCGACGGCCGCCATTGGACTCGATGGGTTGGCAGCTAGAAACTGTTCGAAGCGCGACTTAGCCTCGGCGAACTTACCCTCGGAGAAAAACCGGTCGGCTGCAAAGAGCAGTGCCCGGCCGGCGGCTGGCGTGCCAGCATGCTGCTCAGCGACCTTGAGATACTCGCCGGCGGTGGGTGGCGACTGTTTGCCGTTGCGGTCGGCGGGTTTGTGCAGTGCGGCGAGGGCGGCATTGGCCTCGGCCTGCTTGCCGGCGCGGACGTGCTGGTAAGTAAAGGAGGCGAGCCATACCGCCAGCGCGGCGGCACCGGCGTAAGCGAGGTGAACCTTGTGGGTTTCAAACCACGTCAGTGCCTCGATCTGCCAATTGGATTGCGTTTCTTCCGGTTGCACGATTAAGAGCCGGCATCTTCCGAGTGAGCCCCAAAAACGCAAGCCCAAAGCTGGCAAATCACGCTGCTCTGAAGTCCACCTGCTCGATTGCGGGCGCAGCGAGGCGGGTTTTCGCCAAGGCAGCGGTGTGCTCGGCGGTCAGGCCGTGCTTTTTCCGCAGATAGTCCACGCTGCTGGCGTGCTCGATAAACTGGTCGGGCCAGCCAATGCGTGCAACGGGCGTGGTAATCCGCGCCTCGGCAAAGTGCTCCAGCACCGTGCTGCCGTAGCCGCCCATTAGGACGTGGTCCTCCAGCGTGATCACCAGGTCGGCGGCGCGACCAAAAAACTCGTGTGTGCCGGCGTCAATCGGTTTGGTCCAACGCGGGTTGATAACCGCGACATCGAAGCCATCTTCCGCGAGCAAGTCGGCGGTCTTCCTCGCGATGCTGTGCATCTGGCCGAGACCGAAGAGGGCGACCTTTTTGCCGCCGGTCTGGGCGAAGTTGCGGGTGACTTCCGCTTTGCCGACTTCCAGTAACGCGGGGACTTCCTTGATGGGCACGCCCTCGCCGCTGCCGCGTGGGTAGCGGATGAAGGTTGGGTGTTTTTGGAGGCTTGCGGTGAACATCATGTCGGCCAGCTCATCCTCGTCCTTTGGCGCCATCGCGATGACGTTAGGCAGGCAGCGGAGGTAGGCAATGTCGAAGAGGCCGTGGTGGGTGGGGCCGTCGTTGGCGCTGAGGCCTGCGCGGTCCATGCAGAAAATAACCGGCAAGTCCTGCAGGCACACGTCGTGGTGGATGCAGTCGTAAGCGCGCTGGAGGAAGGTGGAGTAAATCGCGACGACCGGGTGGAAACCCATCGTGGCCATGCCAGCAGCAAAGATGACGGCATGTTCTTCGGCGATACCCACATCGTAATAGCGGGTCGGCAGGGCTTTTTCCAGATGCTTCAATCCCGTGCCGGTGGGCATGGCGGCGGTGATGCCAACGAGCGTAGCGTCCTTTTGGCAGAGTTTCACGAGCGTCTGTCCGAAGACATCCTGATAGGCGGGCGGCGTACCGGGCTTGGCGGCGGGTGTCTCGCCGGTCGTGGCACAATAAGGGCCGAGACCGTGGAATTTCTCCGGTTGCTTAAGAGCGGCGTCAAAGCCCTTGCCCTTTTTGGTCAGCACGTGCAGGACGATGGGGTAATCACAGTTCTTGGCGAACTCCAGCGCCTCAATGAGCAGCGGCAGGTTGTGTCCATCGATCGGCCCGAGATAGCGCACCCCGAGTTCCTCGAAGATAAGGCTGCTGCCGAAACCGCCGCGTCCGTCGGTCTCCTCCTTCGAGGCTGGCGTGTGGCGGAGCGTAAGTTCTTTGACCACGCCCTTCACCGCTTCCTCGACCTTTTGGCCCAGCTTGTAAGTGATTTCGCCGCGCGGGGTGCCGCGCATAAAAGACTCGAAGTCTTTTTGGAGCTGGTTGTAGGTCGGGTTGGTGATGAGTTTGTTGAGGTAGCCGGAGATGGCGCCGACGTTCTTGGCGATGGACCACTCGTTGTCGTTGAGGATGCCGATGAACTTCTTGGTCGTATGCGCGATGTTGTTGAGTGCCTCGAAGGACACGCCATTGGTCAGCGCAGCGTCGCCAAATACGCAGACCACATGCTCGTTGCTCTTGCGTTGGTCGCGCGCGGCGCACATGCCTAGTGCGGCGGAAAGGGCGGTGCCCGCGTGGCCCGCACCAAAGCTGTCATGCTCGGATTCTGTTCGTAGCGCGAAGCCGTTTAGGCCATCGGTCTGACGGATGGTGTGGAAGCGGTCTTTGCGGCCCGTGAGCAGCTTGTGGACATATACCTGATGGCTGACGTCCCAGACGAACTTGTCCTTGGGGGTCGAGAAAACCCGGTGCAGCGCGATGGTTAGTTCCACCACGCCGAGGTTGGGGCCGAGATGGCCGCCGGCCTTGGCAAGCTTAGTGATAAGCTCCTCGCGGATGTCCTCTGCCAGTGCCGTCAATTGCTGCGGCGTGAGCCGTTTCACGTGCTCTGGGCTGTCCACCATGTCTAGGTATCGGCTCATAGTTTACGAGCGTACTTTACGTGGGAATCGCCCCGGAAAGCAAGGCCTCGCATTCGCTGCCTCACCGCCGATCTTGCGCGGGCTAATGTTCGCCCGCTTAATCACGTCGTGCCGTGCCCGCCCAAAATTCTGCACCTTGCTTCAATCCCGACTCCTTTAGGGGGCTTCCGCGCGTACTTTTCGGCGGATGGGCTGGCGCGGCTGGAGTTTCCCGCTGCCGAGGTGGAAACTTACGGGGAATTACCCGCTCCCTTCCGCGATTGGGCCGCTCGAACCGAGGCCGCGTTGCGTTTTGCACTTACCACAAAGCCGGGCGACAGGCCGCCACCGCTTCCGCCGTTTGACCTTTCCGGCGGCTCGAAGTTCCGGCTGCGTGTGTGGGCCGAATTGCGTCGCATCCCCCGCGGGGAGACCCGCAGCTATGGCGAAGTCGCGGAGGAAATCGGCAAACGCCGGGCCGCCCGGGCTGTTGGCGGCGCGTGCGGTGCCAATCCGCTTCCCGTGCTCATACCCTGCCACCGCGTCCTCGCGGCAAATGGCAGCCTCGGTGGCTATCTCGGTGGGCTGGAATGGAAGCGTCGTCTGCTGGCGATCGAGGGAGTGCTGCTGACTTGATGCCAGGCTCGCAACCAGCCTTCAGTCTTCACTATTCAGTCGTCATTAACTTTGACCGCTCCAATCACCACTCATCACAGAACACCGCAAAATCCTGCTCATTTCGATGCCTTTAGAAACGCCAGCAAGTCTGCCAGTTCTTGCCGTGTCAGCGCTTGTTCCAGCCCGTCGGGCATGAGCGAGATTTTGCCGGGGCGCATTTCCAACACGTCGCTGCGGGCGATGCGGGCTTCGGTTTCGGGGCCGTTGGCGAGGATGACTTCGTCCGGCGCGTCTTTGCGCACGATGCCGGTCGTGTCCTCCCCGCCTTTTACCAATACCGTGAACGGCTCATAGCTGCGCACAAAGCTTGCGCTCGGATAAATGATGCTCTCCAGCAAATCCATTTCGGTCCGCACTTGACCGATGCGCGTGAGGTCGGGCCCGAGCTTGCCACCGCGATAGCCGATGGCGTGGCAGGAGAAGCACGCTGACTTTTGGTTGTTGAACACGGCCATCCCGCGCGCCACGTCGCCGCCCGTAAGCGTTGGCAGCAGGGCTTCTAGATGTGCGCGCTGCTTGCCTGCGTCGGCATTCAGGAGCGCGAGCAGCTCCGCACCCGCGTCCTGCACGGGCTTCGGATACTTCGCCAGCAGCGGCTTGAGCAAATCCACGCGCAAGCCGCGCAGCGCGGTGGACTCCTTGAGTGCCGCGACCAGCTCGAAGCCCAACACCTCGGTCGGTGATTTTTCGAAGGCAGGCAGCAGCTTCGGCGCGTCGAGTGGGGAAACGGACTTCATCGTGTCCGCCAGCGCGAGGCGTTGCGCATCGGTCAACTTCGCTTTCGCCAGGGCACCCGCTGCTGCACTGCGGGTAAGCATCGGCAGGGTTACTTCCAAATTCTTGCACAAGAAGGTGAACAAGCTCGGCGAAACGGTCGGCAGCGCGCCGACTGCGGTAAGCGCGTCTAGGCGCACATCGGCAGGCGCGGAACCCAGTTCGCCGACCGCCTGCAATGCGCGGGTGAACTCGGCGTTACCCTGCTTTGGCAGGGTAAAGGTGCGCGCGGTGGCGACGGCTTGGCGGAGCAGTTCGGCATCGGTGCTGGTCAGCAAGCTTGTGACCGGTGCGAACCAAGTTGCCGGAGTTTCCTTTAGGCTCGCTGCGGACATTCCCTGCAGAGCGATGAGCCGCGCCGTGCGCGGGGTTTGCTCATCCCGCACAAGGTCAGCCAGCCTCTGCTGGACTTCGGGCAACTTCGCAAATGCTGCCATCAACGCAGGCATAGTCGCAGAGTCCGGTTTCAGTTGAGGTGAATTAAGGTGGAGGTCGCCAAAAAATGCGGAGGCGAGCGCCTTGCCCCAGTCAGGTCGCTGGCTGGCAATCCACTGCGCTGTCTGCCGCACGACCGGGTCGCGCGAGTGGAGGAGAGGAATGACTATTTCGGGCTTCAGACTCGCGCCGCCAGTGTGGGCGAGGGCAATGAGCGTGGCGGCGGATGGCGCGCGGGAAGGGAGCTGTGTGCTGACGGTTTCGCCCGCCGCCATCTCGATGACGGCGTAGGTGAGCGAGTGCCAGAGAATGCGCTGCGCGTCGGTCATTGTGGAGTTGCCCGCGCGGGATTGGTCGGCGACGGCAAGCAGAGCTGAGGCGGAGTTCGTGGCTTTCAATCGACCAAGTGCTTCGGCGGCGACGCGAGTTTCGGCAGGGGATTTCGGTTCCACGAAGGCTTGCAGTCGCCCGACGGCAGTCATGTCGCGCCAAAGGCTCACGACGTGCAGGGCGGCGTGGCGGACGGAGCTGTCGGTGTCGTTGAGCGCGGTGCGGATGGCCTCGCGTGCGGCAGGGCCGGGGATACGGGCGAGAGACCAGACGGCGGCGAGGCGTGCCTCCTCCGGGTAGTAGCTGACGTGAGGAGGCTCTGATTTCTTTTTCGAGTTTTGCGTTTGAGGTTTCGCGTTAGACGCGAGCCTCCGGACGTCGGCTGCTACCAGCAAGTTGCGTAATGCAGGCACCGCCGCCTCACCGCGTTTGCCAAGTTCGTGGATGGCGCGTTGACGGACGTAGAGGCGGTCGTCGGCCAAGAGTTTTGCCAGGTCGTCGGTTTTAAGTGTCGGCCAATTCAGCTTGAGGCCACGCGGGTCTTCGCGCGGGGGCAAACCCGCTTTGCGCAAGCGGTAAATCGCCCCAAGCACGTCGGGTTTGGCGAGTTGCGAGGTGGGACAACAGATTTTATACCAGCCGCCGGTGTCCACGATGAGGATGCTCCCATCGGCGTCTTCCAGCACGTCGGTCGGGTGGAAGTCGAGGTGGTCGCTGGCCAGCAGGTCGGTGTCCTTCGTCTTGAAGGTCGCACCGTCGGGGATGAGTTCGTGGCGGACGACTTTCCGCAGGTTGAAGTAACACGCGAGCAGGTTGTCCGCCCAGTCCGCGCCAAGGACGCGCGAGCGATACATGGTCAGGCCGCATGGAGCTGACGCGCCGGAGTGATGCAGCACGGGCATGAGGTCGCCGGTGCGCGGGTGGCCGTCGAGTGCGGCCTGCTCCTTGCCATAAACGCCGCCGTAAACGGCATGCAGCAGACCGTCGCGTTTACCCCCGCCGGGTTGGACAAACGTGCAGCTCAGGAAACGCTCGCCGGTCGAGTGGAAGGCCACGCCCACGGGATTGTCCATGCCGCCGGTGAGCACTGGCTCGAGGCCCGTGCCATCGGGCCGCGCGCGGAAGATATGCGAGGCGCGGGTGACGAAGGGTTTTCCGTTCGCGAGTGTGTAGCGCTGCTCGGCGAATGCGCCTTTGGTCCAATAAATCCAGCCGTCTGGGCCCAGGTAGGGGCCGTGCAAGTCGTTGGCGCAGCCGGTAAGCGTTTTACCGTCGTGCCAGACCTCGCGCTTGTCCGCGACGCCGTTGCCGTCAGTGTCGGTGAGCTTCCAGATTTGCGGCGGCGCGGCGACGTAGAGCGAGCCTTCGTAAAACATCGCGCCCTCGGGAAACATCATCTTATCCGCAAAGACGACGGATTTGTCGAAACGCCCGTCGCCATCGGTGTCCTCGAGACGCACGATACGGTGGTCCTTGCGTTCGTATTGCGTCGGCCCCTTGTCGTTGGAACCGGAGGAGTCCGTCGCGTAGAGGCGACCTAGTTCGTCGAACGCGATGGAAATGGGGCGGTTGATCAGCGGTGTGCGCGCGACCAGTTCCACAGTGAAGCCGTCGGGGAGGGTGAAGTTGTGGCCGTTGAGATTGGTGGTCGCGGCGTGGGTGAAGCTCCAAAATCCAAATCCCAAGCTGCAAAGAAATCCCCAACTCCAAGTCATGAGATGGCGTTTGGCCCGCGCAAAAGTCATGGGGGCTGGGTGTGGAGAGCTTCCTTGCACCTTGAAATTTAGATTTAGGAGCGTGTTCAAGTTGACCATTGGTAGACGCATCCGTAGTTCACGAGCATTCGCACGAAAAACGCCGCATGTGCTTTGGGTTCACTGAGCCCGCTCCCGTGGTCGGCTAGATTTAGCGCTGGAGGGGCGGGATCAAGCTCAGAATTGCGAGAAAACGCAACTGGCACCACTCGCTTGCCAGCGCGGTGAACGTCGCGGATACTCCTAGTCCGTGAGCGTTACCGTCTCTCAACTCACCAACGAACTCGTCGCCTCTTACGCGCGCGTTGGCGGCATTAACCACCTCGATGGCAAAAACCTGCCCTCGAAGACCGCCATCGCGGGCATCACTGTGGATTTGCTACGGCTGCTTTTCCCCGGCTTTTTTGAGGAGAAGCCGATGCATTCCTCCGAGCTGAAGGTTGAGACCGCCACGCTCATGGACTCAGTGCAAGGCCGTCTGGAAGACGAGTTACTCAAGGCCCTTAAATACAACCCACCCGACGCTGACAAGCGGAAGGACCACCGCCCCGAGGCGCGGCAGCTCACGCTGGAGTTTCTCGGCAGCCTCCCGCGCGTGCGGGAGATCCTCCAAACTGACGCCGAAGCTGCTTTCAACGGCGACCCTGCCGCGTTAAGCAAGGAGGAGGTCATCGTGGCGTATCCGTTCATGGAGGCCATCGCCGTGCAGCGCATGGCTCACGAGCTTTACCGGCAAGGGATCGCATTGCTGCCGCGCATCATGACCGAGTGGGCGCACAGCCGCAGCGGGATGGACCTGCACCCCGGCGCGCGCATCGGCACGCATTTCTTCGTGGACCACTGCACGGGCACGGTCATTGGCGAGACCTGCGAAATCGGCAACCACGTGAAGATGTATCAGGGCGTCGGCCTAGTCGCGCGCTCGCTGGCCGGCGGTCAGTCGCTCAAGGGCCGCAAGCGTCACCCCACCGTCGAGGACCACGTGACCATCTACGCGGGCGCGACCATCGTGGGCGGCGAGACGGTTATCGGCGCGCACAGCACAGTCGGGGCGAACGTCTTCCTGATGCAAAGTGTACCGCCGCATTCGCTCGTGCTCTACGAAGAGGTCAACGTGAAGGTGTTCGACAAGCGTGAGCGCGAGAAAGGTCGGTCGGACTTCCAGATTTAGCCGAGTCTTAGCCCGCAGTCACTGCGCCCGGTGCGCTTGAATCGAGCCAACTTGGTTCAAGTATCGCGCGGCGGGTTGGCGCTTAACGCCACCAATTCGTGAGGGCCGGCGCGACAGCAAGGCTCGGCAAGTAATTTGCCAGTGGCACCTTGCGCACATCGAGAATGATGACCGTGATGCAAAGCACGAGCAGTCCGCCAGTCACGCGCATCGAGTTGAGCAGCAACGGGTCGTTTAAATGCTGCGCCAGCGCAGAAGCCAATAGCGTGATGGTGCCTTGATACGCCAGCACTGGCAGTGCCGCTAGTAGCACGCCAGAGCCAAACATTGCCGCAAAGCCCATCGCTGCCAGTCCATCCATCGCTGCCTTGATCGCGAGGATTTTGAAGTCGCCGTGCAGCCCGTCCTCTACTGCGCCGAGGATCGCCATCGGCCCCACACAGAAGAGCAGCGTGCAAGTGATGAAGCCCTCGCTGAAGCGGTGGCTGGCCTCGGCGCCGCCTGCCAGCCGATCCCTCGCGTATTGGCCAAGGCGGTTCAGCCCATTTTGCAGCCGCAGCAGCATCCCGACGGCGTTGCCCAGCACCAACGCGAGGCACGCGATGCCTAATTGCTTTAGCCCGTTGCTCAAGCCGCCGCTCGCACCCTGCCAGATCATGCTCGCGCCGGCGTAAATCGTGAACGCGGCGAGCACTAGCTTGATGCGCGCCTGCGTCGCCGCAGAAATCTGCTGCGATGCTTTGAGGCCGAGGAAGCCGCCGAAGAGAATCGCCGCCGTGTTGATCAGCGTGCCGGTCACGCGGCGAACTCAACCACGCCTACGCCAGTGGTTAAAGGGTAAAGCGCGACGCTGCAAGTTTCAGCCGTGTCATCGGTTTTCGCCCCAACGCTGAATCCTCGCATAAAGTGGATCGGCTGTTTGACGGGATGATCGAAGCGGCAGGGCACCAACATTATCAATCACGGATCAAACCGTCCGCCACGGTGCGTAATCCGGCGTGCCTTTCGCGCCGGGCCATGCTTTCTTTGGGCCCGCTTGAACGCCTTCCTTGAGTTGTGCGATGTGAAGACCCACTTCCCGGTGGAGCATGGGTTGGTGTTCCGGCGGCGGTTAGGCACGGTGCGGGCGGTGGACGGAGTGTCGCTCGCGCTGCGACCGGGAGAAATCCTCGGGTTGGTGGGCGAATCCGGCTGTGGCAAGTCCACGCTTGGGCGAACGATCCTGCAACTCATTCCTGCTAGCGAGGGCACGGTCTTGCTCGGTGGGCGGAACTTGACCGCGCTCCGTGGCGCGGAACTACGGGCGGCACGCGCAGAGTTTCAGATGATTTTTCAAGACCCCTACGCCTCGTTGAACCCGCGCATGACAGTGTTCGATACGCTGGCGGAGGCAATCCGGTCACACCGCGCAGTGCCGGCTGCGGAATTGCCCAACCGCGTGGCGGTGCTGATGGAAAGGGTTGGCCTAGCGCCGCGCTTCCAGCGCAAGTATCCACACGAGTTCAGCGGCGGCCAGCGGCAGCGCATCGCCATCGCGCGCGCTCTGGCAGTGGAGCCAAAGCTCATCGTCGCCGACGAGCCGGTGTCCGCGCTCGATGTCTCGATCCAGGCGCAGATCATCAACCTCCTCGCCAAACTCTCGCGCGAGATGGGCCTCACGCTGGTGTTCATTTCGCACGACCTCTCGGTGGTGCGGCATATCTCTGACCGCATCGCGGTGATGTATCTCGGAAAGATCGTCGAGCTGGGACCGGCGGCGGACGTCTTCGACCGGCCGTTGCATCCCTACGCGCAGGCGCTGGTGAGCGCGGTGGCCGTGCCCGACCCGGTCAAGGCCAGGGCCCGCCAGCGCATCGTGCTGGCGGGGGATCCGCCTTCGCCGTTAAATCCCCCGGCCGGCTGCGCGTTTCACCCACGTTGTCCGCACGCAACTGAGGCGTGCAAGGTAAAGGCGCCGGTGTTGGAATCCTTTTCTCCGGGCCGCGAAGTGGCCTGTGTGCGGGCGCGGGAGATTGCGTTGTTGGGAGGATCGCCCACTCAACCTTGAGCTTGTTTGCCGTCCTGTTGCTTTGTGCCGATAGGAAGGTGTGCAGCACCCCAATTTCATGTACTCGATTTGTCTGCAGTCTGGTGAAGCTTTACACTCCTGCGTCTAGCAGGATGACTGTCGGGTGGATCGCGAGGAAGCTCACACTTCTGGCAAGTTACTTTTCAACCTCGGTCAGCCTGCGAATTTAGCGAAAAATCGCAAAGTAAATCTAAAAGCACTGTCTTCTCCCCATGCGTAGGCCGTCCTTTTCCCTCGCCTCATGTGCGGCGGGCTTCCCATAGTTTCGTGCCCGTGATTGCCGCCATTGAACATCAACCCGCCGGTTCCGGCACCGACCTTGTACAGCAGGTGGCGGAAATTTTTTCGTCCAACGGCCTACTCTCCAAGGCCAGTAACTTCGAGTTTCGCCCCGAGCAGCAGCAGATGGCCGTGGCCGTGGCGCGTGCGCTGGTGAACCGCGAGCATCTTGTCGTTGAGGCCGGCACTGGCGTCGGCAAGTCCCTCGCTTACCTCATTCCGTCCATCCTTTTTGCTCTCGCGCAAAACAAGAAGGCGGTCGTTTGCACGCACACGATCAACCTTCAGGAGCAGCTTACGCAGAAGGATTTGCCAATGCTCGCTGCTGTGCTGGGCGCGCTACCGGAGCCAGTGCGATTTAATTATGCCATGCTCAAGGGCCGGGCGAACTACCTCTGCTCCCGCCGCTTGCGCAAAGCGCTGCAACAAGCCGATCAGCTTTTCACCTCGCCGGAGATGGAGGAGCTCAAACGTGTTGCCGAGTGGGCCAAGGAAACAAAGGATGGCAGCCGTTCGGACTTCGAGTTGGAGCCAGACCCGAAGGTTTGGTCGCTGGTCTGCTCCGAGCGCGGCCTATGCTCGCCAAAGATTTGCGGCCATCAATCTGACTTTGCAAAAGACCACGGCCTCTGTTTCTTCCAGCGCGCGCGCAAAAGCATTCTTGCCGCTGACGTGCTGGTGCTGAACCACACGCTCTTCTTCACACTGCTCGGCGCGGCAAGCGAGGAGCAGGAGGGCGGCATCCTTTTTAAGAACGACTTCCTCATCTTTGACGAAGCGCACACGGTAGAAAATGTCGCGGCCAAGCACGTGGGCCTGAGCGTTTCGAGCGGCCAGCTCCGCTTCGCCCTTGGACGGCTGTGGAATCCCAAGTCCGGCAAGGGCCTGCTGGCGACGTTGCGGCAGGGCAAAGCGGTGACGCTTGTGGATCAACTACTCGGCGAATCAGAAAAGTTTTTTCAGCAGGTCGAGGAAGCCTGCGACGCGTTGAATGCGCGGAATCGGGATTCGGAGTCTCGCACTCGCTTCGGCTCCGGTGAAGGTTCGCGCCGGGACTGGAAGGAACTCCGCATTCGCCAAGCTGATTTGGTCAAGGATAACGTCACACTGCCCATTCAGCGGCTGCGCGAGTCGGTGAGCGAACTTATTAAGAGCTCCGAAGATTCGGACACAGGGCAGGAGTTGATGGAATGTAATCGCCGCTTGTTGGAACTGCGTCAAGCTATCGCGGCTTTTCTGAGCCAGGAAGGGCAAGACTATGTTTATTGGGTTGAGCGCGGCGGCAAGTCACAGCGCAACCTCTCGCTCAATGCCGCGCCGGTGGACGTAGCGGACTACCTGCGGCGGCGGCTTTTTGAGAGCGAAACCAGCGTCGTCATGACAAGCGCCACTTTGGGAACGAGCGTATCGCGCGCCCCTTGCTCTGAGCCTGAAAACCCGCAACCCGCCTCACGCAATACGCAAAAGTCCGTCCCTGCTCCTGGCCTGAGTTACTTCATTCGCCGCATCGGTGCAGAATCAGCTACAGCCGTCCAACTCGGTTCGCCCTTCGATTATGAGCGGCAAATGAAAGTTTATGTCGCCAATAAGATGCCCGATCCACGCGACGCCGGCTATCGCGAAGCCTTGGAGCACTGGATTGAGCACTTCATCCGGCAAACGCATGGCAAGGCCTTTGTCCTCTTCACCAACTACAAGCTCATGCAGGAGTTGGGCGAGCGGATGCAACCGTTCTTCCAGAAATTGGGTGTGGAATGCTTCATTCAAGGCACCGGCACGCCGCGCTCAACCATGCTGGAGAAATTCAAAGATGACGTGGACAGCGTGCTTTTCGGCACCGATAGCTTCTGGCAGGGCGTGGATGTGCCCGGCGAGGCACTTTCCAACGTCATCATTACTCGTTTGCCCTTTGCTGTGCCGGACCACCCGCTGATCGAGGCGCGTATTGAAGCCATCGAGGCGCGTGGGGGAAATGCCTTTAGCGAGTTCAGTTTGCCCGAGGCTATTCTAAAATTCCGCCAGGGCGTGGGTCGTCTCATCCGCACCAAGACCGATGCCGGCATCGTAGTGGTGCTCGACAACCGCGTGCTTAACAAACGCTATGGTCAAGCGTTTCTCGATGCGATTCCCAAGTGCCCGGTGGAAGTGGTGTAAGCAGCTGACTCAGGGCGCTTTCACCGACCCTTCATCCGTTGCATCGTCGCGCGTTTCATTTCGCGATCGGCGTCCCGACGCTTGATGTCCTCGCGCTTGTCGAACTGCGCCTTGGATTTGCCGACGGCTAGGGCGACTTTCACCCGACCATTCTTCCAGTAGAAGGACAGCGGCACTAGTTGATTGCCCTTCACGGCCGTGGCCTCGTGTAGTTTCCGGAGCTCAGACTGGTGGAGGAGCAACTTGCGCGCGGCTTTAGGAACGTGGTTTTCGCGGTTGCCGTGAGAATATTCGTCAATGTGCGCGTTGTGTAGCCAAGCCTCGCCGCGGTCAATGCGAGCGAAGGCGTCGCTGATCTGCACATGGCCGGCGCGGATGGCCTTCACCTCGGTGCCGCGCAGCACCAGCCCGGCCTCGTAGGTCTCAAGGATGTGGTAGTCGCGGCGTGCCTTCGAGTTGGAGACAATGTCGGCCATAAACGAAAACAGCCAGAAGGGGGAACCTTCTGGCGGGCGCGGAAAGGGTCAGCCGCCGCGGCTCAGTTCTTGCGGCGCTTCTTGCGGGGCGGTTCCGCCGCCTCGGGCGTCTCGGGTGCGTCCCATAGCATTTTGTCCTCGACCAGTTCGTGCAGTGCAATATCCGCCGCGCCGGTGGTGGGCGGCAGGACCAGCAGTGGGCGATTGCCGGAATTGAGCTGGCGCACACGGCGTGAGACGAGGTTGGTCAGCACGTTAGGGTTGCCGACCTTTTCGATGGCTTTGCGAACAAGTTCAGGATTCATGCTAAATGGCTATCAGATAGAGCGCGACAACATACCGGCCAGCCAAATCCAAGCAATAGCAAAAATGCCGCCTAAAATGGCAATAAAATCCGCAGATTTGTTTGCCCAGAGCGCTGATGGAGGTGCGGAATAGGGCGGCGAGGAGAGCGTTTTCTCCCTGCTGAAAGGTCTTCTGAGCTATTCAGCTGACGGTCTGGCCTGCTATGACTAGTCCTCGTAATGCCGATGCCATCTTTAACCGCCGATTATCTCCAGCACTGCCGCGCCCTGCTCGAAGTGGTGGAGCGTCAGGCCCCTGCCCTCGAGCAGGCGGCAAGCTGGTTCTCGCAGACCATTCTTGCGGGCCGGATGGTACACCTGTTTGGCTCAGGCCACAGCCGCATCCTCGTCGAGGAGATGTGGCCGCGCTATGGGTCGTTCCCGGGTTTCAACCCCATCGTCGAGTTGTCCCTGTCCTTCCACAATCTCGTCGTTGGCGCGAACGGCCAGCGGCAGGCGATGTTCCTCGAAAATGTCCCCGGCCTCGCCGAGCGCATCCTACGTAACTTCGATTTGTCCGCGCAGGATTGTGCGCTCGTAGCGTCCTCGTCTGGCTGCAACGTTGTGTCCATCGAGATGGCGGAGCAGTTTCGGAAGCGCGGGGTGAAAGTCGTTGCCATCATCAGCCGCGCGCACAGCAAGGCGAGCACCAGTCGGCACCCGGGCGGAAAGAAGCTTCAGGACTTCGCCGATCTCGTGCTCGACACGGGCGCACCCGCGGGCGACGCGATGGTGCGCGTGCCTGGATTGGACACACCGGTCGCACCCGGCTCGACCATCGGCGGTTGCGCGCTGGTCAACGCACTCAAAGCCGAGGTTGCCGCGCGGCTCACGCAGGCGGGTCAGCCGCCGAAGGTGCTCACCGCAGGAGCCGTGGCTGGAGCTGCAAAGGCCACTGAGTTGTTCGAGGCGGCTTATGATGAACACGCGCGCCGCATGGCAAAGCTTTACGAAAACTTGGGCTAGTCAATTTGAGCCACAACAATGCCCGGAGGTAACAATCGAAAGTCTTCTTTTGCATCTCTTGTACCTTTTTGCCGGCAAATCTAAAACATGAAACCCCAACCGCTCCGCACCACTGTCATCGGCAGCTACCCATTCCCCGGCTGGCTGGAATTCGCCTGCCAACATCTTGACCAGTTCGGCGATGCGGATCGCGCGGAGTTGGTTGACGACGCCGTCGCCGTCGCTGTGAAAGATCAGCGTGACGCTGGCCTGGATGTCATCACCGACGGCGAACAGACGCGGTTGGACTTTAACCTCAGTTTTTACGGCTTTATCGAGGGCATTGAACTGGAGAGCGCACCGCCGCGCCGCTTTGGTCCGCCCGCGCACGATCAACGTGGAAAGCACAAGGTCGTGGGTGAACTGCGCGCCCCGCGCGGCCTCGGTACAGTGGAGGATTTCGCGCGACTGAAGCGCATCGCACAGTCGGCAAACAACCATCAGCCATCGCCAGTCGTCTTAAAAGCATCGGTGCCGGGCCCGTACACGCTCTCGGGTCGCCTGCTGCCTAATGACCAATACAAAAATCGTTGGGAGCTGACCGAGGCATTATTGCCCTTGGTGCGCGCGGAGCTGGATGCGCTCGTGCGTGCGGGTTGCAAAGAAATCTGCGTGGATGAGCCGAGTATGAGCTGCTATGCGCACCGCGAGGACCCGAAGCGCTTCGTGAACATCTTCAACCGCACCGTCGAGCCGATCGTAGGCCGGTGCCACCTCAGTTCACACCTTTGCTTTGGCAACTATAAGGGCCGCGCCGTGGGGATGCGCCGCTACGCGCCCATGTTCCCGGCCTTCCTTGAGTTGCACGTGGATGAAATTCACGTCGAGATGGCGGGCCGCGAGTTTGCGGAGCTGGAGGTCATCCGTGAAATCGCGAAGCGGCATATCGCCGCCGTCGGCATCGTGGACGTGAAGAGTTACTACATCGAAACGCCCGAGGACATCGCCGCAAGGGTAAAGTCATGTTTGCAGCTCGCGCCGGCTGAACGATTAGCCTTCGCGCCGGATTGTGGACTGAGCCAAACGGCCCGTTGGGCAGCGAAGCAAAAGTTGGTAAACATGGTGACCGGGGTTAAACGCGTGCGGGATGAGCTAGGGTGTTAAGGTCGTTGGCCGCGGTGGAGTTCACTGTTCCGCGAGGGCAGGTTGACCAACCAGCTGCAAACCTTCGCCAAGCTTTGCGATATCGGAGTTTCTTTTTTCACTCAACGCATGACTAAATGGCTCCGATGATCAAACCGTTGCTCCAAGAGGATGCGTTGCTCGGTGACATTGAGGCTGCCAAGCCGGACCGGCCTAACTTCCGCCTATGGTGGCTGGGGCAGAGTGGATTTCTCGTGCAGTTCAACGGACGGCACGCACTACTGGACCCTTATCTCTCCGACTCGCTCACCGCGAAGTATGCCGCAACCGACAAGCCGCACGTGCGCATGACCGCGCGCGTCATCGCGCCGGAGCGGCTGGGCTTCGTGGATGTGGTGACGAGCAGCCACAACCACACCGATCACTTCGACCCGGATACGCTCAAGCCGTTGCTCGCGGCAAAGCCCACACTGCCACTGGTGCTGCCCGAGGCGAACAAGGGTGCGGGTGCGTTCCGCATCGGGCTGGGTCTTAAGGCGGCGAACCTCATCGGCGTGCGCGCGGGCGACGTGAAGTCAGCAGGCGGGTTCACGTTCAACGGCATTCCTGCGGCACACAATGAGTTGGAGGTGGACGCAGCGGGCAATCACAAATTCCTCGGTTTCCTGCTGCAGTTCGGTCCATGGCGCATCTATCACGCCGGCGACACGAAGCACTACGAGGGTATCGAGGACTGGGTGCGCCCGTTCCGCGTGGACGTGGCGCTGTTGCCCATCAACGGCGACAAACCGGAGCGCAAGGTCGCGGGGAATCTGGACGGTCGCGAGGCGGCGCAACTGGCCAAGGCCATTGGCGCGAAGCTCGTGATCCCGATGCACTACGACATGTTCACGTTCAACACGGCTTCGCCTGAGGAGTTCGTGGCGGAGTGCGGGAAGCTGGGGCAGAAGTGCCGGGTATTGCAGGCGGGCGAACGTTGGAGTTCAGCAGAATTGGCGGGCTGACACGAAGGAGTGCCCGCTGATATAGCGGATTCAGGGTGATAAGAAGGCGTTGTGGAAGGCGACGGTCATTACAACTGAGTCATCGCCTTACCCGCGGGCAAACGTTAATTCACCGCGAGCCTCTCGAAGCTTTCCTCGATGAAAGTAGTGTTTTGGATGCGCGCGAGTTTTGCGTAGAGGCCGTCGGCGGCCAGGAGTTCCTCGTGCGTGCCGCGCTCGACAATTTCCCCTTGGCGAAGGACGAGGATTTGGTCGGCGGTGCGAATGGTGCTCAGGCGGTGGGCGATTACGAAGCTGGTGCGGCCAGCCATGAGGCGTTCCAGCGCTTGTTGAATTAGCTTTTCAGTCTGGGTGTCCACGCTGGCAGTAGCTTCGTCGAGGATGAGGATGGGCGCGTTTTTGACCAGCGCGCGGGCAATGCTCACGCGCTGTTTTTCCCCAACGCTCAATTTTACGCCCCGCTCGCCCACGCGCGCGTCGTAGCCGTCGGGCAGGCGGGTGATGAAGTCGTGGCAGTTGGCGGCCTTCGCGGCGGCGTGAAGGTCGGCTTCGGTGGCGTCAAGGCGGCCGTAGAGGATGTTCTCGCGGATGGTGCCGTTGAAGAGGAACGGCTCCTGCGCGACCACGCTGATTTGTTCGCGCAGCGTTTCCAACGGCAACTCGCGGGTGTCTCTACCATCAATAAGAACTCGGCCTGCTGTGGCTTGGTAAAAGGCGGGGAGGAGGTTGACGAGTGTGGATTTCCCTGAGCCAGTGGGGCCGACGAGCGCGGTCATCTGCCCGGGCCGGGCATGGAGGGAGACAGATTTCAGCACGACGCGTTCGGGACTATATTGGAAACCGACGTTTTCGTAGTGGACCTCGCCGCGCATGCGTGGTGCTTCCGCCCTGAGGAGGCTTCCATTGGATCCTGCCTGCCCCTTTTCGTTTTCCGCGTTCGAAAGGCGCCTTCTTGTGTCGGCCGATACCTCGCGTTCTTCCGTTGCATCCATAATGTCGAAAACGCGCTCGGCGGCGGCACGGGCGGATTGGAGCATTTGGTTTAGGCCATGCAGACGACTAATCGGCTCGTAGAAGAGGCCGAGGTAGAGGAGAAATTGCACCAACTCACCAACGGTCATCTTATTCGCGAGAACTTGTGTTCCGCCAAACCAGAGCACCAAGCCGATCCCAAGCGAGGAGGCAAAGGCCATTGCGGGGGAGTAGATGGACCAAGCGCGCATGACGGTCAGCGTGCCTTGGCGGAGTTCCTCCGCACGGGCGCCAAAGCGTGCGTCCTCGTGACGCTCGCGGCCAAAGGATTTAATTTGGCGGATGCCTTGAAGGTTGTCCATGAGCAGGGCGTTCATGGCACTTGCGGCCTGGCGTTGCGCGCGGTACCGCTGGTGGGCGGTGAGCGTATACCAGAGGGCGCCACCAATGAGGACGGGCAGCGGCAGGAGTGCGACGCCGGCTAGCACGGGATTGGTCCAAAACAGAATCGTCAGGACGCCGCCAATACTCAGGACGGCGACGGTGCCTTGCTCTGTGCCGTCAATGAGCAGGCGCTCCATGCTGTTTACGTCTTCGATGACGCGAGTCATCAGGTCACCGGATGCACGCTGGTCGAACCAGCCGACCGGCAGGCGCTGCAGGCGGGCATACACATCGCGGCGGATGTCGAGGATGACCAATTGCTCCAAGCCGTTGTTAAGGCGAATGCGTAAGCCGTTGAACAATTCGCGGAGAAAGAACGCACCAATGAGTAAGGCCATCACAGGCGCAAGGCTGGCGGTGTTTTTCTTGGTGATGACCTCGTCAATAACGTGCTGGGTGAGTTTCGGGTAGGTGAAGGCGGCGGCAAGCGAGAGCAGCGCGAAGGCGATGGTGCCAAGCGCCATTAACTTGTAGGGCAGCAAATAAACGCCCACGCGCCGCACGACCTCGCTGGTCGAGCGCGGCTTCGATTTGAAGCTGGGGTCGGTGTGGGCACCGAATCCGGGATGGCCGCTCATTTCAATTAAGGGCGGAATTGAAAAGGTAAAACACCTTAGCGCAAGGCTTCATTTCCCTGAGCTTAGCCTGTAGTTGGACCCAAAAGGTGTAGAGATTCGATTTTGTCACTGAAAAAGCTCACTAAAGCACAGGTGCCAGTGGATATTTGGCGGAAAGGCTTAAAACAGTCATTTTTGAGAATCTAAGGTGAAAACCCGGTTTGACCACCCATGCTCAGGTCGGTAAATACATTGTCGTGACACCGGACGTTCATTGGAGATTCATCGCATAGCGCATTTCTCATGGATTTTGATTGGAATCAACCCTCGTTCACCCCAACGGGTGAGCTGACGCAACAGGACGTAGAGGATTCCTTTGAAGACGCCTTTGTGGTGCGGTTGCTGCCGGACTCCCCGCGATTTGCGGGTCAGGCGCGCTATTTTAATCTGGGTCGTTCGGCGCGTGGGGTGGGCGTGTTCAGCGTGTATCGCACGAACGGCAAGCAGGTACGGGTAATCTACGCGCGGGAGTTTTTGCAGGAAGAGCAGTTCTTTTACAAGCGGCGCGTGACGCAACTGCTGGAAACGCGTGATTAAAATGACGGTGATTTCCAATTGGGACTTGGTGCCGGCCTTCGAGAGCGAGGGCGACGAGGCGGATTTTTGGCAGCAGCATCGGTTGGACCTGAGGCTGATGGATGCAGCGGTGGTGGCGGGCGCGGAATCGACGGAGTCGGTGACGGTCACCTTGCGGATGGATCCGCGGATGCTCTCGCGCATCAAGCGCCTAGCACGATCGCGCTTTTTGAACTATCAGAGCATGGTCAAGCAGTGGTTAAGCGAACGAATGGAACAAGAACTCAAAGATAAGGCAATACGATGAGAATGATGACGAGCAACAAGGGACAATTAGGGTGCGGCTGGCGGGCATTTACGCTTATAGAATTGCTGATGGTAATCTCGATTATCGGCATCATTGCTAGCCTCACGGTGGTGGGCCTGGCCGCGGCGCGCGGCAAAAAGGAGGAGGCGGCAATAAAGACTCAACTCGCCAAACTCGTGCTGGCCATCGAGAGTTATAAGAAGCAGTACGGGGCTTATCCGCCGGACAACCCGATAATGGCCTCCAACAACCCTGCTTGGAACCCGCTTGCCTACGAGTTGGGTGGCGTGCGGCGGTCAGGTGCAAACTTCACCTCTGAATTGGATCCGGCCCACACCATTCGCACGGCCGGTCCAAATGAGGTTAATCATTATTTTGCGGTGGCTGGCTTCGTGAACGTCACCCCCCCGAGCGGGAAAGCACGTTCCTTCATCACCGGTGGCGGCTCGGGAGAAAATGCTACCTTCGTTTATGTCACCAACGCCGTTTCTGGCATCGCTAACGCCGCGATGTTCCTGCGGGTTCCCGCCGAGCATCCCATGGGCGTCACCAACGTCTGGCGCTACCGTGCGTATCCGGTTAACGGTCGCAATCCGAAGAGTTTCGACCTTTGGGCCGAGTTCAAGCGGCGAGGCGGCGGCACCAACATCATCGGCAACTGGAACTGATTTCAATAACCCATATGAAACTTAATCCTTATCTCACCCGCATCTGCAAACCTCGGCAGGCCATGTCCCTGATCGAGTTGCTGGTGGTCATCAGTATTATTGGCGTGCTTGCCGGCCTCATTCTGCCCGCCGTGGGCAATGTAAAGAAAAGGGCCAAGACCGTGCAGGGTCAGAAAGACTCGGCGGACATCAAGAGTGCCATTAGCTTATATCAGAACGACTATAGCCGCCTGCCGGCATCCAGCGCGGCGGCGGGCGTGGGCAGCGACTTTACGTATGGCACCACGGGCACCGGCTACGGCACGAACATCGTCAACGGCACCGGCTATCAGGCCAGCAACGCGGAACTGATGGTCATCCTCACGGCTGGAACCTTCCCGGGCTACACGCCCCATGCCTCGATCCAAGGCAATGCCAAAAACCCGCGGCGCACTCCTTATTTTAATGCCAAGTCCTCTGGGGCTGCCTCAGGCGCGGGCCTGGGCACCGACGGCGTGATGCGTGACCCGTGGGGTAGTCCATACATCGTCTCCTTAGACTTAAACTACGATGGCTGGGTTTCCAATCCGGTTTATGGCCTCAGCACCGTGAGTGTAGGGGGCGCGGGATTGGTCCAGTTCGGTGGCAACTGGGCGCTTAAGGACTCTGCGATGGTCTTCTCCTTCGGTCCGGATGGAATGTTTAGCACATCCACTGCTGCAAATGCGGAGCCGAATAAGGACAATATCCTAAGTTGGAAGTAAGTTTATGAACGTGGCCTCCCCTCAATCGACGAGCCACTTTTCACCCGCACTGCGGGCGCCCGCTCACTTCCTTGGAGGAGGGGAGGGGGATGGGGCGAGGGGGGGGCTGACGGGTTCGAGAGTAGCTGCCTTCACCCTCATCGAGATGTTGGTGGTGTTGGGCATCATCGGCATGTTGGCAGCGATGACCGTGCCGTCGTTCACGAAAGCGGGAAAGAAGGGTGAAGCATTGGAGTCCGCCACCCGGCAGTTGCAGGACGACTTGGCCCTCGCTCGGCTCAAGGCCATGAGCGGGCGTACGAAGGTGTATGTAGTCTTCGCACCCGACTTGTCTTGGTTCGGCAGCCTCACCGCGTTTCAAACCAATTATCTTTTCACCAATCAGGCTGCGAACAGCGTGATCGGCGGGCAGTTGACTAGTTACGTGGTTTTCACGCCCCGGCAGGTGGGCGACCAACCGGGCCAGAATACGCCGCGTTACCTCACAGAATGGCACTCCCTGCCGGACGGCGCATTCATTCCCACCAGTGCGTTCTACAATCCCAACATTTTCCACAACGTTGCGGGCAGTCCGCTAACCTATAGTTTCCCAGTGGAGGAGTCGGCCGGCGCGTGGGCGCTGCCGCTGCCGTTCATTGCCTTCGATGAGCAGGGCCAACTGCACCGCCACCCCGGCGACATAACTCTGCCGATTATCCAAGGCAGCGTCCTACACCGTAAGGAAGCCAACGGTCCACGCAACATCGTGGAACCCACCGATGCCATTGAGGTCGCTGTGTCCGTGCCGGCGGGCGGCATCGTGCCGAACATCGAGTATCTCGTGGCCGGCATGCCAGGGTCGTCCGTTCAGTATGGCGCGACGACCTATCTGGCGGGCCGAACCTTTCGTGGCACGCTGGCCAGCGGCAACTACGCCCCGGTGGGAGGCTCGCCCCGAGTAGTGGAGCTTTACGGCGTGCGACTGGATCGTGTGACCGGGCGGGGCCGCGCCATCCGCCCTCAAATCCAATGAAGGTGAAGCTGCCATCTTTAACTGCCCCGCGCACCTGCGGTGGACATTCCTCCCTTGCCGTTTGCGAAGCTAGGGGTGAGGAGGTGCCCGTGTTGGCGTTGGAGGTCACAACCCTCATGCGTTCGGCGGCCACTTTTTCTCCTCGTTACGTGAAGGCCCAAGGCCATCCCCACCGCACTCGCGCCTTCACGATGGTCGAGGTCGCGTTGAGCCTCGCCATCGTGGCATTTGCAATGGTCGCCATCATTGGCGTGATGCCGTTTGGGTTGAACGTGCAGAAAGAGAACCGGGAGGACACTATAATCTCGCAAGACGCGGCGTTGCTGCTGGAGGCCATCCGGGGCGGTCCCAACAGCGCGGGGCTAACCGTGCTCTCTAGCTCGTTGCTTGGCTTTAGCGGGCCGTCCGTGCCGCCGGCGGGCGCGTGGACGCCGCTGGATGTGATCGCGCGCCTGAGCATCCCTCGCTGGGACACGACCAACTCAACTAACGGTGGCCTGAACCGGGCGCATTTTCGCGCCCTCAGCGGGAACTTGGGGGACTCGGCCCTCGCGGGTACCAACATGGCGTTCAGCTACGTCGTGACCTCTGAGGTGAGTCGCCACGCGGGGGACCCCCTGCAATTAGAGTATCCGCGCGGTCGAACCAACGATGGTGGTCACACGACCTTCCTCGTTAACAATCTATATGAAGTAAAGCTTACCTTTTCCTGGCCGGTGTATGACTCAACCTCGACCCCTTGGAGAGTGGGCGAGCGCCAAGTAGTGGTGCGTACGCTCGTCAGCGGACAGTTAGAGGTGAGCACCTACGGCGGACAGTTGTTCCATAGCACAACCTACCGGGGCCAATGAACCTCCACCGCCAGATTTTTCGTCCCAGCGTTCGCGCCGTGACCGTCCTCGAATTGCTCGTGGCGGTGAGTCTCATCTCGTTCATCATTCTGGCGCTCTACCAGATGTTCGATCGCACGCAGACGCAGATGCGCAAGGCGGTACGTGAGGTGGACAAGTTTGAGACCGGTCGTGCGGCGGCGCACCTAATCCAGCGGGATGTTTCGCAGATGGCGGCTGGGCATTCTGCGGCCGGCATGCTGGCGGTCAACTTCTATACCAGCACCAACTGGTCTGCCGGCTCATTCGCGATGATCAACAACGGGACGAACGTCGTGCAGCAGAACCTCTTGCAGGACCTCTACTTCATCTCGCTCGATCCAGCCGCTACGCCCTTCAACTGGATGGGCGTGAGCTACCGTGTGGCCGACCCCAACGACCCAACCCAGCCCGCCGCCTACGGGCTGGGCACGCTTTGGCGCTGGACCACCAACGCAAACCGTTTTGACCAGAGCCTCCAAAATCGGCTCTTCTTGCAGCTCCCGCCGCCAGCCTATTGGCAGCGCGTCGCGGACAACGTCATTCACTTCCGCGTCACCGCCGTCACCAGCGGCGTGCCGGTGATGGCGACCAATGTTGCCGTACCCACGGCGACGTGGGCCGCCGTGCTGACCAACCATGCGCTCCCCTCTTATGTGGAGGTCGAACTAGGGTTCGTGGATAATCGCACCGCCGAGCGCGCCCGGGTTTACCTGCCCAATATCAACCTCGCTAAGACTTACCTCGCTACTAATGTTGACGCCGTGCACATGTTCCACCTGCACGTGCCCATCCGTACCGGCCTGCAATGAAGCTGCCCCGCCAAGTTAATCCTGGTTTGAAGGCTCGGCCGTCGCATCGTTTTATCCACTCCCTTTGCGGAGTGGGGGGAGAGGGCCGGGTTGAAGGGTTGGTTGCGATGGCACAAGCGGCCGCCCCCCTGATCCGGTCTGCGGCTAGCTTTTTCCCCCGCAGCCCAAAGGGAGAAGGAGTCGGGCGCGCCGGCGTTGCCTTAGTGGCCACGCTCATCATGCTCTCGCTCGTCACGTTCATGGTCGTGGCCTTTTTAGGCGTGGCGCGACGCGAGCGCCGTGCCATTGAGGCCATCACCTCTCAAGGTGAGTCGCAAGTCGCGCGCGACGCTGCGCTTAATTTCGCCCAAGCGGACCTCCTCGCGCGCCTGCTCATCAGCGGCGACAAGTGGAATTACGGCGTGATGGTGTCCACCAACTACGAGAACCTGGCGGGCTTTCTCCCGGCGGTGAGCAGCCCCACCAACGTTAACCACACCAACGCGATGGCCGCCGGCCTGAATCCGTGGCTCGTCAATCTCGGCAACCTCCAATACAAACCTCGCGTTCCCGTATTCTCTCCTAGTTTCACCAACAACCGCGCCTTTCCTGCACCCGGTTTCCCGAACAACGTTCTCTTGAGTGAGTCTCGCGCTGGCCGCTTTTACCTCGACTTCAACCGTAACGGCATCTTTGACCCGACGGATCGCCGTAACCCCGGCGACCCGCACTGGATCGGGCAGCTCGAAAATCCCGACCAGCCACATGGGCCAAACAACCGCTTCGTGAGCCGTTATGCTTACCTCATTGCGCCCGCGGGCAAGGCGATGGACCTCAATCTTATCCACAACCAAGCCAAGCGTCTGGGCCTGAACACCGAGGGTTACTACCGAAACCTCGGTCTTGGCCCGCAAGAATTTAACCTCGCGGCAATGCTAACCGAGTTGGGCCCAGCCTATTATCTGTACAATTACGCTCTTGCCGGCGCCCCGAGTTCCGCGACGCCTATCGGGAGGGATGCGTTTCGCGATGCGCTCCTGTTGCTGAACTACCGCAACAACGACAGTTACGCCAATCGCCCCACGCTCGCCGCCCTATTCGGCGCGGGGCCGGCCTTGTCCTTGGCTAACGCGAACTTCGATGTTTTAGGTGACGGCCCGCTGATGAACTCCACCGCGTTCATAAACAATGTTGATGCCACGAACATTCCATGGCCCGGAGGCACCAACTCCCATCCCCAGGCGCGTCATTACTTTGACTTGACTGAGCTGTTCTCGGCCACGCGGCCAAATTACCAGCCGTTCACCGTAAACCTGAGCAACCTTGCCATTAACCTCGCCCCCACGCTGGCGGGTGACGCCCTGCGCCGTGCGCCCTACCGGCTGATGGAGGTGCTGGGCACGGAGTCTTGGCCGGTGAGCAACAAATTCAACCTCAACTGGCCCAACGTGAGCTACGTCGCGCCGAACTTACGGTTCGACTCGGTGGGCGGCGAGGCGTCCGGCTTCACCAACTGGCACCCGAACACCTTCTTCCCGTTCGCCGCCGAGCTGATGCTGCGCGCCAGTCTCACCCCCAGCGTGAATTTGAATGCAAACTGGACCGGCTTTGGCGGCGCGGACACTAACATCGTGGCTACCAACTTCTACCTTGGCACCAATTTTATCAGCACCAACCTCAACGCGACCCTCAGCCTTACCAACATTCCGATCTTCCCGTTCAGTTACTACCTGCCGGAGGTTCACCGCCTGCTCCAGTTGACCGCCAACCTTTACGATGCAACCACATCGGACGGGAACTCCCCCGCCTACCCGACGGTGTGGCGGCCGCTCTTCGGCTTCGCCAACACCAACCTCTGGCCCAGCAACGACTTCGTCAACATCATTGGCTACACCACCAACGGCACGGACGCTACGAACCTGCTGAGCCTGCCGGTGTATGACCTCAGCGATCCGAACGCGCGGATGCTGATGTATAGCACCCCGGCCGGCACGATCGGCGGGCCGGATCTGTGCCACTTCGCCGGCACGCCGGTCATCATCGGCGTTAAAAAGGGGTATCCAAATTTTAACGAGTTCGGCGTGCAAACTCGCTTTTCGGTCACGCGCCGGCTGGAGTTCGTGAAGACAAATGCCACCAACTTCAGCGCCACCGCCATTGTTCAGACCAACGAGTCGCTGATCATTGGGCTGACCAACGTCTATGGCTTCGAGGCGTGGAACTCCTATTCCTCAGCTTATCCGCGCCCGCTTCAGTTGGTGGCCACCAATATCGCCCGCTTAGTCCTGAACAACGAGTTCGGCCCCATTTACACCAATGTCACCACCAACAGCCTAAGCCAGTCCTATTCCAACTGGGCCGGCACGGCGAGCGGGTATGCGGCGTTCAAGAGCTTCTTTTTTACCAACGTCCCGCAGCTCTCCTTGACCAACTTGGCGCAAGGTTACGCCTATGCCACCAACTATCCGCCGCTCGCGGGTTTCACCAACGGCGGCTTCATCCCGGCCGGTTCTGCCTCCGGTGGCCCAAGCATCTTCAACCGCTCCAACGGATTCCCCGACCTGCGGCTGAGCATCACGATCACTAACTCAATTATCTTCGCGCTCGTGGACAACAACCGTGTGGTTGACTTCGTCAACCTCACCAACCTTACCGCCAGCATGAACCTCGCCGCCGCGCTTCGGGTTGCAGGTCCGGGTCCTTTGGTTACGAACCCCGCCGCTGCGGTCTTGGATCGCCTGGATATGGGAGATTTTTGGGCAGCGAATCGAACGGGACCCGCGCCGTTCGGGATTACACGGGGCATCAGCAATCAGATTGCCGTCGCCACCAATTTGATCCTTCCCAACATTCAGCGTTGGCGAAGCGGTAGTCCGAGCCCAAATGTGCTGCAGCAAGTTGACCGGTTTAGGCGCTGGATGGGCCTCTCTGGAGTACCAAGCATACCGCCAAACCAAAGCCTTAACCCTAATGTCCTTAGCGTCCAGGCTCCCTTTAGCCCAACCCGCACTGTGGTTTTTAATACGTCGTGGGAAGTCAACGACCCGCTGGTACACCACACCACTCGCGACATCTCTGATCCTTTCCAATCCAGCACCGTCGAGTTAGTCAGGCCAAACTTTGCGCCGGCCCCGCCGGGAACAATTTACAGATTGGATTTTGGCCCGGGAAATACTTACCGGCCCAGCGGTGGAACGAACAACTTTTATAGTCCTTGGGGAAGGCCGCCAAACTTGGCCGGCCGAGTGGGGCTTCCCAACCCGTATCTTCTACCCACGGCTTTCGATATGCGCCTGAAAGACCCGGGGGCTTGGAATTCTGATGCCTGGGATTTTCCGCAGCGCAAGTTCGCAAACCTTGGCTGGATCGGGCGCGTGCATCGCGGCACACCGTGGCAAACCTTCTACCTCAAGTCCGACATCCCGAACTCGACCAACTGGTTCTATTGGGCGCGCAGCACAGGCACCATGCCGACCAACGATTGGCGGCTGGTGGACGTCTTCACCACGGCCATCAATGCAGATGCCACGCGCGGCCTGCTCTCCGTCAATCAGACCAACAGCCTCGCTTGGGCAGCAGCGTTGGGTGGTACGCTTGTCCTGTCCAATAGCGGCGTTACTCTAGTCCCCATCACCATCGAACCGGCTTCCGCGCCGCTTTCCAACCTCATCGGTAGCCTCACCAATGGCCTGATCCAAGCCAAGCAGCGCATCCCCATGTGGCAGCCAACCCTAAACTATAGTGCTGGGGACATGGTGGCCTACTTTAACGGTCCGTACGGTTTCGTGAGCTACTACCGGGCGGTCGCCGGTACGATTCCAATAAACCAGAACCCGTTCACGCAGGTCAGTGTCGGTAACTTTGCTAATTGGACCACACTCGCTTCATGGAACCCCGCAGGCATCTATAACATGGGTGATTTGGTCGAACGGTTGGGTACGTCTTTTTACGCGCTGCGCAGCGGCCCGGCCGGCCCGCCAGAGGCGGTGCCGACGGACTGGGAGTCGTTCCCGCAGCGCTCCTTTACTAAGGTGGGCAGCATCCTCAGCACGCCGGAGTTGAGCGTGCAGTCGCCATTTTTGGGCGTTCCTAAGACTTACGCGTTTAGGCTCTACGGGAATGGAGAACTCGCCTACGTGAAAGGCTGGTATTACCAGTCGCGGCAAGCGAACAATAATCAGTATCCCACCGGCGATCCTAATGATCAATATTGGACACCGATGCCTTACCCCATTAATGACGTTGCCATCGAGCGCATCCCGCAGCAGACGCTTGGGCTAATGTACCTTGAAGAACATCCCCGCATGGTGATTTACGCCTATGGCCAGTCGCTGCGCCCGGCCGAGCGCGGCGTGTATGTGGCTGGTGGCCCTTACTCGCTAATGGTCACGAATTACCAAATTACTGGTGAATCTGCGGTGCGGGCGTTGGTGCGTGTGGAGGGTTTGCCGGAGCCAGGCCTCTTGCCGCGCCTACCCGCCGGCGCGCCACCTGTGGTCACGCCGCGGATCTATATCGAGAGTCTCAGACAACTGCCTGAATTTTAATCAGCCATGAGTGCGAGTCAGATAATTCAGCGAGCGCCGTCGCCCGGCCGTCCGCGGGGAGCGTGGCTTTGGTCGTTAGGGCCGTTCTCCCTCACCAGCGCTGTATTCTTTTCTCCCACTCTTAATCTACCCCGCCCAATGTCGGGGGCAGGATCAAGGGCAGGGGAGTCAACGTGCTTCCGGTTCAGCAATCCACCGTATTGTTGGCTTGTTCCCGCCGGGACTAAGTTCTTACCACCGTCGCGAGAGTCCCGATGAAAAGCCGTAACTGGTTTTTGGCCGGATTGCTGCTCCTAATCGGAGCCGCACTGCTCTTTCGCGAGGGGGAGCGCCGCCGCGCGCGCGAGCAGGCCGCCGCTGGCACTGCCGCTATACCAGCAGCTCCAGGCCTGTGGGAACGCTTCACGGGTCGCCGCCCCGCTGTCGCCCCGGCCGTCCCCGCCGCCGCGCCGTCCACCGCGCACGTTAAGTCGCTGGGCGATGACCCACACTTACCTTTCCGCGTCCGCAATACTGTCCGGCCCGATGCCGAATTGTTCCGCAGCGACACCGCCGTGCTGCTTCGCAACGCGCTGGTTGAGACCCGCGAACCGGTGCGTCTGAACATCCCACCGCACCTGCGCGCGCAGGGCGATCCGGGGAGCTGGCTGGTGCAGGCGCGTGGGAGCATTGACGGCAAGTTCCGTGAAGTCTTGCGGGGCGCGGGGGCAGAAATCGTCAGTTACGTCCCCAACAACACCTACCTCGTCCGCGCCAGTGCCAGCGTCGCCCAGCAGCTTCGCGTGGCCCCGCGCGTGCACAGCGTGCTGCCCTTTGAGCCGTTCTATAAGCTGGACATGCAGTTGCTTCCGCTGGCCGTGCGACAGGAGCCCATGCCCGCCGGCCGCTGGTTGAACCTGGTGTTGTTTAATGGCACACAGGCTCGCGCGAAGGCTGACCTTGCCGCGCTCGGCGCAGAGGTGAAGGCCGAGCAGCCGTTCCCCTTCGGCCATGTCGTTACCATCGCGCCGCCCGCCGGCAGCCTCGTGGCGCTGGCGCAGATGCCCGCCGTGCAGAACATCGAGGCGTGGCACTCGCCCGTGTTGATGAACGATCTCTCCCGCGTGCGCTTGGATGTGTCCACGGGCACGTCGGGCGGCAACTGGCTCGGCTTGACTGGCGCCGGCGTCTTCATCGCGCATGTGGACTCGGGGGTCGACTTGGCGCACCCGCAGCTTTCCGGCCGCACTTTTGTGAATGCGTTCAGCCCGTCGGCCGACGCGGACGGCCATGGCACGGCGGTCGCCGGTTCCATCGTCGGCACGGATAGCACCGCACCTACCGCCACCAACGGCTCCATCGCGGGCGCGACCTATCGCGGCATCGCCCCCGGCGCCCGGCTTTACCCGCTCTCGATCTACGCCACCGACTACACCAACTACGGCAACCTTTGGCTCATCACCAACGGTTACCTCGCCACCAACATCTTCATCGTCAACAACAGTTGGGGCTATCCGGTCTCGACTTACGACATCAATTCCGCGCTCTACGACGAGAAGGTGCGCGACGCGCTCGACTGGCGCACCAATATCCAACCGCAAACGCATGTCTTCGCCGCCGGCAACGCGGGCAACGCCAACTCCGGCGGCCTCGGCGGCGCGGCCGACAGCATCGCCTCGCCCGGCAACGCCAAGAACGTGATCACCGTCGGGTCCTCCGAGTTGTTCCGCCTCGTACCCAACTCAACCAACGACCCGCAGGCCAACGCCCGCTCCGACAGCTTTGGCCAAGTCTCCGATTTTTCCAGCCGCGGTAACGTGGGCGTTGGCATCGAAGGCACGGCGGGCCGCTTCAAACCCGACCTAGTTGCTCCCGGCCAGTACATCGCCACCCTGCGCGCGTCAACCTTCACCAACCCGCAGCCGGCGGACGCGGCCTTGGGCAATTCACAGTGGCGATACGAGTCCGGCACCAGCCTTGCGGCTGGCAAGGTCTCCGGCGTACTCGCGCTGGTGGAGGAGTTCTTCCGCTCGAACTTTGGTCGGACCAACGGACTGCGCCCCTCGTTGAATAAGGCGCTCCTCATCAACCGCGCCCAGTCCCTCGGTCCCGCCTATGACTTTGCGGTTAACAACCCCGTCACACACCAAGGCTGGGGCATCCCATCGGTCAGCAATACGCTGCCGTCCGTCGCCGGGATCGCCCTGCTGTCCGCCTCCGCCTCGGCCACCGCGCCCATCGTGCTGGTCGAGGAGAACGCCTTCCTCACCAATCACGTCGCCTCTGGCGAGTACCACGCCTTTGATGTCTCCGTCCCCCCCATCCCCGGCGGCACGAACAACCTCAAGATCACGTTGGCGTGGACGGATCCGCCGGGCAACCCGATCTCGTCCGTCAAACTGGTCAACGACCTTGACCTTTACGTCACCAACTTGGTGGTCAACGGCTCACAGTTCGAGGGCAACAATATTGCCCCCGGTAGCGTTGTCTCCCAGCCCACCACGCCCAGCAGCATCAGCCAGCGCGACTCGGTTAACAACGTGGAGAACGTCTTCATCTCCCTCACGAACACGGCTGCCAACGTTTACCGCGTGTATGTCATTGGCCGGAAGGTCAACGTCAACGCCGTTTCTGGGAATACCAACCAGGTCGCGCAGGATTACTCGCTGGTTATCTCCACGGACAACCCGGCCACTAGCGTGACCGTCACCTTCCCAGCGGCAGGCGGTGGCTACGGCTTCACCAACCGCCCCGTCAACGTTGTCACCAACGGCATTCCCTATCTCAACGAGCGTGTCGGGGCTAACTCGCCGTTGTTCACCCTCAACGGCACGGCGAACGCAAACACCAACGGTCTGACCAACCAGTGGAACTTCTACGTGTTTACCAACCAGAACGCGCCCAGCCCCACGGTCACCAACCTCTCTACCAACATCACTGCCGGCGTTACGAATATAATTACCAACGTCGTTCAGTTGCCCAACGTCATTGGCGGGCCGTTCGTGGCCTTCTCCACCTTCTTGCCGCCCAACCTCGCCCGCGCCCGTAACGGCGACGCGGACATTGACCTCTACGTCACGCGCAGTTCGCTGGGGTATCCAGGCTCTGGAGCTGCTGGGTTGACCAATCTCGACCCCGCCGTCCTTTCGCATGCCAACACCTTCCGCTCCACCAACCGCGGCGGCTATGAGCTGTTCAGCGTTACTAATTCTTCCCTTGGAGAGGTCTTTTATGTCGGCATTAAGTCTGAGGACCAGCAGGGCGGCACTTACGGCTTCTTCGGCGCGTCGGCTCCGTTCCCTTTCTTCAACAACACCAACGGCACCAACCGCGGTTTTCAGGTTGTCTTGTTCCCCGTGCCCATGGATATCCCTGATGGCACGCCCGAAAACCCCGGCGGCGTCACGCTTTATGGCATCTTGCCCACCAACGTCATCATGCAAAACATCACGATGTCGAACATCATCGTACATGAAAACCTTGGCGATCTCGTGGGCACGCTCACGCACAATGGCACGGTTGTCACCCTGAATAACCACTCTGTGGGCCTAGGGGCCACCCCCCCCGGCGGCTACGTCACCAACAACCTCGTCTATGACTCTTTCCGTAACCCGGCCGACGGCCCCGGCGATGTGACCGACTTCTTGGGGCAGGACGGTGTGGGTTTGTGGATTTTTGAGATTTACGACAACGCGCCGTTCCTGACCGGCAGGGTGACCACCGCGGATCTCTTTATCGTCCCGTTCATTGGTCAATCCAGCAGCACTAATCCCAACGTCTTCTTTCGCACCTTCGATCTCGCGGCCGGCCAGTCCTTCGTGGATTTCTTCAATGTGCCGAGCTACGCAACTAACCTTGATGTGGACATCGTGGGCGGCTTGGCCGGTGTGCCCGGTCCCGCCTCCAGCAACGGGGTGGATATTCTGGCCAGTGCACCCAGCGCGGGCGTGCCTACCTCGGGCTCTAACGGCTTGGGCACCTTCGACCTAGATAACCTCGATGCCACCCTCTTTCCGCATCTGCGCATTTCGCCCATCTCTTCGCCCCCGCTCTCGCCGGGTCCTTGGAACTTCCGGATCGTGAACAACTCGGCGAGCATGCTCACCCTCACGTTGCGCTACACCCTAGGCGTGAATCTCGCCACGGCCGATGTCTCGTTCAATTACACCAACGTCGCCATTCCGCTCCTCGACGAATACACCACCAACCTCTTTTTAAACGTTCCGGATAACCGGGTTATCGCGGGCCTCGATGTGGGCGTGGCCATCCGTCACCCGCGTATTTCTGACCTGGTGCTGCACTTGGTCGCGCCCAGCGGCCGCAAGGCATTACTCTTCGAAAACCGGGGCGGCACCAACGGCGTCACCACCGCCGACCTGCGCGCCAACTTCACGGAGAACACGAACTTCGTGACCCACATTGACACCAATGGCAGCGCCGCCAACGGTTTCCACAACCTCGGCCGCTTACAGCCCATCAAGTTCGTGCCCGCGCCGTATTCCGCCGTCGTCTCGCCGCCGTCGCTGGTCACCAGCATGACTAACTTGCTCTTTGGCCACGGCGCGATGGTAACTTCGCCGCACGAGTCGCCCGGCGGGCTAGCGCACTTCGGCCAGCAGCTTGTCACGGCTGGCAAGGTTAACCGCAACAGTACCAATGATGGTTTCGTGGCCGCTTATGTGACTCCGATTGTGACCAATCGGTACACCTCAAACCTGGTGACCACCCCGACTTCGACTAACCTGTCCTTTTTCCCCGTTACTAATTGGACCGTGACCAACTTCTGGCCCGGCTCCCTGAGCGGTTATCGTGGCACCAACAACGGCACCACCACACCGCTGGCCGAACAGACCTTTTTTAACGGCGTGGCGCTGAACGTGGACGGCGTCTTCGCCGTGGGCCAGACCCGTAACTATTTCCCACCCACCGCACTTACCTGGTCTGGCACCAACACGCGGCAGGTCTATGATATCGACCTTGGATCCACGTCGGGCTCCGTCGATCTGGCCCACTTCTCTGATACGAATCCCGATCACATCCTCGTGCAATATGAAGGTCGCACTCTCATGGACCTCGCTCCGGCTCCGGTAAATTTTACCACCAATTTGGTTTATCGCGGGTCTTCTCGATTCCTGCGCGTGGCGATGAACCCAACGGCGAACGCAGCCGCCGGTTCGACCTGGACCAACACCCTCACCGTTCTCCGCAGCAACGGCGTGACCTTTGCTGTGGACAACTTCGTGTCCGGCGCCATCCGGCCGCCGCCCGCAACTGCCGCGCCCACCCCGAACACCTTGAGTGGGCCACAGGGCGTGGTGTTAGACGCCTCGAATATGGTCTATGTCGCGGATACGGCTAACAACCGTATCCTCAAGTTTCGCCAAGCCCTCACGCTGCCCAATCCGTTCAACACGCCCAACGCGGCCGATACAAACGGCACCTATGAACCGCTGACGCTGGCCCCCGCCGTGCCCGCGTCGTTCGCCACCCTTAACTCGCCGGCGGCCTTGGCCGTGGCCACCAACGGCGACATCTATGTAGCCGACACCGGCAATAACCTCATCAAGCGTTACAGTGGTAATGGCACCTTCTTGCAGGTCTGGGGCGATACTGCGGTGGCCCCGCCAGCAAACGCCGGCAGCAATGATACCCCGTCCTTTGCCGCAGGCCGCTTTAATGCCCCGCGTGGCCTGCACCTCGGTAACAACGGAGTTCTCTACATCGCGGACACCGGCAATGGCCTGATCCGCACCATTGACACGAACGGAACCGTGGGCCGTGTCACGCTGCCCGTCGCGTTGTTGGGCCTCAATTTGCCACGAGCTGTGACCGTGGTCGGCACCAACGTTTATGTCGCGGACACCGGGAACCACCGCATAGTCTCGTTGTCTGGTTTGGGTTCTGTGCTAGCCGGGTTAACTGGTACAGCGGGCACCACCGATGGCGTGGGAGGGTCGGCCCGGTTCAACCAGCCCTCCGGTATTGCCCGTGACGGCTATGGCAACCTTTATGTCTCTGACGCTGGGTCGCACCGCCTTCGCCGCGTGACGGTCTCCGGAGAGGTGCAGACCATAGCCGGCAGTTCTTCGGGCAATGTAAACAACGAAATCGGGACCACCGCCCGGTTGAATACTCCGCGTGGTCTGGTGGCGGACCGCTTTGGCACGCTCTTCGTCGCCGACTCGGGAAACAATAGCATCCGCGTCGTCGCACCCTACCAAACTGGCATGCCGACGAATGCTTTCGTAGCCTATTTCCCCTTCAACGGACCGACTAATAGCCCCATCATGGGAGCGCCGCCCGTATTCATTTCGCGTGGCATCACGAACTCAGTGTTCGGCACCGAGTTGGCTGGCAACAGCCCGGCCAGCCGCGACACCTTCACTGGCATCGCCTCGTACCGACACCTCGGCACTAACGGGGTCGGCACGAACTGGCTTTATGCTGTCGGCTCCGCGCAGTTCAGCACGAACTCCGTGGGCGGGTTTGCCGCATATGACCGCATGTTTCTCACCAAGTTTGCCACCAACGGTCAGCCGGTTTGGACCTACGGGCATCTGCCGGCGGCATCCATCCGCGCCGTGACCAATGGCTCGGGGGCGATCACGAATCTAGTAATTGGCTCTGGGGGCGCAGGTTATACCACCGCACCGGTGGTGAGGATCCACGACCCGCTCAATCCCACTCCGGCCAACCGTAATATTGCCGTGACGGTTGGCCTCACCGCCGGCGTGGTCACGAGCATCTCCGCTCCCGCCATGCCGCTGGCCGGGCCGTTCGTTGCCCCACGTGTGTATGTCCAGGCCCCGACTTCGCTGCACATGCCCGGCCACGCGCTCGCCGTCATGCACGGCTCGAACGTCGTGGCTGCCGGCTTCACGAACATAAGTGACGTAGTGTCGACCACGAACAACCAGCCGTTCCTTCTGTGTTTGGAAACCACCAACGGCACGCTGCGCTGGGCCACCAACTCGCTGACCAGCGGCCACTACAATGCTGTGGCTGTGAATGGCACGAACATCCTCGCCGCCGGCGCGACTTATTTTGCTGGCAGTGTGGCAGCCAGTAATTGCCTCATCGAGAGCTGGACGTTGGCGGGCACGCCGCGATTGACGACCAGTTACAGCTTCGGTACGGGTCGGCCGAGTCAGTTGAGTGGCTTGATCGCCATCGAGGAGTTGGATCGCGCCTATGCTGTCGGCACGGTGGGCAGTGGCGCGACGAGCGACGCCTTTCTGATGGAAATTGACCTCCAGACCCTCGCGGTCATCTCGGTCATCACGAACAACATCACCAACGGCCTGAACTTCGGGAAGGCCATTACCACCGATGGCGTGGACATTTACGTGGCCGTGGAAGGCCCCGGGGATGGTAACCCCAGCGACCGGCAGGCTGCCATCTTCCGTTATCGTGCAAAGAACTTCTATCAACCCGAGGAGTCGTTGAACGTATTCGTGGGCGACACCACTTGGGGTACGAGCGTCTTCTACACGAACACTACCAACGTTCTAATCACCAACACCGCGTGGCGGCTGCAGATCACCGACACGCGCGCGGGCGGCACGAACGTGGTCGGCACCAATGGCATGGTGCTCTCGTGGAGTCTCAACTTCTCCTACGCGGCCAGCAACACCGTGGCGCTCACGCTGCCTCCCGGCTCCGCCTTCCCGCCCATCACCCTCTCCACTGGGCCGAGGTATTTCCGCGTGCCCGTGCCCTCCGCTGCCACCGCCGCCACCAACCTCGTCACCGCAAATGGGCCGGTGCGCGTTTCATTCCACGCGTCTGGTGTGCCTGCGGACGGTGAGCCCGGCACGCGTGAGATGTTTAGCGGTGCTTCCACCGGCTCGTTCGTTGTTTCCACTAACGCCAACGCGCTTGCCCGGCTGCGCCCCGGCAGCGAGTATTACGTGGCCATCACGCCGATGAACCTCGGCGCGTCCGTCGAAGTAACCGTGGAGGTCAGCTTTGACCGCACGGAACTGCCGCCGCAGATCACCGACTTGGCCGTCGGCGTGCCCGTCAACGGCCTCGCGCTTGCGAACGCCACCGTGAACCGCTACGCGTTCGTCGTCCCGCCCAACGCCTCCGCTGCGCTTTTCGAGATCACCGCCGCCAGCGGCAACGTGAACCTCTACCTGCGCCGCTCCAACGGTCCAGCATCGCTGCCTGGGCCCGGTGGCTTCGATTACGCCAGCGCCAACCCGTTCGTCGGCACGGAGCAGATCTTCCTCGTGACCAACGGCGCGTCCACCAACGCGCTCACGCCGGGCACGTGGCTGCTGGGCGTCCATAATGCACACAACGCGCCCGTGAACTTCACCGTGCGCGCCACCGTCACCAACGCCACGCCTTACACCGTTGTCACTTCCGCCAACGGCCAGACGCACGCAGGCGTCACCAGCCCCGGCAACGCGCCCAATACCCTCTACAAGCTTAACGTGCCCGCCGAGGAAAAGGCGCTGCTCTTCGAGGTGACCGGCCTCAACGGCAACGGCGATCTCGTGGTGCGCCGCAACGCCTTCCCGCTCGCGACGACCTACGATTTTGGCAATGCCCGTTCGAACAACGCCCCGGAATGGATCAGCCTCCGCACCAATGCGAGCCTGCCGAGCTTGGCTGGCGATTGGTATTTCGGCGTGCTGAACCCTGGCACGACGCATGTGACCTACAACATTATGGCCCGGCAATCGGTCAATGGCGTGCTGGTCGGGAGTACCCCGCTCCAGATCGTTCGCCCGCCCGGTGCCAGCATGCTCACCGGCGGCACGGGCTTCGGCTTTGGCCTCAACGGCGTCCCCGGTGAGAAATATCAGGTCCAATATCGTACCAATTTGGCCGCCACCGATTGGACGGTACTGACGAACCTCACCGCCCCGCTGGATGGGGTGATCAGCTTCATCCACTCCGGTGCACTGACGAACAAGAACCTTTACTACCGGTTCTTGGTGGTGCCCTAAGCCCGGACTTTTCCGACAAGAATTGATGCCATTTTTAGGCAACAGGTCTCTGCGGACTACACCATCCCAGCTAGCTTTCGGCTCACCCAATAGACCGTCAGCAAGAAGAGCATACTCCCGGCCCACCATGGGTCGGCCCAAAGGCGAATGCGTTGTTCTAATGGTTTTGGCTCGGGCAGCAGCGTGATTTGCTCGATTACCCTGGCGAGTTCAGCGGTCGGGCCGATGGCCCCGCCGGTGAGTGAGGCGAGTTCGCGCAAGGCAGAGAAGTTAGCGGGTTGGCCGACTTTCTCGCGCACGGGCTGCGTTACGTTGATTTCGGTCTCCAGCTTGCGACCGGCGGCATCGGCGGTGAGGAGAATTTTGTGCGGGCCACCCTGCTTGGGCACGAAGCCAGATTTGAACACGCCCCAGCCGCCATCGAGCGCGGCGAAATCGAGTCGCTCAGTGCGGCCGCCGGGCGAAATGATTTTGCCGTCGACCTTGCCCTTTTCCAGTGGGAAGCCGCTTGCATCGAGCACCGTGGCTTGGAGGAAGACGGTGTCGCCGGCGTTCGGCGTTTCGGGGCTGAAGGTGAGCCGCATGCCCGCGCGCTCGGCGAGGTGGCGCTGGTGGGACATCCAGCGCACGACCTGGCTCCAAAAGCGGTAATGCCACTTGTCCTCGACGCCGCGCCGCCAGCGCCACGCGCTGTCTGTGCCCATAAAGAGCACCTTGCCGCTGCCCGCGGGGCGCGTGACTAGCAATGGCACCCGGCCCCACGCATTGCGCATTGAGGCATGCACAGCCAGCACCTCACTGCCGGGCCGACTTTTTTCCACGGCGGCGCTCCAGTAAAAGCCGGGCAGATTCTTCCAAATCTCGTCGTTGCGGTTTTCGTCACCATCGAAGCGCGTGAGCAAATGGCCCTTGCCGGTGGCCGAAAGCAGCAGCGGGACTTCGTTTTGCAACGCGACGCCGTCGGGGCGCTTGTCATCGAGCTGCACGGGCACAAGGTCCGCGAGCGGGCTGTTGAGCAGGGACATTTGCCGTCCGCGTCGGCCCGGCAGGAAGATGAGGCCGCTGCCTTGTTGCTCGATGAGGCCGCGAATCAGCGCGGTGTCGGACTCCTTCAATTCGCCTTCGCCGAGGCCCACGTCGCCGAGGAAAATTACATCGTAGCGCTGGAGTTGCTCCTTCGTGCCCGGGAAGGCGGAGAGATAGCTGCGCCCGCCGCCCGGCCCAAGCGACGGATGGAACAACACGCACTGCAATTCCACGCCGGGGTCGCGTTCGAGGGCGTTGCGGAGGTAGCGGTATTCCCAGCGCGGCAGCGAGTCCACCACGAGTACCTTGAGCGTCTCTGATCGCACGGCGATGCGGAACTGTTGCGCGTTATTGTCCGCCAATGTCTCGTCAGTCTCGGGTGGCAGGCGCAGCGCGACGGTTTGCTCGCCGACCTTGCGGGGTGACCAGACGATGGCGTCCTGCAACTGCCCGCCCGCCGGAATGGTGATCTCCTTACGCACTTCTTCACCATCTCCCGCGTCAATGATGAGTTGCGTCTTCACCTCGCGCGGCAGGTAGCTTGCGATGCGGAACGGGATGGAAATCTGTTCACCGATCAGGCCGTAGCTTGGCGCGGTGGCGCGCTCTAAAATCAAATCCGGCAAAGGCTGTTCCGCGCCGACGCCCACGGCAAATATGGGCGTGTCCGTCTCCCGGAACCGCGACGCAGCGAGCAGCGGCGGCTTGCCAACGTTCCAATCACCGTCGGTTAGCACCAGCACGGCGCGGAGGTTCTGGTGCCGTTGCAGTGATGTTTCCAGAGCCGCGCTCAAGTCCGTGCCAGCCTCTGCCTGCACTGCAAAATTTGTGTCCGCCGGTGGCGCGGAGAAGTCTTCGATGATCACCTTGCCGGACTTTTCGAGTGGTTTCCAAGCGTTCGTTGCGCGCCGGTCGGCGAGCCATTCAGCGCGGGTCAGCACGTTCGAGTAGCCGCGCACGTCGCGTGTGGCCATGCTGCCGGAAGCGTCGAGCAGCACAGCGATTTGCGGCGACTCTTTGCGCTCAATGCGCCGCACTAGCTCGGGCCGGAATAGCGTGAAGACCAGCAGCGTCATGATCAACAGCCTCAGCGCTTCCATGAACGCCGCTGCTTTGCCGCCGCGTCGCGCGGCATTCTGCCAGCACAGCCACGCTGCCCCGCACCATACAGCTGCGCCGAGTAAAATGAGCCACGGTGATGAGGCGAAAGACCAAGTTGTCAAGGCACGTCCTCCAGGGTAAGGGCTGACGCAAGCAGGCCCTGGCCCAGGTGAAGGGTGAAAGGCGAAAGGTGGAATCCAAATGGATACCCATCACTTCGTCTCCTACGCGGTGCGGATTGGGGGAGGAATTGGTCGTTCACACGAACGGTGTCGCTATTAGTGACGGCGTAAAAATTCCGGGCCGGAACAGGCATCGCCCAGCTCGCTTTGAGTTTGCTCAGTTGCCGTGCCGCCCAGTTACCCGCCGCCTGCCGACGAGCCTTATCGACGTATAGGTCGATTGGTTCACCCACTGTCCGTGCATGCCGGATCAAGCAAAAGTAAGATGCAGTTCCATGCGGTTCCCCCGTATCCCGCGAATTTGCGGTAGGCTTATGAGCGGTATGGCTCTTGGTCACGACGAATTTGTCCGCGAAGCCGCGTGCGAAGTCAATTCACCCATCGCATGGCTACACACCTTCTCGCTCGCGTTAAACATTTAGTTGTGATAGCAGTCCCCACTGTTGAATGCATTTGCCATGAATCTGAAACTTTCCGCCAAGTTTGCCCTCGCCACGCTGCTTGCGGTGCCAGCCTTCGCCGCCGATGCCCCGAAGCGCGCTCCTGTGCCCGTGGCGTTCGGCCACGACGAGTCTCTTCGGCACGAGGTCCAGCGAGCCATTGACCGGGGCATTGCCTGGCTGCTGGCCAATCAGAATTCCAACGGTTGGTGGACCACCCCCGATCATCCTGCGGTCACGGCCTTGCCGCTCATCGCCCTGAACGGTGAGCCTTCGGGAAAGTTCCTTCAGCAGCCCACCCCGCAGATCCGGCGCGGCTACGCGCACCTGCTCGCCAGCGCCAAGCTCGACGGCGGCATCTACGCCACCAACATGGCGAATTACAACACCTCGCTCGCCCTGCTGGCCCTCGTCTCTGCGAACCGTCCCGAATACGACGCCGTTGCCCGCCGAGCCCGCGCCTTCATTGTCGGCACGCAGGTTGACTTCGGGGAGAAGGGCCGGCTAGACACGCCTTTCGACGGCGGCGTGGGCTATGGGAACAAGTATGCGCACTCGGATCTGAACAACACGCTCATGGCCCTGGAGGCACTCCATCACAGCAAGCGCCTCGTGGCCGACTCGCAGGCGGCGGATGCGAAGGACCTCGACTGGCAGGCGGCCATCCGGTTCCTCCAGCATTGCCAGAACCTACCCGGTTCGAACCCCGAGTCATGGGCTTCCGCAGACCCGGCCAACAAGGGCGGCTTCATTTACTACCCCGGCCACAGCATGGCCGGCGGGGTGACCAACTCGCAGACCGGCCGCGTGGCGCTCCGATCTTATGGCAGCGCGAGCTACGCGGGCCTGCTCAGCTACATTTACGCCGACCTCAAACGGGATGACACTCGCGTGACCGCCGTGCTGGACTGGTTGCGCGCCAACTACACGCTAGAGGAAAACCCCGGCATGGGGCCGCAGGGCCTTTACTACTACCTGCACCTGCTTACCAAAGGCCTGAGCGCGGCGCAGGTGTGGGAACTGGAACTGAAGGACGGCCGGAAGGTCAACTGGCGTCGCGAAGTCGCCCTGCGCCTGATGAACCTACAGCAGCGGGATGGTTCTTGGGAAAACGCTAATGCCCGCTGGTGGGAAAAGGAGACCGCACTGACTACCAGCTACGCACTCATCTCGTTGGAGCTGATCTGGCGTGGTCTTTAATGCTACCCGACGATTAGTCGCGTTGGATCGTGAAAAGCCGGGTGATGTTGTTGGTCCACTTGAGCTGAGACACGTGACCATCCACCCAGTTGAGATTCGCGGAACCCGACCGTGGCCCCTGTGGAAGTCCTAAGCCAACCGGAGGCGGTCTGGTGTATTGGTTGCCCAGACTGCTCATCTCCGTTCCGCCGTTGTGTCGGTAGAGCGTGGTGTTAATGCCCGATGGAAAGGATGCCAAGTTGTCTTGGTAGTTCACCGCATTATAGCCATCGGTGTCCGCGTGGATCTGAGTCTCGGTGGGATCGTCAATCTGAGCAAATCTCACGATTGGGTTTGGGTATTGTGTCAGGTAGCGATTCTGGGCGTAAGTGATGCCAATGCCGGCGATGAAACCGGGCGTATTTTGCGCCGCAAAGGGTTTAAAGCCTGGGCACTCGAAGACTTTGCCTGCGCGTCCAGCTGCCAAGTTACCTGCTTTACCAACATAAAATCCCAGCGAGCGATACCAGACGCCCGAAGCGCCGATTGATGTAGGCCCTGTAGTGGGTCCGAAGGTAATCGGGGTAATGTCGTCATAGTCCTGCCCGTAAAGCACCGATGCCAAGGCCAAGGTTTTCAGGTTGTTTTTGCAAGACACGTCGTGGGCCTTGGCTTTGGCCTTGCTCAGCGCCGGTAGCAGCATGCCCGCCAGAATCGCGATGATGGCGATGACGACGAGAAGTTCGATGAGCGTAAACCCCGCGTGGGAGTTATTTGGTGATTTGCTTTTCATGTTCGTGCGGCAGTCATTTTGAAAATAGGACCCTTAGCTTGCGCCCAGCCGCTCACGGCTGGCTGAGTTCCCATTGCGACGTTAATGGGAACGTCGGGTACAACACCAAACTTACGGATTACTCCTAGTCCGCACGCCTCCGAATTGCCAGTGGAAAATTTAGGGCATAGGAACCACCATGTCGTCCGGGGTGAAGTTCGCATAGTTTCCCAATGGACCAGCCGCCTCGCCCACGCACAGTTCTGTAATCCTACTATTCATGAAATAGCTCTGAGCCTCGGGTAATTTATGAGGACGTAAAGTTGACCATCCCTTGTAGCTTGATTAGGTGGAACTCAGACTCAACATCGCCCACGAAAAACGGAGCAACAGAAAGTGTCGACCTGTCCCCGGGCATTCCCCCTTCTAAAGCTTGGCGGATTTGACCGAAGCTGGGATGGAGACGGCCTTTAGCTTCTGATATTCGGCGGCCATGGCCTGTACCCTTTTCTCCTCAGTAGCTAACGGCTTGACTAACTTCTCAGCAGCGGACTTTGAGTTGGAGGCAAGCTTCTTGTTGTCCGTGATGCTCTTCTCTAAATCTGTGATGCGTTTCGCAAGCTGGTTCTTCTCCTCCTTAGTCGTGGTCTTAACTTTCTTGGCAGCCTTTAGGTCGGTCTCAGCTTGTTTGATGGCGGCGTTGGCGGACTCGACGGTGGCGAGGAGTCGCTTCTGCTCGTCTTTCTTTGCGGTGAAATCTTCCTTTGCGCGCCAGAACTTCGCGTAGAACGCGCCTAGCTTGAGGCGATCCACCCCACTCCTTGCATTTTTTAACTCGGCGTCTGCTTGTTCAAGAGCGAGTTTGGCGTCGGCTTGCTTCTTGGTAGCGACTTCGGCGGCGAGGGTGAGGGAGCGTTTCGCGTTGTCGTCTTTTGCGGCCTCAAGGTCGGTCTTGGCTTTTCCGACGGCAACGGTGCTCTCGGTGAGCGTGGCGTTGAGTTTTAATAGTGCGGCTTCCAGAGCGGAGATATTTTCGGCCACGATTTGCTGCTGTTCAGCGATGGTGGGCGGATTGAGTGAAAGGCCCGTGAGTTCCTTGCCGTCGGCGACGTTCCAAGCGTACACCTTACCTGTCCAGTCGGTCGCGATGACGCGTTTGCCGTCGTGGGTCAGCGTCGCGCGAACGGGCACGTCGTTGGTGAGGGTGAAGGTTTTGCCCTTGTTACCTTCTTTGTCCCAAGTCGAAATGGTCTTGTCGCGACCGCAGGTGGCCATCGCGCCGTCCACGGTCAGGCGTAGGCCGGTCACGCTGTTGTGAGCGTTGACGGTCTTGACCTGCACGGCCTCTTTCACACTCCAAGTCTTGACGGTGCCATCTTCGCTGGCGGAAACGAGCAGGTCTGGCGAGCGCCATGCCAGCGAGGTGATGGCGGCGCGATGGCCAGTGAAGGTTTGCACCTCTTGGCCGGCCTCGGCGTCCCACACGATCACGCCGCCATTACGGTCACCGGTTGCGAGGTAGGTGCTCGTGTGGTTGAACTCGGCGGCGAGCACCCAGTCGGTATGCTTCTTCATTTTGTAGAGCTGTTCGCCGGTCGCGGTGGCGTAAATTTTTACCAGCCGGTCCGGTCCGCCGAGGGCGATCCACTTCTGGTTCGAGGAAATGTCAGCCGTAAGCGCCACATCGAGCTCATCACCGGCGGTGAGGATACGTTCGCCGGTGGTGATGTCCCAGACAGCGGCCAATCCCTTGTTCGCGCCGCGCCCGCCACTGGCGAGCAATAGCTTGCCGTTTCGGCTGAACTTGACGTCATGCGGAAAGCCCTCTGGAAACGGGAGCACTCCCGCGAGCTGGAGCGTGTCCGTGTTGTAGAGCAGCACTTGTTTTTGACCGCCTAGTGCGGCAAGCGGCGCCCACGGGCTGGCGGCCAACGCCGTGCTGGCGCTGGTGCGCGGAGTGCGGAGGACCGGCTCTAACAATAGGTCGCCGGGCATGGGCGGCGCGCCCTCGGGCTTATCGAACGACGCCCCGCTGAGGCTCAGATCCACTTTTGGGCGGTTGGAGGTGACGGCTTTGCTGCCGGAGTTCTCGAGCAGGCCACCAGCGATCCACTTCTTGATGAGATCAAGTTCTTTATCGGCCAGCTTGTTTTTGGGCGGCATGGTTGGCTCTGCCGCATGCGTGGTGACCTTGTAAAGGACGGAGCCGTCCGGGTCGCCGCCAGTCACGATGCTGCCCGAACTACCGCCCCGCATGAGCGCGCCATAGGTGGAGAGGTCTACGTCGGCCTTGGGTTTGTCGGAATTGTGGCACTTGAGGCATTGGTTCTTGAAAAGCGGAAGAATGTGCTCGTCGTAAGTAATTTTTTGCGCGTGCAAACTCAACGGGAGGGCAAGCGCGGCAGCGGCAAGGAGAAGCTTCGGCGTCTTCATGGCAGGGTGGGCGGAGCAGAAAGATTAGGATCAGGCCGCTTGGGTCGGGCTTTTTATTATGATGTTGATTTCAATCCGCAGGATCATTTTCTGGATCAGTGGTTGAAGATAAACTCCTTCGAGTTGAGCACAGCCCAGAATATGTCATTGAGGACCGATGCCCTTTCAGCGGGAGTCTTGGCATCGGCAAAGTACTCCGCTAGCTTGGTTTGTTCGGTCTGCGTCGGCGGGCGGGAGAGCGCACGCCAGTAGAACTCCTCGATGATTTGGGCATCGGACTTGTTTTCCTTCATTAAGGAGGCCACGAGGCCGCCACCTTGAATCTTGGAGTTGACGGTGTCGCCATTCAAAAGATGAAGGGCTTGTGAGAGATTAGGCTCCATCTTGACCTCGCATGCGCAGACGGTGTCGCGGTTGGCCCGGCCAAAAGTGGTGAGGAAGTAAGTGGTGGTGCGGCCGTCCACGATCTCCACGGCGCGCGCGCCCAACGGCAGGCCGCGGAACTTGTCCTGCCGCATGGTCACCTGGTTGATGGCGTCGAGCAGAATCTCGGCCCGCAGGCGGCGGATGGAGCCCTTGGCAAAATTACGCGTGTCCTCGGCGTTGGTCGCGTTGGACTTGGGCGTGAGTTGATAGGTGCGGCTGGTGCACAGATCGCGGACGAGTTTTTTGAAATTATAGTTCGAATCGGTGAAACGTTTACCCAGCTCGTCTAGCAATTCGGGGTTCGACGGTGGGTTGCTGATCCGCACATCGTCCACCGGTTCCACAATGCCTTTCCCAAAGAAATGCGCCCAGACGATGTTGGCGAGGTTCTTGGCAAAGAACGGATTCTGCGGTGAGGCGAGCCACTTGGCCATGACCTCGCGGCGATCCTGGCCTGCGTCGGGCTTGCCGCCGTCCGCGCCGAGGAACTTGGGCGGGATGTCGCGGTTGCCCACGGGATGCCGGACGCCGCCGCTGCCGCGGTCAAACACCACGGTCTCGCGCTGGTCCTCGCCCGTCTTGCGGCCCACCTGCGCGAAGAACGCGGCGAAGCCGTAGTAGTCGTTCATCGTCCAGCGGTCGAAGGGATGGTTGTGGCACTGCGCGCACTGCATCCGCATGCCCATGAAGACCTGCGCGACGTTCTCGGAAAGTTTCAGCACGTCGGTCTCTACCTTGTAGAAGTTCGCCGCTGGGTTGGCAAAAGTGCCACCTTTTGCTGTGAGCAACTCTTGCGTGAGTTTGTCCATCGGGATGTTCCGGGTAAACTGATCTTTGAGCCAATCGTAGTATTGAAGCGCGGACTTGTATTGGAACTGGTTGTTATCGGTTCGAATTTGCAGCAACTCGGCGAACTTCATCACCCACAGCTCGGTGAATTCCGGTCGCTCCAGCAAATCATCCACTTTTTTCTCGCGCTTGTTCGGGTTCTTGTCGGCGAGAAATGCGCGGACCTCGTCGGGCGCGGGCATGGTGCCGGTGATGTCGAGCGTCACGCGGCGCAGGAAGGTCGCATCGTCGGCTACCTCGCTGGGCGTGATACGAATTTTCCTCAGCTTATTGTGGATGAGCGAGTCAATGTAGTTATGCTCAGCCACCTTTGGAAAAACGAAGTTCGCCGCGCGGGGAATCGCCAAAATCTGCGCGCCCACCGTAAATGCGTCGAAGCGTGCCATGACGAATGCTTCGCCGGGTTTATCGGAAGTTACCAAGCCGAACTTGGTGACTTTGGCACTCACGTCGTTGTTGCTCACGAAGCTCGCGATTTTGGTCACGTCGCGGTCAGTACCATCGGAGTACTTGGCGCGCACGGTGAACTGTTGCGTCGCGCCGGAGCCCTCTAACACGGCTTGCACGGGGAAAATTTCGATGCTTGTGACTTGTGGAGTGTCCTTGGGGTCGGGTGGGGCGCCAGCTTCCAACCATTGCACCAGCGTGCGGTAAAGGTCGTCCTTTGGCTCGATGAGCTTCCCGCCGGTGTGTTGCACGGCGCCGGATGCCTTCGTGAGCAGCAGGCTTTCCTCGGGCAATGCGAGGTTGATGCGGCGGCCGAGCATCTGACGAGTGATTTTGTCGTAGTCGCCGGCGGGGTCGTAGCCGAAAAGTGACAGGTGAAAGCCGTCTTTGCCGCGTGCGGAGCCGTGGCAGGAGCCGGTGTTACAGCCGGCTTTGGTGAAGACGGGCATCACGTCCAAGCTGAAGGCGATGGGCGGAGTGATGGCGGACTTTTCGATTTTTACCGGTAGCGTCACGGTCTTAGACTCAAACTTCGCGGTTAGCTCTGTCTTGCCGTCTGCGACTGGACGAATGACTGACTTCTCCATCCGCGCGAGCGTCTTATCCGAGAGGGAGAACTGTGCCTGCGTGGTCACGTCACGTGTGGTGCTGTCGGAATAAATAGCCTGCACGATGACTGACTGGAGGTCTTGCTTCGAGTTAAGGGTGATGTCCGGTGGGAACACGCGGACCTCGACAAGCGACGGAGCGGCGAGCGCAGCGAGTGGCAGCGCGAGCGTGAGGGTGAGGAGGGATCTCATGGAAGGGTGAAGGTCAATTAGTGCTTAGTGTAGTGGTCAGTTGCCGGTCTTGGGCGTCGGCTTGACCGCAGGAGTTACTGCTTTGGCGGCGGGTTTAGCTTCCGCGATTGGTTGCCGAACGGGGTCAATGCGCAGTGAACCGCCGCTGGCAAAGCTCTGTCCGATTTGCTGACCGTTGAACTTCATGTTCATCGCCACGAAAACAGTGCGGTGCATGCCCTTGATGGCGTTGGTAGCAACGTTCACGTCGAACACGATTTCTTTGTCGTCTTTGGTTATGGATTTAGATCCGGCCGTCACCCCGGCAGGTAAGCCCGTGAGCATGACTTCGGCGCGGCCCTCGAACGGGGTTTTTTGGTCGAGCGTACAAATGAACTTCACAGGCGTGCCGACAACGGCATTGGTCTGAGTTAGTTTACCGTTCACAAACGCCGGGGCAACCTCTAGGTCAGCGAGCTGCGTGGAGGCATAGGCAGTGCCGCCGCTCACGGTGGCGGAACCTAGAAAAGCGATCTTCCAAACCTTGGTCGTCGCGTTGCCGTTGGCGTTGAGGCTATAAACGGCGGATTTTTCGCCCTTCGGGATTGTGATTTCCGGCGTGCTGCCGGTGCCGGGCGGGTTGTACAAATTAATGACGCGGATAGGCTCGTCGAAGCCTTCTTTGCGCTCGACGAGAATCTTTACGTCGAGTGAGCCGCTCTGCACGAGCGGGGCCTTAACCGGCTCAAGCGATATCTTAAACGGAAGTTCGTCCACTACGGCTACGGCTATCTTGTCAGTCCAAGTCTGATAATAAACGCCGTTGTTGCCGTCCTGGACTAGGTCGTAGTTCTGCCAAATGCCTCCCTTAGCGGGCGTCTTCGCCTCGGCCGTGGTGCGGACGGCAAGGTTCGCCAGCTTGCCCGCAATGGGGGCATCCGCGCGAGCTTCGAACACCACCGGCCAGGTCGTCTGGTCGCGCGGCACGGTCACAGCCTGCATCGAGATGCCGGACGGGAAGTCTTCCATCGCAAACTCCAGGTCGCTTGAGTCGCTGGGCAGGTCGGTGCGGCGGACGGATTGCAGCGAGGCGAAGCGGTTGCCCCGCGCAACCACGATGGATTTACGCGTTTGCGCGTCATAACGCGCCGTATCCGCGATGAAGGTGCTGACTTCGGGCACCACCGGCGTGAATTCAACCCGGTAGGTGCATTCCGGCCCGCCGTAACCGAGGTGGTCGGTGATCTTGATGGTGAACTCGCCATCCCCTGGGAACGTGAAGCGTAATTTGCTGTCGGCCCCGCCGCTATCGTCGTTATTGCCCAGTGACTTGCCGTCGGCGTCGCAAATGTGTAGCACGGTGTCGAGTTGCGAGCGGATGCGGCGGGCATAGACGTTGATGTCGAACGTCTCGCCCTTCTTGGCTTTGAAGCGGAACCAATCCACGTCGCCCTTTTTGCCGATGATGCCGTTGAAGGCGAGTGGGAGGTCGCCGGCCGCAACGGCTGCTGCCTTCACGTCGTCGTTTGGCTCCTTCTCCATCACATTTGCGAAGGGCGAGATGCGAACCAAGTTAGAAGAGGGGGCAGTGAGGCCCTTGCGCTCCGCGAACACGCCGTATTTGAAGCGGTTGGGCTGCGGCAGGCTGAAGGTCTGGTTGAACTCACCGGCAGCGTCGCCCAAGAATTTCACTTCCAGCGATTCGCCAGCCTTGCCGCCGGGCGGGAAGACCGCGCTGGGCCGGGGGAAATTACCGATATGAACACGATAAGGATTGCCGCCGCCACCGTAGCTCGTTTCGCGGACCTCAATGACGTACTCGCCGTCGGCAGGCGCGACGATGGTCGCAAAGGAGTCCTGAATCAATAGGGCCGTATCGTCGGCCTTGGCTAGCACCTTGCCGTTCTTGTCGAGGATGGCGACGTAGGGATCGAAAAACGTGCGGCCCAAACGGATGCCCTCAACCTCCACGGCGATGGGGTCGCCCTTCTTGGCCTCGACTCGATAATAATCCACATCCTCGTTGGACACCGTGCCGAGCACGGTGGAGTTCATGGCCACCTTTTGCGCCTTGTCGAGCGTGGTGTTTGGCTCCGTCTCGTCCACCTGCGCATACGCGCCCACGGTAAAAGTGCGGAAATCGGAGACGCCCGTCTTGGTGCGGATGCGAACCTTGTGCTCGCCGAGCGGACAGTCGGCATCAATTTTCACGCGCGCGAGCACGAAGCTTTCCTTAACCTCTTTGAGTTCCAACACCTTGACGCCGGGTTCATAAAGGAAAACTTCTTCGGCATCCGTGAGCCGGGCTCCGTTGAACTTCAACTCAACCTCTGTGCCGCGTTGCACGCCGTTGGGCGTGGTGCTTTGTAACGAGGGGGCAACGGCCCCGGCGGTGAGCGCGGAGGCAGCGAGCAGGGTGAGGGAGAGGGTGCGGGTATTCATGCGGAGAGAGGGAGAATCAGAACTAGGCGTAAAGTTGGGAGCAAAAAGAGAAAGCGCGAATCGGAACCCAGTTCCTCCTCTTCATCCTAATCTCAATTTTGCTCCCGCTGTTCATGGTTTTAAGAGCAACGGGGCAATGCCGATTTTCGGACATTGCCCCGTTGGGAATCAGACCTTCGCTCGGAGCACCATTCCGCTCAGGCGAGCAAGTCCTTCTGGACGTGGCCGTCGATGACGACTGCCTGCGGCCTGCCGCCGGGCGACATGAGGCGCTTCTCCGGGTCAATGCCGATGAGGCTGTAAATCGTCGCGCTGTAATCGCTGACCGTGAGCGGATCGTTCTCCGGCTCCGCGCCTTGGGCATCCGAGGAACCGTGGATGTAGCCGCGCTTGATGCCGCCGCCCGCCATGACGATGGAGAACACCTTGGGCCAATGGTCGCGGCCGGCGGTTTGGTTGATTTTAGGCGTGCGGCCGAACTCGGACGTCACATACACCAGCGTGCTGTCGAGCAAGCCGCGATCGTCCAAGTCGCGGATCAGCCGCGCAAAGGCCTGGTCAAAGCTGGGCATCTGGTTCTCCATCGCCCGCTTGATGCCATCGTGCATGTCCCAGCCGCCGTAGGTCAGGGAGACGAAACGCACGCCCGACTCGACGAGGCGACGGGCCAGCAGCATTCGCTGGCCGGCGGTGTTGCGGCCGTATTCGTCGCGCAACTGGGCCGATTCCTTCTCGATGTCAAACGCCTCGCGCGCCTTTTCGGAGGAAATGAGGCTGTAAGCGCGCTGATAGAAGGTGTCCATTCCGTCCAGCGCGTCGGTCTTCTCCAGCTTCGAGAAGTGCTCGTCCACGGCTGCACGCATGGAGCGGCGGGTGGCGAATCGCTTGTCATCAATGCCCGTGGGCAACGTCAGGTCGCGCACCTTGTAGCCGGCGCTTGCGGGATCCGAGCCGAGGCTGAAGGGCGCAAAGGCCGAGCCGAGATAACCCGTGCCACCGTTCGCAGTGACCGAGGGGATGGCCACATAGGGCGGGAGGTTGTTGCGTGGCCCGAGTTCGTGCGACACCACCGAGCCAAAGCTCGGATACACCAGCGCCGGACTGGGGCGGACACCCGTCATCATGTTGTGCGTGCCGCGCTCATGCGCCGCCTCGCCGTGGGTCATGGAGCGGACGACCGTGATCTTGTCCGCGACCTTCGCGGTCTGCTTCATCAACTCGGAGAAATACACGCCATCGAGCTTTGTCTTCACGGTGCCCATCGGCCCGCGATACTCGATTGGGGCATACATCTTGGGGTCAAAAGACTCCTGATGCGCCATACCACCGGGCAGATAAATGTTGATGACATTCTTGGCCTTGCCTTCCTTGGAGGGGGCTGCCTCGTAAGCCTGTGCCTTAAAGACGTCGCCCAGCGACAGCCCGAGAGTTCCCAGGGCTCCCACTTGGAGAAAGTTGCGGCGAGAGGTGTAAAAGCTGTGTTCAGCCGAGTTGCACCAGCGAGGTTGATGAATGCTCATACGGGTCGTTATTTTTATTTGCTCGTCCACATTGGCTGACGGAGTTGGATGGGCCTTATTCGAGGTCAAAGGATTTTTTTACGTATGCTTGAAGCCTTTTGCCGCGGGGAAAAGACAGCCCGTGTTCCTTACGAAACGGCGGTGTGCACGGCTGCCTCCCCTTTGTCTCCAAGCTGAAGTGGAATCGTGATCGCGCTCGAGTTTTTGCCGTTCACCCCACGCGTCGCCATCGCCAGACCAATTCTCTGCGCGTCGCCGTCCCTAATTTGAACGGTTCAGAAATCCGCAGCCCTTCCACCCAGAAAATCTGCCCGTCCACAGCCACGGCCACCAGCCGCCGCCGCCGCTCGCCTGCTGGCACTTTTGCGTTCGTGAACAAATCCTGCAGTTTCACTGGGCGCGCCATGCCGCTGGGTTGGAATCGGTCGCCAGGCTGCCAGTGTCGCAACAGAATGCATGGTCCGACCGCGTCCGCGTCAAAGCGCTCACAATTCCGCGACTGATTAATTGGCCTTTTGGTAACGTGTGGCAAGAGTCGCCATTTCACCTCAACGCTTGCGAGCCCAGCCGTGCCGCTCGTGGCCCGCAGTTTAATTTGCTGCTCACCGGAATCGACCACCGCCTCTGCCCGCAGCCACGTCACCCGTGCCGTCGCCGCATTGCGCACGAGCCAAGCGTCCTGCCACGAATGCCGCACGCCCGGGCGCAGCCTCAGTCGCTCTACCAATTCAAACTCGGCGGCCAAGCCAAGCCGCGCGAGTTCCACGCACACGCACTGCCGCTGCACCGCTACCGGCAGCTTCGCGAACGGCTTGCATTGCCGTTGTCTTAGCCAGCCGCGCGCGGCCGCCTGCACAAACGCCGCCTCGTCCCCGATGGTTTCCATTGCTCGTAACACCGTGCGCCCAACTGCCGGTGCGTAATGCCGCCGCAACAACGGGAGCAGCTCGTGCCGCACGCGGTTACGCAGGATATCCACTGAATTGTTTGAGGCGTCTTCGCGGAAACGAATCTTCTCTGACCGCGCGAACGCCAGCAGCCCGGCCTTCGGCTGGTCGAGCAGCGGCCGGACCAGCAGCACTGTTTTGTCAGCTGGCGAAGGATTGCGCCATTTCATCCCTGCCAAACCGCCACCTGCCCCGCGCAAGAGCCGGAGAAAAAACAATTCCACTTGGTCATCCGCATGGTGAGCTAGTGCCACCGCGCCCAGACCCAGTCGCCGCGCTGTCCGCGCCAAAAACTCATGCCGCAACTCCCGCGCCGCCATCTCCACCGAGCACCCCCGCTTGTGCGCCAGCCCACGCACATCGCCTGACTCCACCACGCACTTCAAGCCCAGCTGCCGCGCTGTTCGCTCCACAAACCGCGCGTCACCCTCGCTGTACGTGCCGCGCAGCTTGTGATTAAAATGCCCCACCACCAGACGCACGCTGAGCCCGGCCGCTAGCGCGTGCAACACCCGTAGCAGCACCATCGAGTCCACGCCGCCGGACACCGCCACCAGCACCCCCGCGCCCTCGGCCAGCAGACCGCGTTGGCGGACGGCGGCTGTCACTTGTGCCACAAGCGCATGCATGGCGTGATGCTGCGTAGCCGCGCGCCCTTGCACAAGCCCATTGCCGGTCGATCACGCGGCAAAACTTCCCGTTGACGGACTAAGTTCCCCCCCCCTTACTATGCTTGCATAGTCACGAACTGATTGGCCATGAAACCCATGCGACCCAACCAGCCTTTTACCGAGGCTTTCACCCTCATTGAACTTCTCGTCGTCATCGCCATCATCGCCATCCTCGCGGGAATGCTCTTGCCTGCGCTGGCCAAGGCCAAGCAGGCCGGCAAGGGGGCCGTTTGTGCCAACAACAGCAAGCAGGTCATTCTCGCGGTGAACCTCTACCACGGGGACCACGACGATTTCCTCCCCGGCGGCATGAGCACAGCGTTTTACCCACGATATATGCGGCAGGACACTGACCTGACCGACCGCGTTTATGGCGCGTTCTTCCTCCGTGGTTATCTCGGCATCCCGCCAACCAACGCTTGGACCACGACCGCGCAGGAAGTGAAAGTGGCGCGTTGTCCGGCACTGGATGGTGAGTCTCGCTTTGCGGGAAACTTTCGCAATGCGGTCAGCCGCTACGAAATGCGCTTTAACGACCGCCCGGTGGACGAGCGCAACGCCAACGTCACCCTTATGTGGGGCCGGCTCAATGGCGTCAACGCCTTCACCGGCGCGACCGCTGCGTGGGCGCCGAGCAAGCGCGTGCAGCAATGGCCCCAGCCCAACCGAAACTTCGTCACCTCCGACATGAGCACCAACGTCGTGGGCCACGATGCCAATGCGCCGCCCGGTTATTATCAAGATCCCACGCGCTTCACGGGCCAGTTGGCCAGGCGGGGCGCCCACGGTGGCCGGCTCCACTGGACGTTGATGGACGGCGCGGTGGTAAAGGCCAAGCCAGTTGACGCCACGGGCCCGCACAATGCCCGCTTCATCAACAGCACGACGCTCGGCCAAACTAACTTCTTCCAGTTCTGAGGTCAGCGAATCTTTCACCCACAAAGCAAAACGGGCGTTCCCTACGGAACGCCCGTTTGCACTAGGTGAGTTAAAGGCTCAGGCTAAGCCGACTTGATAGCGAAGAAAGCGGCGGACATTGATCTCGTCGCCCAGGGCTTTGCCAACCGTGGCGATGTGCTCGCGCACGGTGACTTCGCCGTTCTTCTTCACGAAGCCCTGCTCCACGAGGCAGACGGTCTGGAAGTATTTCTCGCGTTTGCCCTTCAGGATGTTGGCCATGGCGGCAGCGGGTTTGCCCTTCAGGGCGTCGGAGTTGCGGGCGATCTCGTCCTCCTTCTCCAGGACTTCGGCGGGAACCTGGTCGCGGCTCACCGCAGTGGGGTTACCGGCGGCGATTTGCAGGGTAATATCGCGCACGAGTTCTTTGAAGGCGTCGCTGCCGACGGTGGCTTCCCGGCCTGCGCCCACTTCGACGAGCACGCCGACTTTCGCGCCGGTGTGGATGTAGGCGGCGATGAGGCCGTTGCCGCTGACTTCCCAACGCACATGACGGTTGATGCGGATGTTCTCGCCGATCTTGGCGACGGCGGCAACGCGGTCCGACTCGAGGTCCACGCTCGGGTTGCTGGCGATTTTCTTGGCCAGCTCGTCACAGAAGGCTTTGAACTGATCGTTCTTGGCCACGAAGTCGGTCTCGCAATTGACTTCGAGGAGGACGCCGGTCTTGGAGCCGGGCGCGATGTGCTGGGCAATGACGCCCTCGTTGGCGGCGCGGTCGGCCTTTTTCGCGGCGCTGGCGACGCCTTTTTTGCGAAGCCAGTCGACGGCAAGGTCGAGGTCGCCATTGTTCTCGGTGAGGGCCTTTTTACAATCCATCAAGCCTGCGCCGGTCATCTCGCGGAGTTTCCCTACGGTTGCGGCAGTGATTTCAGCCATGTGATTAAATAGTTTTGAGAGTTGCTGTTTGAGGGTTGAGAGCACGCCGGGCGTTGAGCCGGCGCGTCAACTTAACTTCGGTTGATCAGGCGGCGGGCGTGGCGACAGTGGCGAGCGCCTCTGGGGTGACGGCCGGGGCCGGCTCGGGCGTCAGCTCGGCGGGCTTGTTGCGGCCGTGCTTGGCCTCGTACTCGGCGCGGGCTTTGCCGCAGGCCTCGGTCACACCGGCGAGAATGAGGCGCACGGAGCGGAGGGCGTCATCATTGCCGGCGATGGGGTAGTCCACCAAGTCAGGGTCGGCGTTGGTGTCCACGATGGCGACGATGGGTATACGGAGCTTGCGGGCCTCGGCCACCGCATTGTGCTCACGCTTAATGTCCACGACGAACATGGCGTCGGGCATTTTGTCGAGTGAGCGGAGGCCTTCGAGGTTCTTGACCAGGCGGTCCAGTTCACGCTGCAGGGAGGACTGCTCCTTTTTGCCGTATTTGCCAGCGGAGCCATCCGTGAACATGGCCTCGAGTTTCTTGTAGCGAGCAAGCGAGCGCTTCAGGGTTTTGTAGTTGGTGAGGGTGCCGCCGAGCCAGCGCTCGGTGACGTGCATCTGGCCGCAAGCCTTGGCGGACTCGCGGATCGCCTCTTGGGCCTGCTTCTTGGTGCCGACAAAAAGGACGCTGCCGCCACCGCGCACGAGGTCCCCGAGGTATTTGCAGGCATTTTGAAATTGTTGCGCTGTTTGGCTGAGGTCAATGATGTGAATGCCGTTGCGGGCCTCGAAGATGAAGCGCTTCATCTTGGGGTTCCAACGCTTGGTTTGGTGGCCGAAGTGGACGCCCGCCTCGAGCAGTTCCTTAATACCGATGGTCATCATGTTTCTAGCTGTTCCGGTTGGTTACGAGCCACGGCCGCAATGCGCGGTGGGCCATCCCGCAGAACTCGGGATTGGATTTGGTGTTACGGTGGCCACCGCCGCCCACACGGGCTGCGGCTGTTTGGTTTAAGGCCGTTACTTTCCGCCGTTTCTGGCGAAAAGAGGGCGCAAAGTAGCAGCCAGCAGCAAGCTGGCAATCCTATTTTTTCTGCATTACCTCCCCCAAATCTCAATAAGAGTCTGCCATCCTAAAGTCTCCCCCGCGGCGGAGAGGCAACCTTTGCCCAGGGCACACCCTCGCTTGCTCTCACCAAAGCCAATGCCTCGGCTGCCGGCCGGACGATGAGCTGCACCAGACCGCCAAGGTCCACCCAGAAAAATCGCCTTTGGGTACCCCGTCGGCCTCGAATGCTGTTAACAGCCGGCGCAGGGCGTGCGGAAACTTACGCACGAGGAGCTTTCGCTGCCCCAGCCACTCGACCTCCACCCGTGCCGCCTCGTAACTCGCAAGTGACATCAACCAAACCGGGTTCAGCGGCTTTGTCGGATTGCTTTGCAGCAGGTAGTTCACGAAGGCAATCGCATCCTGACCTAGTCGCTTGCCGGGCGGCGGATTTTGGAGCGCGTAGGCCGTAAACAGTTCGGCGAAGCGGTGGCCAAGCGCGCGGCGCGTCAACGGCAACGCGGTACCCGCCTCTCCCAGTCGGCGCATGCGCAGCAGCCGCGCGAACTGCCGGAGCTGCCCCGGATTTAGTTTAGCCAGGCTCTCGGCTCCCACCGTCAGCCCCTCGCGGGTGGTGACCTGCGCCGGGGCCGCGAGAAATTCCTCGAGCAACGCGTGGTCGGTGCAAAGCTGGACGACGAGCTTTTGTTGGCGGATCAGTTCCATCGCTTGTACTGCCGCCCAACCGTGCGGGCGCGCTCCACTTCCTTGAGCGCATCCCCAAGCGGCGGGGGATTATCATTTAGTTCGAGGCATAGGCAGCGCACCGGCGCGCGGGTCACGACGGCGTTAAGCAATTGCCATACGCCTTCAGCTACCGGCTGCACGCGGCTCTCGGAGGAGTCCGCTTGCGAATCGTGGGAACTGGAAAAATGCACCTGTACTACGCGGTCCAGCGGGAGGCGATCGAGAAGCTTTATTGGATCGATGCCTAGGCCTGGCGCGTAGGTAAACAGGTCAGCCACGTCCAGCAGAAGCCCGACGCCGCCGAAGCCGAGCACTTCGCCGATGAATCTCGCTGGGTCCATCTCGCTGCCAGGCCAGACCAATGGCCCAAAAACATTTTCTAGGATCAAAGGCGCGGCTATGGCACGGCGTGCTGTGACGATGTTGCGCGTCATCACCTCGATGCCTTCCTTGGTGAATGGCAGCGGCGCCGGCTGACCCAACAATATTCCGTTGGCGCGGGTGTAGCCGATATGTTCGCTCCACCACGGTGATTTCAGCTGTTTGATCAGGTGGGCCACGTTCTCCAAATACACGGCGTCCAAACCCTCCGCGCTGCCCAGCGAAAGCCCCGTGAAGTGTGGTATCACCGTAAAATGCTCGGCCAGCATCGCCAACTCGTCCATCCGCGCGGGCGGAGCGTCAAGGTAGCGGTCGCCGTGAACTTCCAGAAAATCCACCTCTGGCTGCTTTTGCAACAGGTCGGCGAGGAACGGCTCGTGATAGGTCAACCCCGCCCCGAGGCGCGGGAGATTGGCGAGCAGGTTCGATATTTCGGTCTTTTGGCCCACGGGTCGGTCAAGCTTTTACACCGCGAGACCACGCCTGTGCGCTGCGGTCGGGACATGTTTTTAAGTCCATTGCCCAATTCTTTAGGCTGCCTGCCCCGCACGCCAAGGAAAATTCCCGTTGCCAACGCAATCAACCATCGAAAGGCTGCGCGCCGCATGCGCCCACAACAAACGCCACCGCCGAGTTGGAATCCGGTTGCCGGACCATGGCGAAGGTGGCTTGCACCGCTGGCCTTGTTTAGCGGCGTGCTGGCCGCGGTGCCTCAGTCGCGCGTGGTCATTAACGAAATCCATTTTGATCCGGCGGAGAAGAAGCCGCTGGAGTTCGTCGAGCTACATAATGCGGGTACCAGCGAAGCTCAGCTCAACGGCTGGCAGCTTGGTAAGTTCCGCTTTGGCGCGGTGCACGTGCTTGCGCCCGGCGGCTTCATCGTGGTGGCAGCGGATCCGGCGGCGTTTCAAAAAGCCTTCGGCTTCGCGCCGCTCGGCCCGCTGCCGGGCAAGCTTCGCAATGAGGGCGAGCGCCTCGCCGTGCGCGATGCCGCCGGGCGCGTGGTAGATGAGGTCCGCTACGGCGTGACACCGCCGTGGCCGACAGCGACGCTCGGCGGCGGCTCCTCGCTGGAGCGTGTGCATCCCAATTTCTCGTCGTCAGTCGCCAGTTCGTGGCGCGCGTCGGGCTTCAAGCTCGATGGCTCCATCGGCAACAAATCGCCCACGCCCGGCAAGACCAATTCGGTGTATTCCGCCACGCAACCGCCAGCCGTCGAAGCTGTCGCGCATGCACCACAGCAGCCACGCTCGGGCCAACCCGTCACCGTGACCGTGCGGCTCGCGGAGGCGCGCGGGCACACGGCGAAGTTGCTCGTGCAGGCCGTCGAACCGGGCCAATACATCCGCAAGTCCGACCCGAGCTACGAACAAGGCTGGCGCGAGTTCCCGCTACACGATGATGGCAAGGACGGCGACGCGCACGCGCAGGACAACACGTTCACGGCGGTGGTGCCGAGTGACTTTCAGAAGCACCGTTGGCTGCTGCGTTATCGCGTTGTGTTCACCGACCGTGGCGGTGTAACGATGCGACTGCCCGGCGCAGACGACGAGTCGCCGAACTTTGCTTGGTTTTGTTACGACGGCGTGCCTGCGTGGACCGGCGCAAGCCAGCCGGGCAAGACGCCGCCGATTCAGTTCTCCAGCGCCTTCCTCACCACCTTGCCCGTGTATCATCTGCTCGCACGGCACGAGGACGTGGAGCGCAGCCAGTGGGATGGCGGCTACAACAAGCGTCGGCTGTTCGGCACGTTCGTGTGCGACGGACAGGTCTTCGACCACGTGCTGTTTCAGAATCGTGGTCAGGGCAGCACCTATGTCAGCGGCAAGACGAAGTGGGGCATCCACTTCCCACGCGGGCACGAGTTCACGCCGAAGAACCACTGGGGCGAACCTTACGTGCGCCCGTGGGACCATCTCAACCTGAGCGGGTGCGCCAGCCCGTGGGTGCAGGTGAACCGCGGCATGGCGGGCATGGACGAGGCCGTGTCCTTCCGCGCGTATCACCTCGCGGGCGTGCCGAGTCCGAACACGCACTGGATTCACTGGCGCGTCGTCTCGCGCGCGGACGAGGCAAGCGCGAAGAGCCAATACGAAGGCGACTTGTGGGGCTTGTATCTCGTCGTGCAAGACCCCGATGGGCCATGGCTCAAGGAGCGCGGGCTACCTGATGGCAACACGTTTAGTCCCGAGACCGGCCGCAAGCATCTCGGCGGCGGTCTGCCGCGCGACGGCTCGGACTTCAACCAATTCATGCACGGCTCACGCACAACGAAGGCCGAGGATTGGTGGCGCGAGAACTTAAACCTGCCTGATTATTACAGCTTTCACGCGGTCAACCGCGTCGTCTCGAACGTGGACCTCCGCCACGGCGCGAACCACTTTCTTTACCACTCGCCGCGCGCAGGTTGGTCTCCGGTGCCCTGGGATCTAGACATGATGTTCATCCCGAAAACGCACTGGCCGGGCATCACCGACCAGGCGCGCTGCCTCGACCTCGCCACGCTGCGCCGCGAATACCAGAACCGCGCGCGCGAAATCCTCGACCTCTTTTGCGCCGACAACTCGCCGCGTGGCGGGCAGGTTGGGCAACTCGTCGAGGAACTCGCCCGCGCCATCCGCCCAGCCGGCCATGAGCGCACTTGGAGCGAACTGGACATGGCGATGTGGAACCACCACCCGCGCACGAGCAGCAAGGGCGCGTTTTACCAAACGCCCTACGATCAAGGCATGATGGGCGGCAACTTCCGCCGCGTGTTGCCGACGCCCGACTTCAATGGCTTTTGCAAGGTCATCACCGACTTCTGCACTGATACGCGCACGAACCGGAACTACGCGCCCAACGACGGCAACATGAATGGCTACGGCTGGGGCCACCTCTGGTGGGAATCGCGTGACGCAAACATCCCCGAGCGCCCGGTCATCCGGCACCTCGGCGCGGAGAAGAAGGGCGCGCAGGTCTTTCAAATTTCGCCCTTCGCCACGCCGTCGGCCACGAACAGCTTCGCCGCCGTGCAGTGGCGCGTGGGCCGAAGCACCGCGCCCGGGCAGCCGGGTGGGGAGCCCGGCAAGCCGTGGCGCTACGAAATCGAGCCGCACTGGGACAGCGGCGAGCTCCTTCGCATGGACGTGCAAACGAAACTGCCGAAGGAAGCCTTCGCAGACGCCGGAGTGCTGCGCGTGCGCGCCCGCTACCGGGATAACACCGGGCGTTGGAGCCATTGGAGCGAACCGGTTCAGTTGAGTGGTCGATAAAACGCGTTGCGTTTTCGAGATCGCGTGACGACAGCTGGATCCCCCAAGGGCGAACCCTCAGCACGCTGAACCTAAACGTGTTGCTTCGTCTCAACGTCCTGCTTTCTGGGGCTAACTAGGTAGAGTTGGTTTTCCACCTTACTCTCCGCAAAAGTCCCGCCAACGCCGGTGTTGCCTCCTCCCGCTTTGGGTGCTATTTTCGCTTAACTAAAAAAATGTCTGATCCAAATCGCAGTCCGGAAAACGGCAAAAACGACCAGAACGAAGAGTCCAAGCTGGGCGGACGCAACACACTCTTCGTGTGGCTGGGAATCGCGGCGACCATCACCGTGTTGATGGTCTTTCGCAAGCCCGGTCAGCCCGGGCCGGAAGTCCTCACTTACCCGGACTTCATCCAAAAGGTGGACAACAAACTCATTCGCAACGGTGTCATTACCTATAATCCCCAAACCTCCGACCTTCGCGAAATCTCTGGCACATACATCCGAACCGACAGCAACCTCAAAGAGAAGCTTAATGCCAAAGGCGATAAGGAGGAGGTTCCCTTTCGAATCCGTATTCCCGTCACGGACAAAATGGTTGAGAAGCTTCTTGAGAGCGGGTTGTTCGTGACCAAGGAGCCGAACACGTTGTTCTGGTCGATGGTGATCAGCCTGTTACCCATCATTCTCATCGGTGTATTCATTTACTTCGTCTTCATCCGCAACTTGAAGATGGCAGGCAAAAGCGCCTTAAGCTTTGGGAAAAGCAAGGCTCGCATGCTCGCCAAGGACAAGAACAAAACCACCTTTAAGGACGTGGCTGGCGTCGAGGAGGCTAAAGATGAGGTCGTCGAGTTGGTCGAGTTTCTCAAAGACCCCAAAAAGTTCCAAAAGCTTGGCGGTCGCATCCCCAAGGGCATCCTCATGATTGGCGCGCCGGGCACGGGCAAAACGCTGCTTGCCAAGGCCATCGCTGGCGAGGCGGACGCAAGTTTTTTTAGCATCAGCGGGTCTGACTTTGTCGAAATGTTTGTCGGCGTTGGTGCAAGTCGAGTGCGTGATATGTTCGAGCAGGCCCGTAAGAATACGCCATGCCTCATCTTCATTGATGAAATTGACGCCGTGGGACGTAGCCGCGGCATCGGTCTCGGTGGCGGCAACGACGAGCGCGAGCAAACGCTCAATGCCCTGCTGGTTGAGATGGATGGTTTCGACACGCAAGAAGGCATCATCATCATCGCGGCCACGAATCGCCCTGATGTTCTCGACCCCGCGCTGCTGCGCCCCGGCCGCTTCGACCGCCAACTGACCGTGAATCTTCCCGACGTGCGTGGGCGCGAGGCGATTTTGAAAGTTCACGCTCGCAACGTCAAACTTGACCCCGCCGCCGACCTTTCGGTCATCGCGCGCGGCACGCCGGGATTTTCTGGTGCCGAACTGGCAAATTTGTTGAATGAGGCCGCCCTCCTCGCTGCCCGTCAAAACAAGAAAGCCGTGACCATGAAGGAGTTAGAAGAGGCGCGCGACAAAGTCCGCTGGGGCCGCGAGCGCCGTAGCCTCGCCATGACCGACGAGGAGAAAAAAAATACCGCTTGGCATGAAGCTGGTCACGCGCTGGTCAATGTCTTACTCCAGCACACTCATCCACTACACAAAGTGACCATCATCCCGCGCGGCCAAGCGCTTGGCGCGACGATGTATTTGCCCAAGGACGACATTCATAGCCGCCGCCGCAAGGAGATGCTCGACATGGTCGCTGTCACAATGGCCGGCCGCATCGCGGAGGAGATTGTCTCGGAGGACATCTCCACCGGGGCCGCTGGCGACATCCAGCAGGCCACGGGCATGGTGCGCGCGATGGTCTGCCAGTTCGGCATGAGCGACAAGCTAGGCATGGTTCTATATGCCGGCGAGGACGAGCGCTTCCTCGGCCGCGAGTTGGGCCGGGGCAAGGATTACAGCGAGCATACCGCGCAGGCCATTGACGCGGAGGTGAAACGCATCATCGACGAAGGTTACGCCGTCGCCACGCGCATTATTAATGAGCACCGCGACAAGCTTGAGGCCATCGCAAAGGCTTTGCTTGAATTCGAAACGCTGGAAGGCGCCCAAGTCGACGAGATCGTTCGCACTGGCAGGATGAGCAATCCGCCGCCGCCCGCGTCACTCGCTCCCTCGGCTCCTGTTGGGGCACCCGCTGGCACGTCAGTTCCCGAGTTACCCAAACCCACCCCCCCGCCGCTCGAACCCGGCCTTGGCGCCCCTGCGCCAGCACCGATTTGAGGCGGCGCCAACTTTGTCGCCAGTTCGCAAATTGCTCGCTCTCGCCTGCACATCTTTAGGCCCAGGTGCTACTGCTTGATGTGTGTTGATCGGCTGAGTTGCTGGTCCAATGGTCAAATGAGGTAAACATTCCACATCAGCTCGGCCGGCTCCCCTCCCCGCAGCGGTGGTTTCCGTTGTTGCTTTCCCTAGCGATGAACTGCTTTCCTTTCCGAGCATGGTTAGCAGCAATGTGGGTGAACTGCTTCGGAAAGCGCGCGAGTCGCGCCGCCTCACCGTGTCGCAGGTGGCCGACGCCACTAAGATCAAGTCCGACCATATCACGGCCCTTGAGGCGGGCGACTTCAATCCCTTTAGCGCGCCAGTTTACATCCGCGGTCATGTTAAGTCGCTCGTGCGCCACTATCACCTCGACCGGTCTAACGTCCTTGCCGCCCTCGACGCTGAATTGGCGCGCACGGAAAAGTTTGCCGAGCCGCCCAGCCTCATTCCGCGTGAGAAGGGCGTGCTCGACTGGATCATGCTTCAGTTTTCGAAGCTCAATCTCCGCTTGTTGCTGCCGCTCATCCTCCTCGCCCTGTGCATCGGCTTGGTTGTCTGGGCCTATGGCGCGTGGCGACGCCAGCAGTCCATCGACCCGCTCCTGAACCTTGGCCCCGGTTACTACAAATTGCCGCCGGAGAAGAGTGTCGTAGAATACCTCTCTTTTCCGCCAGGAGCCGTGCCGACCAACGCGCCGGCGAAAACGCCCAATGCCCCATGACCTGGTTTCGATGGACGACCAAGTTACAATGCTCAATTACCAGCTGAATGCGGCCGCCCTGAGGGCTTTGGGAATTGCGCATTGATTGGTCATTGGACATCTCGCAATTGGTCATTCTTCGCTTCGTCCCGTGACAGATAATCGCAAATCTACCTCCGTTCAGCCCGTGCGGGTCGGCATGATTTCCCTCGGTTGTGCCAAGAACCTCGTGGACGCCGAGATCATGCTCGGCACGTTGCTCAAGTCCGGGGCAGAAATCACCAACGACCCGGCCACGGCTGACGCTGTCATCGTCAACACGTGCTCATTCATTGACGCTGCGCAGGAGGAAAGCGTGGACGCCATTCTCGACTCCGCCGCCGTCCGCGAGGCAAATCAGCGAGGCCAAGCGCTCATTGTGTCTGGCTGCCTGAGCCAGCGTTTTCGCGAGGAACTGCCGAAGCTCCTGCCCGAGGTGGACGCTTTTATGGGCATTGACCAGGTCGCGCAGGTGGGCGAACTCGTCCGTGACGCGATGGCGCGTCGGCAGGCGAAAGTTCAAGCGGGGCTAAATTCCAAAGTCCAAGGTCTGAAGTCCAAAGTCGCGCGAACCATCGCCAAAATGGACAAGGCCAAACCCTTCGGCCACGACCTCGACGAATCTCTCCGTGGCACAGGCGCCTTCGGGAAAACCAAAACCGTCCTTACTTCCGCCCCATCTCCCATCTCCCATTCCCCATTCCCTCTTTTGGATGTCACTCCGCGCCCTTTTTACATCCCCGACTACGCCACTCCCCGCTTCCGCCTCACGCCGCGTCACTTCGCCTACGTGAAGATTGCCGAGGGCTGCAATCACCCGTGCAGCTTTTGTATCATCCCTCGGATGCGGGGCGGCCACCGCAGCCGCACGCAGGCGGACGTCGTGGCCGAAGCAAAGGCACTTATCAAAGATGGCGTGAAGGAGTTGAATCTCATTTCTCAGGACTCGACCTATTACGGCCTCGACCTCCGCACGAACCACAGCCGCGCGATTTCCTCACCGGAAAAATTCAAGGCCGCCACGAAGTCGTTGGCCGCCGATGCCACCACGCTTTGCACCCTTATACGCGAATTAAATGCGCTGCGCGGCGACTTTTGGATCCGCTTACTTTACACCCACCCCGCGCATTGGACGGATGACCTCATTACCACCATCGCTGAGTGCAAGAAGGTCGCGCGCTACGTGGACATGCCGCTCCAGCACATCCATGACGACCTGCTTACCCGCATGCGCCGCGAAACCTCCGGCCAATACATCCGCGACCTTATTAGGCGCATCCGCGCTGGCGTTCCAGGCATCGCCTTACGGACCACGTTTATCGTTGGCTTCCCCGGTGAGACGGATGCGCATTTCCAAACGTTGCTCGACTTTATTCGGGATACGCAGTTCGAGCGGCTTGGCGTCTTCACCTACTCAAAAGAGGACGGCACGATCGCTGGCAAGATGACCAGCCAACTTAGTGACAAGGTGAAGCAATACCGCCGTGAGCAAGCGATGGCCGCGCAGCACGAGGTCGCCCGCACCGTTGCGGAACGCTTCGGGGGCAAAACGCTTAAGGTGCTCATTGAGGGAAAAGCGTCAGCCAAGGAACTCAAGGCCGCGAAAGTCGCCTCTTGGGAGCACGGATTAATTCGCGGAGCCGACAAGGATCTGGCCCAACTCAAAGGCCGCTATCTCGTGGCCCGTGGCGAGGCGGACGCGCCGGACATTGACGGCCGTGTCTATGTGCGCGGCAAGCTGCCTCTTGGCCAGTTCGCCCGCGTCAAAATCATCGGCCATACCGACTACGATTTGATGGCCGAGCCGGCGTGACCGATGGCATCCAGTTGCGCGTCACGCATTACGTTTTGCGTTTCAAATTGTTTACGGTCCGGCGTAAGAATGAGATGCAAAACGTAAGTTGCTGCCGAGCACTCACTTGAACCTCCCCAACAAACTCACCGTCTCGCGCTTTGTCCTCACGGGTTTGTTCCTCGTGGCGATGTTCTCGCGCTCGCCGGTGAATGATACTATCGCACTGGTATTGTTCAGCATCGCTGGGTTGACGGATTACCTCGACGGCAAGCTCGCGCGCGAGCGCAAGCTCATCACCAGCTTTGGCATCCTCATGGATCCGCTGGCAGATAAAATTCTCACCTGCTCCGCATTCATCGCGTTGGTTGCACGCGGGCGGTTTGATCCCGGCTCAGGCGGGTCGCTGCCGGCCGTGCATGTTGAAGCGTGGATGGCGGTGCTCATCGTCGCGCGCGAATTAGCCATCACTGGCCTGCGCTTGCTTGCGGCGTCGAAGGGCGTGACGCTTGCGGCTGAGCGTTTCGGCAAGCACAAGACCATTTCCCAAATCACCGCCGTCATCGCGCTGCTAGTGCTAGATGCGCATGTCGAGTGGTGGCCGTGGCTAAGAGATTTCTTCGGTTTGTTGTTACCGTGGTTTGCGCATCTCTCGCTTTGGGTAACGGTGCTCCTCACGTTCACCTCCGGCGCGATTTACCTCTGGAAGAACCGCCAGATTTACCTGGAGGACATGTGAGCGGATTTGATCCCGCCGTGTGGGTGGCGCAAGGATTTGGTTCCGGTCGGCTCAAGCCTGGCCCGGGGACATGGGGTTCACTAGTCGGGGTGGCGTGGTTCGCTGGGTTGGTGGCGACCGGTTCGTTGTGGGGATTTTTCGGCGGCATTATTTTGAGCATCCCACTGTGCGCATGGATTTGTGGCGAGGCGGAAAAAGCGCTGGGTGAGAAAGATCCCGGCTCCGTGGTGCTGGATGAAATTATCGCTGTCCCGCTGTGTTTTAGTGCGTGGTTGTTGAGCGTGGCAAACAACACCGGTCGAATGCCCGAGGTCGGCTACTTCTTCGACGGAAATCATTGGATTGGAACCGCCCTGATCTTCGCTGCTTTCCGTCTCGTTGACATCTGGAAGCCGTGGCCGGTGCGCCAGAGCCAGTCGCTCCCAGGCGGCTGGGGCGTGACAGTAGATGACCTGCTGGCGGCGCTCTACGTGAACTTGGCGAGTCTGCTGTTTCTCCTGTGAAGCAGCCCACCAGTATAGTCACCGCGCTCCTCTTACTGCTCGATGCGATATAGCGTCTTGGCCGTGCGGAGGTAGAGTGCCTTACCGCTGATGGCCGGCGAGGCCTCGATGGGGCCGTCGAGCTTGCTCTCACCCAGCAGCTTGAACTCTGGCGCGGCGGCAAACACCACACACTTGCCCTCGCGGTCGGCGGCGTAGATGCGGCCCTCGGCAAACACGGGTGAGGCATACACCGCCTTCAGCACGCGCTCCGACCACAGCACCTTGCCGGTTTTGGCTTCGACAGCGCTGGCAAAACCGTTGTTGTCCAAGAGATAAAGGTGCTCGCCGTGCAGGACGGGCGAGGGAGTCTCCGGAACACCCTTGATGAGTTTCCAAACCAGTTGCGGCTTGCCGGTCGCGGGCTCGGACTCCTTTGCCGCGTCGAGAATGTTACCCGCCCTCCACGCGGATGCAGGCGGTGGCCGGATGGCGTAGAAGTGGCCCTTCGAGAAACCGGCGGCGAAAAATAATAGCCCGTGGCCAAAAATGGGCCGCGCGCCCGAGGAGTGGAATGGCTGATACTCCACCTGCCATAGTTCCTTGCCGGTCAGCGGATCGTAGCCGTAATGCGCCTTTGCGCCGTTGCTCAGGAGGACGGGTTTGCCTTCAAGGGTCGCGATTTGCGGCGTACCGTAGGCCTTGCGAAGGTCGCCCTCGGCCTTCGGTTTTCCAGCGGCGTCAAGATCGCGATAGTCCGTCGAGCGTTTTACCTTCCAGGCGTCTTTGCCTGTTTGCTTGTCCAACGCGACGATGAACTGATCATCCGCGCCATCGAAGTGAAGGATGAGCAGATTGTTAAAGAGAATTGGGGATGAGCCTGCGCCGCGATAATGGTTGCACTTCAAGTCGCGTCGTTCCCACAGCTTCACACCCGTCTTGGTGTCCAGGCACGCTGTGCCTGCTTCGCCGAACGTCACGTAAATCCGCCCCGCCTCGATGACCGGCGTAGGAGAGGCGTAGCTGTTGTAGCGCATCCACAGCTCTGGCTGCTGCGCGTCGAACAGCTTTACGTCGCGAACAATTTTTCCGGAGTTCTTGTCGAGCATGAGGACGTAGAGCTCGGTACCGTTACTTGTGGCGGTGGTGAGCCAAATTTGGTCGCCCCAGATGACGGGAGAGGACCAGCCTTTGTCATGGATGGGCGTCTTCCATTTCACTTTCTCGGTATCGCTCCATTGCACCGGCAAGCCCTTGGCTTCGGACTTGCCGTCGCCTGTCGGGCCACGGAATTGCGGCCAGTGATCGGCGGCGAGGGCGCACGAGGCGGTGCTTACGAGCGCGGACAACAACAAGGTAAATTTCATTGGCGTAAGATTAATCAAGATTTCCCCCGCTGAGCAACCCAGCCGTAGAGAATAAAACTTTGACGGCATCGCTGCGCTAGAAACTCAGGTTTGTAGTCAGAGCGATGCCGCGCCCAGCCATGCTGTTCTTAAACGACAGCGCGCTGGCCCTGCGGCAGGATATATTACGGCTCAACTTAAACAGGTGGTCACGCTGCCCCCGCCGTGTTCAAGAGGATGCGTAATTTACCCATTTGCTTGGCCTCCAGCCTTGACCGCGCTGCGCGGCCTCTGGTGAACTGGACTCATCAATCCGATGTCCATGCCCTTTGGTCTTTTTGCGGCCGGCGAAGTCAGCCTTTGGCCCTTGGCCGTATTGGTTATCTCCGTTGCGTTCGTCGTGGCGATGATCTCGGTCGTTCGCGCGCACGCGTTTCTCGCACTCATCCTTGCGGCAATCTTCGCCGGCCTCATGGCGGAGCAACTGCCTGGCGCAAAGGCCCGCGTGCCGAAGCCCGATTCACCGGTGGTCTCGCCCGACGGCAAGCCGCTCAAAAACCACTGGGTGCAGGCCGTGGAACTGACGAGCATCGAGTTCGGACGAACGGCGGGCGGCATCGCGATCGTCATCGGCTTGGCCACCATTATTTCCATGTGCCTGATGGAAAGCGGTGCGGCAGACAAGGTGGTGCGGCGTTTCCTCGCATTTTTTGGTGAAAAGAATGCGGGTATCGCGCTGCTGTTGAGCACCTACGTTCTTTCCGTGCCCATCTTCTTCGACACGATGTTCATGCTCATGGTGCCGCTGGCGCGGGCGCTGCGGCTGCGGACGGGCAAGGACTACCTGCTCTACGTCATGGCGGTGTGCTGCGGTGGCGTGATCACGCACTCGATGACCGTGCCGCATCCGGGGCCGCTGGCAATGGTCGAGAACCTGAAGATTGACGTCGGTGTATCGATCCTTGCGGGCATGGCCGTCGGGCTGTTCCCGCTGGCGGTGGGGTGGTTCGTCTGCCAGTGGCTAAACCGCAAGTTCGACGTCCCGATGCGTGAGACGCCCGGCACCTCGCTTGCCGAGTTGCGGTCCATCGTGGACAAACCAGAGTCGGAGTTGCCGTCTTTCGCGTGGTCCATCACCCCAGTCATCCTGCCGATTTTTCTCATCAGCCTCTCGTCGTTCATGGTCATCGGGAAGGAGAACGAAGCCTTTGTGAAACTGCTCGGGGGCCGGGAAGCCTTCGCGTCCACGTTCGCGGCGGTTGAGTTCATCGGTAACAAGAACGTCGCGTTGCTCATCGGCACGCTGGTCTCGATGTTCGTGCTCGCGCGGCAAAGGGGCTATAGCGTCGCGAAAATATGTGAGTTGATTGGCCCGCCGCTAGAGACCTCAGGCACCATCATCCTCATCACGGCGGCGGGCGGCGCGTTCGGCCTCATGCTCCGCAACGCTGGCGTAGGCGACGCCATCAAGGCCGCCGCGACGGGCCACGACATCTCGATGCTTTGGCTTTCCTTCATGGTTGCCGTCGTTATCCGTATTGCCCAAGGCTCCGCCACGGTGGCGATGCTCACCACTAGCGCGATGATGTATCCCATTATCACCGGTGGCACTCCGCTGCCTTACGACCCGATTTATCTGTTCCTCGCCATCGGCTTCGGCGGCTTTGGCTTCTCGTGGATGAATGACAGCGGGTTCTGGGTCGTGAGCAAGCTCGGTGGTCTTACGGAAGCTGAAACCCTCAAGACTTGGTCCGTATTACTCACGGTTAACTCGTTCGTCGGAATGCTTGCCACGTGGCTGCTCTCGCTGGTCATCCCGTTTCCGATGGGCAAGCCAGGGCAGTGAGGGAAAAGACTAGTGATTAGTCGTTTCCTCCGCTCGCGTCGTGACGCTTTCCGCCAACTAATCACCAGTTGCTTCACCGTCATGCGCCTTCTCCTCTTGCTCCTCGCCGCCGCTCTCCTTGCTGGTTGCGGAACCACGCCGCGCTCCGCCGACCGCCCACTGCGCGACATTCTCTTCGGCTCCTGCCTGAACAAAACCGAGCACCCCATGCTCGACCGCGCGGCCAAACTGCCGATGGACCTCTTCGTCTTCCTCGGGGACAATATCTACGCCGACACCACGAACATGATGGTGATGCGCGCCAAATACAATTCGCTGAAGGCTACGCCGTTCTTTCAGACTGTCCGCCGCAAAGCTCCCGTGCTCGCGACGTGGGATGATCATGATTACGGCATGAACGACGCCGGCGCGTCCTACCCGATGCGCCGCGAGTCGCAGTTGGAATTCTTCAACTGGCTGGACGAGCCCGCCGATTCAACACGTCGCAAGCAGGAGGGCATTTACCATGCGCAAATCTTCGGTCCGGTTGGCCGGCGCGTGCAGGTCATTCTCTTGGACACCCGTTACTTCCGCAGCCCGCTCGTGCGCGGCGACCACGGCGCGGAACCCAGCGGCGGCCCCTACGTGCCCAGCCCAGACCCGCAGGCCACCGTGCTCGGCGACGCCCAATGGCGCTGGCTGGAGGAGCAGTTGCGCCAACCGGCGGAGGTGCGGCTCATCGCGTCGAGCATCCAGTTCGTCGCGGAATTCGCCGGCTGCGAGTCTTGGGCGAACTTCCCGCGCGAGAAGCAGCGCTTCCTCGAACTCCTCCGCCGCACCCGCGCCAACGGCGTCCTCTTCGTCAGCGGCGACCGTCACTGGTGCGAGCTTTCCCGCATGGATAGCCCGGCCGGCTACCCGCTTTACGACCTCACTGCCAGCGCGATGACGCAGCGGCACCCGCGCCAGACACCTACACCCAACCGGTACCGCCACGACGCGAAGACCTTTCATGAAGCGAATGTGGGCCGCTTGCGTATTGACTGGCAGCGCGCCGAGCCGCGCCTGACCTTGCAAATCCTCGACGTGAATGCCCAAGTGCAGCTTGAGAAGTCCATCGCCCTGAGCGAATTACAGTCGCCTTAAAGCACGGTTTCGCCGCCCGGTGGAACTTGACACTCTGAGCCTTGAAATGGCTTGCCGCCCCTCCAGCGGACCCATACGCTGTCGACATTGCTAGGCGCATTTCATGTTGTCGCAAGTTAAAAGCCTGTTTTCCAACGATATCGGAATAGACCTAGGGACTGCAAATTCCCTGGTTTACTTGCGTGATCAAGGCATTGTCTTACGGGAACCGTCTGTCGTTGCCATCCAAGCGGGGACGACCAATGTGCTAGCCGTCGGAGAGGAGGCCAAGCGAATGCTCGGTCGCACTCCCGGACACATCCTCGCCATTCGTCCGATGAAAGACGGCGTCATCGCCGACTTCGAAATCGTGGAGGCGATGTTGCGGCACTTCATACAGAAGGTTCACCATCGCAAGTTGATCGCGCCGCGCGTGGTCGTCGCCGTCCCTTCGGGCATCACTGAAGTGGAGCGTCGCGCGGTAAAAGACTCGGCCACCCATGCCGGGGCGCGGGAAGTCTATTTAATCGAGCAGCCGATGGCCTCGGCCATCGGCGTCGGCCTGCCGGTTCATGAGCCGGCGGGCAACATGATCGTGGATATAGGCGGCGGCACATGCGAGATCGCGATTATCTCACTCGCGGGCATCGTGTTCAGCCGGAGTCTCCGCGTGGGCGGAGACGAGTTTGACGAGACCATCGTCGCGCACATGAAGCGCACCTACAATTTGATGATTGGCGAACGGACCGCGGAAGAGATCAAAATCCGCGTCGGTTCGGCCTTTCCGCTGGAGCAGGAACTCACGATGGAGGTTAAGGGCCGCGACTTGAGCGCGGGACTACCCAAGACCATCACCATCCGCTCAGAAGAGATTCGCGAAGCCCTGAAGGAACCGTTATCGAGCATCTTGGAGTCGATCCGCATCACGCTGGAACGCTGCCCACCTGAACTGTCCGCGGACTTGATTGACCGCGGCATCGTCATGGCTGGCGGCGGCGCATTGCTGCGGAACATAGATCGGCTCGTCGCGCAGGAGACCGGCTTGCCGGTTCATATTGCCGACGACCCGCTTACCGCCGTAGCCGAAGGCACCGGCCAAGTCCTCCAAAATCTGCAGTTCCTCAAGCGCGTCGCCACCTCCAGCCAAGGCTGATCAGTTCGTTCGCCCGCATTTGTTTGCGGGCCATGCTACGCAAGTCGCAATATATCGCGCTCGGATTCGTGGCGCTGGTTGGGCTGATATTCCTCAGCCTGCCGGAGTCCACGACCAATCGCGTCAAGCTCGCGTTAACCGGCCTGTTCCTCCCGCTCTTTGGCCTCACCGAGGCTACTCAAAGTGCCGCCCGTCGCACGGGTAACGCCATTGTTCCCCGCGAAGACCTTGTGCGCGAACTCGAGCAGCTTCGCGCCGAAAAGCAGAAGCTCGAGTTCAACCTCGCCCAAGCGCAAGGAGCCCTCCGTGAAAACGAGCAACTCCGCCAGCACGCCGGCTTGCCCGCCCGCGTGCCGTGGCAACTCAAGCCCGCGCGCGTAATCGCCCGCGACCCGGCGAACTGGTGGCGCACCGTGTTCATTGACGTGGGCAGCCGTGACGGCGTGCGCGCAGACATGCCAGTCATCGCACCCGATGGCCTCGTGGGCCGGGTCGCCGCCGTCGGCTCGACGCGGTCGCAGGTCGTGTTGCTCGGTGACCAGAACTGTCGCGTGGCCGCGCTGGTCAAGGAAACCGCCGAAAACGGTATCATCATGCCCTACGCTGCCGACCCCGCCGTCGTGACGCTCACCTATCTCTCTCGCGGTAGCCCGGTGAAGGGCGGCCAGACCATTGTGACGAGCGGGCTGGAGTTGAAACCCGGCAACGCCGTCCTCACCAGCGGCCTCGGCGGCGTGTTCCCAAGTGGCATCCGCATCGGAGAAATCGTGGACGTGCGCAACGTCGGCTTCGGCCTTTACCAAGAAGCGCGTGTGAAACTCGCTGTGAACCTTAACTCCCTCGACCGAGTATGGGTAGTGGTGCAATGAAGACCCAGAGAAGCAAGATTAAGACCTCGACCAAGGGCAAGAACGCCAATGCGGCCGTCTCTCTCTCGCTTTATTCCAATCCTCCCTCTCTGCCGTGAATCGTCTTGAATCCATTGCTATCCTGCTCGCTGCGTGGCTCGCGGTTGCGTTCGAGATTACGTTCAACGGCTTCCGCTCCACACTCGGTGCGCAGTTCAGCCTGCTGCCCGCGCTGATGGTCTATGTCGCGCTCTCCTCCTCGCTCCCGACCATGGCGATGCTCGCCGTTGTGGGCGGGCTGATGCAGGACGCTTTCTCCGCTAATCCGCTCGGGGTCACCACGCTTGCGCTGTCGCTAACCGGCTTCATGTTGCATCGCCAGCGCGACCTTGTGCTACGCGACCAACTTTACGCGCAGGTGATGACAGGTTTCCTCGCCAGCTCGTTGGTGCCCGCGTGCGTCATGGTTGTGTTGATGAACACGCACCACCCGGTGCCGCTGTCTTGGCGGCTGCTCGGGCAGTGGCTCGTGATGGCGGCGGGCGGAGCGCTCGTGACGCCGCTGGTCTTCCGGCTCTTCGCGCAGGTGAAACAGCTGTTTGCCTATCAGCCCGTGCCGGAATCGCACTACAGCGAGACACGGCAAATCAAGCGAACCAGATTTTGAACTACTGATGAATATGGTTAAGCATGAATATCAGACGTTAAACCACCAGCGCGTGCTGCTTGCTGTGTGTTGCGTATGCTTTGTGCAGTTCGCGTGTTCCCCCTTTGTCAGCCAACCGCAGCCACCCGCCGGCTTGTCTCCTCAACTTAATTTTTTCCGCCCAATAGCCCATGGTTCCCGTTAACCCAACCAAGCCGCCCGACACGCAGCTTCGCGTACTCGCCATCCTGATGGGCGGTGGGTTCGGCGTGCTGCTGGCGGGGTTGTGGTATGTGCAGGTGTTCTCCTCGAAGAAGTTTGCTGACAGCCTTGAGGACCAGGCCGTGCGCACTGTGCGACTGCCGGCTGTGCGCGGGAAGATTCTCGACCGCCATGGCCAGGCGTTCGCAGAGAACCGCCCGACCTACAACGTCGAGCTTTACCTTGCTGAGCTAGGCAAGCACTTCCAAACTGAATATGTCCGTCTCCGGCCAGCCGGCGTGCGCCTCACTCGGGCGGAGCGCGAGTCCCTGGAATGGGCTGCGCGCTACAACGTGGTCAGCAACATCACCGCGCAGGTAAGCGACTGGCTTCAACAGCCGCAGGTCATCGATCAGCGCCGGTTTCAGCGGCATTACAACGAGGTACGTGCGCTGCCCATCCCCTTGCTGCAAAACCTTAACCCCGGGCAGGTCGCGCGCTTCGCCGAACGGCCCGGCGTGTTTCCCGGCCTCGACCTAGAGATCCAGCCGCTGCGCGTTTATCCCCACGGCGGCTTGGCTGCACAGGTCCTCGGCACGCTTACGCGCGACCAGAGTTCGCAGGTGGAAGAGGACGCCTTCTATCACTACCGCCTGCCTGATTGGAGGGGCATGACCGGCATGGAGGGGATTTTCGACGTGCAGTTGCGCGGCACTGCAGGCACGAAGTCCATGACCGTGAACCGCCTTGGTTATCGGCAGCAGGAGATTATGCTGCGCGCGCCCGAGCCAGGTAATCATCTCGTGCTCACGCTCGACTTCCGGCTTCAGCGTGCAGCTGAGGCTGCCCTCGTTACGTCCCTGTTTGGCGCGCAGACGCGCGGCGCGGCGGTGGTGTTGGACGTCCACAATGGCGATGTGCTGGCGATGGCCTCCGCGCCGACCTTTGAGCCGGTAGAGTTCATGGGCCACATTGCGACCGAGCGTTGGACCAACGTGCTGAACCACCCCGTGCAGCGACCAATGCTCAACCGCGCCACGCAGGAGAACTACCACCCTGGCTCGGTGCTTAAGATGCTTACCGGCCTGGCCGCCCTCGAGTTGGAGCGGCTTGACCCTAAGGAGGTTTTTAACGTCGTGGAAGACCCTGAGCGGCCTGGCAAGGGTTGCTATCACGTGGGTAACCGGAAAGTGAAGGATACCGTCGCGGCCGGTCCCTACGATTTCAAGAAGGCGCTGATGCACTCCTCGAACGCCTATTTCATTCACCAAGCACTCAAGCCGGGCGTGCTGCAAAAGATGATTCTGCTCGGTGAGAAGTTTCACCTCGGCGAGCGTACGGGGATCCTGCCCCGTCAAGAGACCGCCGGAGAATTTCCCGACCAGACCGACTTGCTGCGCCGCTGGCAACCCGGCGACACGGCCAACCTGGCTATTGGCCAAGGCAAAGTGTCCGTCAGCCCGTTGCAAATTGCCGTGATGACGGCTGCGATTGCCAATGGTGGGAAGGTTCTCTCACCGCGCCTAGTGCTGAGGACGGAGCCGAGCGACCCGCAGTCCGGCGATCAGGCGAATGAGTTCCCGGTGAAAGTGCGCGACGAACTAGGCGTGAAACCGGAGAACTTGCGACTGATCCACGAAGCGATGCTCGCGGAAGTGGAGGAAGCGGGCGGCACCGGTGTTGGGGCCACCATTCGGGGCCTCAAGATTGGCGGCAAGACTGGAACGGCGGAAATTGAGCAGGGCGGCAGGGTGGTGGACAAGACGACTTGGTTCGCCTCATTTGCACCAGTGGACCGGCCCAAGTGGGCGGTCGTTGTAATGGTCGAGAGCGGCGCGTCCGGCGGCAAAACCTGCGCCCCGATCGCACGCTTGATTTATGAGGCTTTGCTTAAGCACGAGCGCGACGGCGGGCAAAAAAACGCAGTCTTAGCCCAAACGAACTAATGCGGCGAGAAACGACCATGCGGGTAAATGCGACTCGGCCGGTTACGTCCGAAGCTAGGGAGAACTCGTTGCCAACGCTCTCGCTTGCATTGGCTCTCGCTCGTGGCGATAGGGAAAAAAGCAGTCCAATCTCTGATGAACACAACACTATAATCAGCCGCGCGCTAGCTATCATTCTCCCTTCCCCGGTGGGAAAGAATCGGGTTGAGGCAAAAAGCAAGAGGCCGCGCTTTTTAGATCCGAACCTCCGTCCCAAGTCACTCGACACCCATCACTTGCCAACTGCCTGATGCTCGCCCGCACCAATATCGCTGAGAAGCCTGCCCGGATTGACTGGGTGCTGCTTTGCGCGCTGCTTGGGCTAATGGCTTTAGGTGTCTTGTTCATCCATAGCGCGCGTTATGCGACCGAGTCCAGCGCGGGGGTGCCTTGGTTCAAGCAACTTCATTTTCGCCAGGCTGTCTTTTACACGCTGGGGCTCGGCGCGCTGGCGATGACGTGCCTCATCCCTTACCAGACGTTGGCGCGCTGGTCTTATCTGGGCTACTGGGCCAGCATCCTACTTCTCCTGCTGGTGCTCATTCCGCATATTGGTGCGCTACGTTTCGGCGCGCGCCGGT
>VHDH01000001.1 GCA_016871445.1 Verrucomicrobiota bacterium | reverse complement strand
GGCCTGGCTCGTGAGCTGTTCTCCTACCAGTATGCCGCGGTCGCTCCCTATCGAGCGCTTTGCGAGGCGCGTAGGGTAACGCCAGCGACGCTCGGAGGGTGGCGGCAAATCCCTGCAGTGCCGACCGCCTCGTTCAAGGAACTCGAACTCACCAGCCTCGCGCCCGTCGAGCGCACTGCGGTCTTCCACTCCAGCGGCACCACGGAGCACCAGCCCAGCCGGCATATTCATAGTGTCGAGTCTCTGGCTGTCTATGAGATGTCGCTGAAACCGTGGTTCGCGCGACACTTGCTTCCTCGCACCGGTGACTTGCGGCCTTCGCCCGTGGCATCTACTCGATCCGAAGCCCCCGCGCTCGCCAGCACCTCAGATGAAAACTGCAAGTCGCCGGCACGGTTTATCTGCCTCGCGCCGCCGAAGGAACAGGCACCACACTCGTCGCTTGTCCACATGTTCGCGTGCGTAAGCGCGGCGTTCAGTGCAGGTGGCACGCGGTTCTGCGCCAGCGTCGGAGTGGATAACGCCTGGGTGCTCGACGCCTCCGCTGCACTGGCCGAGTTGCATGACGCGTCAGCGGCGGGCAAACCCGTCGTGCTACTCGGCACGGCGTTTATGTTCGTCCACTTGCTCGATAGCTTGGAAACGCGCGGCGAAACGCTCGTCCTCCCACCTGGATCGCGCGTGATGGAAACCGGCGGTTACAAGGGTCGTTCACGCGAATTACCCAAAGCCGAGTTGCACGGGCAACTCACCACGCGCCTCGGTGTGCCAAGCGAATTCATCGTCAGCGAATACGGCATGAGTGAAATTAGTTCCCAAGCTTATGATGGGGTGGCAGGGGACGAATGGCGGGAGACAAGTGGAGCGCCCGTTACAACTTCACACCCAACGCCCCACGGCTCACGCGTTTTCCAGTTTCCGCCATGGTGCCGCGCACTCGTCTGCTCACCCGAGACTGGCCGCGAAGTAGACGATGGCGAAACAGGTTTGCTCCGGCTCTTTGACCTAGCGAATGTGCGCTCCGTACTGGCGGTGCAAACCGAGGATCTGGCCGTGCGCCGCGCCGACGGCTTTGAGCTGCTGGGCCGAGCCGCCCAGGCCGAGGCGCGCGGTTGCTCGCTCATGGTTGCCTGAGATGAGCACCTCGCCACACCGCGTCCGCACACTCTGGCTCATCGGAGTGCTACATGCTTTTACACACGTATATCACGTCGCGCTCCTGCCGCTCTACCTGCCAATGCAGCGCGACCTCAAACTCGCCAGCGTCGAGCAGTCCACACTACTGCTTACGGCACTTATGCTGGTCTATTACGGCCTGAGCTACCCGCTGGGCATCCTCGCAGATCGGTACAGCCGGAGGAAACTGCTCGGCTGGGGTTTGTTCATCAACGCGCTTGGGTTTGTCGGCCTCGCCTTTGCCCCAAGCTTTTCGCTCGCACTCATCAGTGTGGTGGTAGCGGGCATCGGCGGAAGCTTCTTCCACCCAGCGGCTACGGCACTGGTGGTGCGAATCTACCCGGAAGCGACGGGTAAAGCGCTCGGGCTAATTGGCATTGGTGCGGGCGTGGGCTTCTTTGTCGGGCCGCTTTATGCGGGGTGGCGGGCGACGCAGACAGGCGAATGGCGGACGCCTGTATTGGAGTTGGGCTTCGCAGGTATCGTCACGGCGGCGGCCTTCGCGTGGCTGGCGGAGGAGAGTGCCGGCGAGTCGCCCATGACTAAGGCCAGCGAACAAACCCCGCCGCGCGGTGCGGTGCTCTTTCCCACTTCCGCATTGTGGCTGCTTTTCTTCGCGGCGGCCGTGGCGTTTGCGTTGCGCGATTTTGCAGGGCACAGCATGGGCAGCCTCGGCTCGTTGTTTTTGCAAAAGGCCCATGGCTTCACGGTAAAAGAGGCGGGCACGGCGTTGAGCGTGATTTTCCTCATGGGCATCGTGAGCAACCCGCTCTTCGGCCACCTGAGCGATCAGGGCCGCACGCGTTGGACGGCGGGTGTGATGCTCGCGGCGGCGGTGGTCGTCGCGGCGTATCCGCACTTGCCGCGCGGCTGGCTCGTGGTCGCGCTGGCGGTGTATGGATTTTTCTTTATGGGCTGCTACCCGATGGTCGAGGCGGCGCTGATGGAAGCGGTGCCGGACGCCGTGCGCGGGCGCGTGTTCGGCCTCTTCATCACGGTGGGCGGCCTCCTCGGCAACCTTGCGCACTGGCTGGCGGGCCGGTGGGTGGAACGGCTCGGCATGGGCGCGGGGGAGCCGACGAGCTACTACGGCTTTTACCTACTGCTGGCCGCGTTGCTCGTGGTATCGCTGCCGGGCTTGCTGTGCCTGCGCGAAATCAAACGGAGGAAACTCGGATGAAAGCTGCAAGGGCAAAGCTCCAAGGGCAAAGCTCCAGGGAGAGCTTCGGAAGCGACTTTACCTCCGGTGACACGGTCGAGCTGAATCGATTATGCAGCTCACCACCGCCGAGGACGCGCCGCGGTTGGAGGTTTGGGGTATTGAACTTGTTTGGAACTTGGCGCATGGCTTTCAGGGTATCACCTTCTCCCGCACTCATCACCTCGATCCCTGCTCCATGACCAAACTGACGCGCATTCTCCCGAGCTTGCCATGACGCTTCCAAACTACTTTCTCGCCGACCTGCCGCCGGAGGCCGACCTCACGCCCGCGATGGTCACGGACGCTTGCCTCACGCTGAAGCGCAACCGCGCCCATTACCTCGCCGTGCGCGACACGCCGAGCGTCCTCCGCACGCTCGTCCGCCTCGGCGAGGACTGGCTGTGCGAGGATTTTCCGTTCCGCAAACTCGCGCTCACGGAAGGCCCCGCGCAGACCGGCTTTTCCGCGCCCACGCTCGCCACCGGGCTCGACAACTTCTTCAAGCAGCTCACCGGCGAAAACCTCGAGGCCCTGCTCGCGCAGGAACTCGGCCCCACGCACCGGCTCGACGCCTTCTCCGCCAGCAGCAGCGACAGCCGCACGCGCCGGCTCGCGCTGGCCACGGGCCCGGAACTGGTCGGCCACATCACCGCCGGCTGCGTGCCGAACGCCGCGTTCATGGCCATCGTGCTCGGCGTGCTCACGCGCTCGGCCCAGTTCATCAAGTGCTCGCGCGGCGGCGCGTTCCTCCCGCGCCTGTTCCTGCACTCGATTTACGGCTGCGAACCCAAGCTCGCCGCCTGCGTAGAAATCGCGTCGTGGCCCGGCGGCTCGGCCGGACTCGAACAAGCTCTATTCGCCCAGTGCGACGCCGTGACTGCCACCGGTACGGACGAGGCCGTGGCCGCCATTCGCCGCGCGTTGCCGCCGCGCGTGCGATTTGCTGGCTACGGGCATCAAGTCAGCTTCGGCTACGTCACGCGCGACGCCTTCGCCGGCTGGCGCGGTAAGAAAATAGTGGCCCAAGCCGCTGCGGACGTCATCGCATGGGACCAGCTCGGCTGCCTCTCGCCGCACGTTTTCTACGTGGAGGACACGGGCAACGGCTTCGCGCTGCAATTCGCCGAGCAACTCGCCGGCGAATTAGCGCGCCGCGAAACCGCCGAGCCGCGCGGCCCGCTCACGACCGAGGCCGCCGCGCACATCGCCGCGCGGCGTGCTATCTACGAAGTTCGGGCCGCACATTCTCCCGAGACCACTCGCTATTGGTGCAGCTTGGACTCGACGGCGTGGACGGTGGTTTATGAGTCCGACCCACGTTTCGCGCTCTCGTGCCTGAACCGCTTCATCTATGTGAAGCCGGTGCTGGATGTGACCGAGGCGCTACGTGGGGCGGACGCCGTACGCGACCACACCTCAACCGTCGGCCTCGCCGCGCAGGAGCACGAGCTGGAAGGCCTCGCCAAGCAATTCGCTCGCTGGGGAGCAACGCGTCTGTGCCCGCTGGGCCAGATGCAAAACCCTCCGCTGGGTTGGCGCCATGATGGCAGAGCGTTGCTGGGCGATTTGGTGCGATGGACGGATTGGGAGCAATGAGTCGTGATGCGGTGCGCACCAAACGTAACGGCAAATCGCTGACGAGCTCGCTTCCTCCAGCCTGCGCACTTTGTTTTTGGTTTTGAAGCCTGCCCTTCAGGGCGACAGTGGCATCACATCAAACTCACCGGGTCTACGTCTACCGTCAGCGTCACGTCTTCGGGCAGTTTGATCTGTTCCAGTAGTGTCGCTAGCACCTTGCTCACGCTTGGCATCTGGGGCGTCCGCAGCATGAGCTGGTAACGGTAGAAGGTTTCGGCCCGCAGGAGTGGAGCGGGGGCTGGCCCGGCGAGAACCAAGCCACGCAACGGACCAGCCGGAGCCGGAGCAGACGAGAAAGTGCGAGCGTGGGAAAGCGGGAGAAGTTCCAGCGTGTCCGCGCTCTCTCGCTTGTGCTTCGCCACTTGCTTCCCTGCCTTGGCTGATCCGCGGGCAAGCGCTTCTAACTCTCGCGTCACATGCTCCGCCATCAGCTTAACCTTTTCCTCATTCCGGCCTTTGAAAGTGAGCAGTGCCAGGCGACTGGCCGGCGGATAGTTGAGTTGCTCGCGGAATTCGATTTCTTGCTCGTAGAAACCCGCATAGTCGTGGCGGCGGGCGTACTGGATGGCGGGATGAAAGGGGGTGAAGCTTTGCACAAAGACTTCGCCCTCTACGTCGCCGCGCCCGGCGCGCCCGGCCACCTGAGTAAGAAGTTGAAAAGTGCGCTCGCCCGCACGGAAGTCAGGAATGTGCAAGCTCAAGTCTGCGTGGATGACGCCGACCAGCGTGACATTTTCAAAGTGCAGACCTTTTGCGATCATCTGTGTGCCCACGAGGATGTCGGTTTTACCGGCCTTGAAATCGCCCAGCACGCGGCGGTAGTCCTCCTTGCGTTTCATCAAGTCAGAATCCATCCGCGCGATGCGCGCGTGGGGGAAAAGTTTTATCAGCGTTTCCTCAACGCGCTCGGTGCCGAGGCCGGCGTAACGGATGGCGGGATTATGACATTTCGGCACGGGGCAGACGGCGGGCGCGGGCGCCGCATGGCCACAGATATGGCAGCAAATCCTCTGTGCGTGGCGATGATAGGTGAGCGCGACGCTGCAATTCGGACATTCGGCCACGAAACCGCACTGCGGACATTGTAGTGAGCTGGAGTAACCGCGTCGGTTAAGAAAAAGCATCGTCTGCTCCTTGCGCTCCAGCCGCCTCGTGAGGGCCTCCTTCAGCTCGTTGCTGAAAATGGGTGTCCCCTTTTCTGAGCGCGCCGCCTGCCGCATGTCCACCACGCGTACGATGGGCATTTTCTTGTCGTCCGCGCGCGTGGGCAGCTCAAGCAGGGCGTATTTACCGCGCCGCACATTATAAAAGCTCTCCATCGAGGGCGTCGCCGAGCCAAGCACGACGATGGCGTTCTCCATCTGCCCGCGCAAGACGGCGACATCGCGCGCATGATAACGCGGAGCTTCCTCCTGTTTGTAGGAGTGCTCGTGCTCCTCGTCCACGATGATGAGCCCGAGTGGGTCCACCGGGGCGAAGAGCGCTGAGCGCGCGCCGATGACAATGCGCGCACGGCCTTGGCGGATCTTGTGCCACTCGTCGTGCCGTTCACCCGCACTTAAATGGGAGTGCAGCACGGCGACCTGAGTCTGCAACGGCCCGTGGCTGAACCGGGCCTTAAAGCGCTCGACGGTTTGCGGGGTGAGAGAAATCTCTGGCACCAGCACGACCGCTCCGCGGCCTTGCCCAAGCGCGTGAGCGATGGCCTGAAGATAGACCTCCGTTTTTCCTGAGCCGGTGACGCCGTGCAGCAGAAAGGTCGTGGGCGCGGGAGTGGCAGAGTGAGAATCTGGCCCGGCGCTTTCGGTAATCTTCTCACTTTTCCGTCCTTCCGCTCTCTCCCCACTATCGTCCATACGCTTGCAAAGCGCAGCCAACGCTCTTGCTTGCTCGGCATTCAGCGGCAACGGTTCGGTCCGGCTGATGACTTCTTTCGCATATGGGTCACGCTCGGCGATCTGATTGGCAATAAGGACCAGGTGTTTGTCTTCGAGTCGCCGGATGGTGTCGGCGGTGGTCTCGGCGAGGGCAAGAAGTTCCTGCAAGGGAAGCTCCCGTCGCTCTTCAAGCAGATTAAGGATATCCTGCTGGCGCTTGGTGAGCTTGGGCAGCTTGCCCGTGACGGGCAGCAGGCGGACAACAAGCCGCTCGCGCCAGCCAGACTGCTCGCGGCGCACAGCTTCAGGCAGCACGCTTTTTAGGGCGATCTCTGGCGCGCAGCAGTAATAGTCCGCGATCCAGCGCGCCAGCCGGAGCACGCCGGGCGTAATGAGCGACTGCCGGCCGACGACCGACGTGAGCTGTCGCAAGTTTGTATGCGGGCTGTGTTCGACGAGCGCGGTGACACAACCCATGACCTGCCGTTGGCCAAAGGGCACTTTCACGCGCGTGCCAATCTCGACTTGCCCGGCCAACTCAGCCGGGATGGCATAGTCGAACTCGCGGCGGAGGGCAATTTCGAGGGTAACACGGGCAACCATCGCGAAGCTGAGAGTCGGGGAGTTGCGAGGCGCGAGTCAAGGCGGGGGCAGCATTTGCGGGAGCCGTCGCTTATGGCGCTGAGCCACGGGGACACGAAGCGTTAAGATTTCAGCCGAACCTTGGGCTTTGAGCCAACGAGGCGGTTTGCTAACATTAACCCATGCGAATCTTGACGGGCATCCAGCCTTCTGGCGCGTTGCACTTGGGTAACTACTTTGGCGCCATGCGTCCGGCCATCGAGCTGCAGCAAGAGGGTGAGGCGTTTTACTTCATCGCAAATTATCACTCGATGACCTCGCTCACCGACGCGCAACTTCGTCGCCAATACACACTCGACGTGGCACTGGACTTCCTAGCCTGCGGCCTAAACCCAGCCAAATGCGTCTTCTGGGTGCAATCGGATGTGCCAGAAGTCGCTGAGTTGGCGTGGCTTCTCTCCACCGTTACTCCGATGGGCCTACTCGAACGCTGTCACAGCTTTAAGGACAAGGCTGCCAAGCTCGGGGAGGGCGAGATCGGCTCGGTGAACCACGGGCTCTTTGCCTATCCCGTGCTCATGGCCGCCGATATTCTCGCGTTTGATTCCAACGTCGTACCAGTCGGTAAGGATCAGAAACAGCATCTCGAGGTCACGCGCGACATAGCTGGCAAATTCAACCAACAATACGGCCAGACCTTCGTCATCCCCGAGCCGCGCATCCGCGAGGAAGGCGCGGCTGTGCCCGGCCTCGACGGGCAGAAGATGAGCAAAAGCTACAGCAACACCATCGAGATATTTGGCGAAGAGAAAGCCACGAGGAAGAAAATCATGGGCATTGTCATGGATTCGCGCCCACCCGCCGAGCCCAAGCCCGACGCCGACAAGAATCTCGCCGTCCAACTCCTCAAACTCGTCGCGCCTGCCAACGTGGCAGCTGACTTCGAGCACCGCCTACGTGCGGGCGGTCTGGGTTACGGGGATCTTAAGAAAGCCCTCTTTGAGCACTATTGGCAGCACTTCGCTGCCGCTCGTACCCGGCGCACCGAACTCGCCGCGAACCTCGACCACGTTAGCCAGCTTCTTAGCACAGGAGCCGAACAAGCTCGCGCGGTCGCCACAAAGGTTCTGGATCGTGCCAAACGTGCGAGCGGACTAAAATGACTTCCCAAAGTTGTTGACAACTTTGCCTGTAGGTCATCCTCTGCTCCTACAAATGAAACTACTTGCCCGTTTGCTTATCCTCTCGTGTCTCGCGGCCTTCGCCGTCACCGCCCCGGCCCAATTGCCCGGTCGTGGGCTGGAGGGTGCACCCGGCATTGGCTCCAGCGGCGCGATGCTACGCTTCCTAGGCGAACACAAAGCCTTTATCGCTGACGTGAATATCGGCACAAAGGGCGAGCGCGGCGAGGCAGTCCTATTGCCCGGCAAGCTCGCCTTCAGTGACGGCCAGTCGCGCTTGGAACTCGACCTCGCCAAAGTCGAGGCTGGTCGCCTGCCTCCCATCGTGATGGAGTCGCTCAAAGCCGCTGGCATGGGCCAGCTCGTCATCCTCACTAGGCCGGATAGGAAACTGACCTACTATGTCTATCCCGGCATGCAAGCCTACTCAGAGATGCCCCTCAGCGAGGAACAAAGCGGCGAGGCCGCGAAGGCGCTCAAACTTGAAATTATGCGCATTGGTGAGGAAAACTTAGGCGGTCACCCGTGTGTGAAGAACCGCGTTGTCGTCACTGACGCGCAAGGCAAAACGCAAGAGGCGACTACCTGGAACGCTACGGATCTGCGTAACTTTCCCGTTGCCATTGAAACGAAAGAGAGAGGCACACAAGTCACCTTGTTCTTCTCGAATGTGCGGTTCGGCGCGCCCCCTAACACTGCCTTCGAAGTACCCCGAGACCTGCGCAAATACGCCGACAGCCGCGAGATGATGCGTGAAGCGATGATGAAGCTCCTCGGGGGCGGAGCTCCTAAGTAAGCTGTCCTGTCCAACGCTGTAGGCTCAAATCACCTTCTTCGGCTCGTGCCGGGGAGTTTCTTCCAACGCGCGGCGGATCAAATCATCTACCTTCACGCCCTCGGCCTCGGCGTTAAACGTGGGCACGATCCGGTGGCGTAACACGGGATACGCAAGCGCCTCGATGTCTTCCATGGTCACATGGAAGCGCCCACGTAACACAGCGCGCACCTTGCCACCCACCACGAGCTGCTGACACGCACGGGGGCCGGGACCCCAAGCGATGAGCTGTTTGGTAAAGGCGGGGGCTTCCGCGTCCGTGGGCCGCGTGCGGCGCACGAGATCGAGCACAAAGTCGGTGACGTGGTCAGGCACGGGCACCTTGCGGACAGTGCGCTGAATGGCCATGACTTCCTCGCCGGTGACGACTGGATCCACATCCGCGCTGAAAGTGCTGGTGGTGCGCTTGATGATTTCGCGCTCCTGTTCGCGGGTCGGGTAATCTACGCGCACGTGGAACATGAAACGGTCTTTCTGCGCCTCGGGCAGCGGATACGTTCCCTCTTGCTCGACGGGGTTTTGCGTGGCGAGTACGAAGAAGGGCTGTTCCAACTTGTAGGTTCGCCCACCGACGGTGACGCTGTGCTCTTGCATTGCCTCCAGCAACGCAGCCTGCGTCTTGGGCGGTGAGCGGTTGATCTCGTCAGCGAGGATCATCTGCGCAAAAAGTGGGCCTTTGAGGAAAGTGAGATTGCGGCGGCCGGTAGTAGGATCCTCCTGAATCACGTCTGTGCCGGTAATGTCAGCGGGCATCAAGTCCGGCGTGAATTGCACCCGGCGAAAGGAAAGTTGCAGCGCGTCAGCCAGGGTTTTAACCATGTAGGTCTTCGCAAGGCCGGGTACGCCTTCTAGCAGGCAATGGCTGCGGGCAAAGATCGCGATAAGAAGCTGTTCGATCACTTCGTCTTGCCCGACGATGAGCTTGGCCACCTCCTCCGCGACGCGCGCGTAAGCATCGGTCAGCCGTTGCGCGAGGCGGGCGTCATCGGCATTCGAGGCGGCCGGCCGGGTGGAGGCCTTGGGTAAAGGGGCCGGAGCGGGCAGGTCGCCGGTGGGCACGATGGACCGGCTGGGAACGGTCGGTGGCGGGGCAACTAGCGCATCCTCCGGCTCCGACGGGAATGGCAGCAGGGAAATCTTTAAGCAGGTCGGGCACTGAAACTCTGTGCCTGCGAGCGCACTGCCGACGCGGAACTCCTCCTCGCAAAGCGGGCACTGGAAGGTGATGTCCATCGGTGATTGTGCTATCAGCATGCCGAAAAACCGCATGGGAGGGAATCCCTTTTCATTCGGGTGTCGGCGAGCCATCACCGGGCGCGCAGTGTGGGTGACCTAGATTTTTTCTGATACCAACCGTGCCATTGGCACGATCTGATCTGATTTTTTGAGTTTAGCGACGAGAGAGTGCCTTATCCCAGCTTCCGCCGCAGCACTTCGGCGATTTGGAGGAACGCCTTCCCCTGCGGGTCCGCCGGGTGGGAGACGACCACAGGAATGCCTTTGTCGCCACCTTCGCGGATTTCTACGTAGAGAGGGATTTCGCCGAGGAAGGGGATCTCCTGCCGCTCAGCTTCCGCGCGGCCGCCACCGTGTCCAAAAATTTCTACGCGCTGGCCACCGGGGGCGATGAAGTAACTCATGTTCTCAACGATGCCAAGCAACGGGACATTGACCTTTTCGAACATTGCGATGCCCTTGCGCACGACCCCAAGCGAGGCTTCCTGCGGCGTGGTAACGATGACGCCGCCGTCAAGGGGCACAGTTTGACAAAGTGAAAGTTGGGCGTCGCCGGTGCCAGGCGGAAGGTCTACAAGGAGGTAGTCGAGTTGACCCCACTCGACCTGCGAGACGAACTGTTGGACGGTCTTCTGGATCATCGGGCCGCGCCAAATGACCGGCTGATCGTCGGTGACAAGGAAGCCCATGCTCATGAGTTTGACCCCATGGTTGCTGGGCGGGATGAGTTTCTCGTCTTCGCTCACCACGGGGCGTTGCTGGATGCCCATCATGAGCGGAATGCTGGGGCCATAAATGTCGCAATCGAGCAGGCCAACCCGCGCGCCGAGGTGGTTGAGCGCGCAGGCAAGGTTGACGGAACAGGTGGACTTGCCCACCCCGCCCTTGCCACTGGCAATGGCAACGATGCGTTTGAGGCCGGGAATTTTGTTCTGGTTCGCGAAGGCGTTGCCACCGGCGGGCGTGGCTCCGGGTGCGGGGCCGGCAGGTTGCTTGACCTCGACGAAGACGTGCGTGACGCCGGGCTGGCCGCGAATCACGTTTTCGCACTCGGCCTTGATGATCTTGGCGGCGTCGGGGTTGGGCGAGGTGAGTTCGAGCCGGACGTTGACCGCGCCGCTGTTGACAGCAACGTGTTTCACGAGTCCGAACGAGACGATGTCGCGCGAGTAGCCGGGATATTTTACGGCCTTGAGCGAGTCGAGAATGGCTTCTTGGGTCAGCATGAATTTAAACGCTTTTTGAAAGCACCGCGAAATGTCAGCGGAAGCTCGGGCTTTGGCAAATGCACAGTTTAGGCCGCTGGCTTTTGCCGAATACCTTCGTGCCAACGAGGGTTAGACGGCGAGCAGGAAGAGCACGGCGCAAGGGGAACGCGCAACGTCGGCAAGGCATGGTTTTAACTGTCCGCCATCGTGAATGCTGCGAGCGCGTCCAGCGCGGCGGCGGCGCGGAAAGTGAGGCGGCCGGACGCAAGCCACGGTAGGTGCACCATGGAAATCCCCGCCGCGAACTCCGCCAGTAACGCCGCGTTGGTGCGGGAGGCTGCGTCCGGTTTACGCTGTTCAACGAGCACGACGACCGAGCGCCGCCTCGCAATCTTTGGCAACGCGGCAAGCACGAGCCGAGCTTGATTCACCGCGCCGAGTCGGTTGGGCACCACGATAATCACGGCTTCCGGTCGTAACGCGGCGAGCAAGTCTCGGTTGTCGCCGTCCTCGGTCAGAGGGCTCAGCAATCCACCCGCTCCCTCGACTAAGGTAATTTGAAAACGCCGAGCGATCATGCGCACGTGCGCCGCAACTTCGCGTCGCGAGATGCGGCGCTTTTCCAAGCGCGCCGCCAGCTTGGGTGCGAGTGCCGCACGGAAATGCCAAGGGTTCACCTCGTCCAACGTGAGAGCGTGGTCAGCGGCTGTTTGTAGGGCGCGCGCATCATTGCGGCCGCCAGAGCAAAGCGGCTTCAGCGCGACCGCATCCACACCATGCGCGCGCAGCCGCCGCGTGAGGGCCGCCGCAAGCACGGTTTTACCCACGCCAGTGTCGTTGCCGGTTACGAACACCATGCGCCGCTGACCCATAGCCTTCATCAAAACTTCGCCTTGATGCCGCGAATGGCTGTTCCCACGCCGGGTACGTGCTCAAAAACGCCCGCCGTGCTATCCCAGAAATCTTGATGGAGCAGGATGCGCCCTTGAGCATCGAAACGCACCAACGTGACGCCGATGGTGCGGATGGTTTGGCCAGGCCGGAGCTTTTTGAGCCGGGTGTCCATCACCCAGCGGAAATAGTAGTTGCCGCCGGACTCCGCCACATCCTCGAACCGCGCGGTTACGCTTTCTGCGTTGCGCACGGTGGCAATGAAATAATCCTCGATGGCCGCCGCACCGCTGAGCGACTTGAGGGTGTCATTGAGATAGGCCTCTGGGGCATAGACCTGCCGCGTTTGCTCCCGCACGGATTCTTCGGTCATCGCACTGAAGAATTTCTTCATCCTTTCGATGGCCATGCGTTCGGCCTCACTGCCCTTAGTGAGCCCAAGGACATTCGTGCGCGTTGCAAGTGCATCGTGGAACGGTTGGGCGGTGTCGAGCACCACAGGCGTAGTGCGGCAGGCGGCTAGTAGCAGGGGAAGCAGGAGTAATAAACCAAATCGCATGACGAGAGGCTACGGCAAGGCATCCGGCTGGCAAGTCAGCGGAATTTGCCCAAAAACGGAAAGGCCACTCGGGAACGGTTCCCGGTTCCAGGCCAGAGCCGGATTGTCGCCGTGAACGGCTTGGCTCATGCTAGTTCGCAAGTGACATGCTGACTTACGAAGCCGCCCTTGACCGGGTGCTGGCCGCGATGCCGCCCGCCCGCGCACAGAAAATCCCCGTGGCTGCCGCCGCCGGGCGCTGCCTCACAGAAACTATAATTGCGCCGCTCGACCTCCCGCCCTTCGATAATTCTGCCATGGACGGGTACGCGGTGCGTGCAACGGACGTGGCTGCCGCCAGCCCAGATCAACCTGTCTCGCTGCGGTTGCTTGGACAGATAAGCGCAGGCGAAGTCTTTCCGGGTATCGTGGGCGTGCAGACCTGCGTGCGGATTTTCACGGGCACGCCGCTGCCCAGCGGGGCGGACGCCGTAGTCATGCAAGAGGATACGCGGGCCAGCGAGGCCCAGCCTGACCGCGTGCAAATACTCGACCGCGTGCGCCCGTGGGAAAACATCCGCCTGCGGAGCGAGGACGTGAAAACCGGTGCGGTCATCGCATCGCCTGGCACGCGGTTGGGCGCGGGACACCTGAACCTGCTGGCGGCCGTCGGCATCGCGGGCGTGCGCGTCGCTCGGCGTCCGCGCGTGGGTGTGTTAGCCACCGGTAGCGAGCTACGCCCAGCGGGCAAGCCGCTCGCACCCGGTCAAATTCACGAGAGCAACCGTGCCATGCTGGGTGCGCTGCTGGCCGAGGGCGGCGCGGAGGTGCGCGCTTATCCACTGGTGCCAGACTCACTCGCGCGAACACGCGCCGCTTTACAACGCGCCTTCGCTGATTGCGATGTAGTGGTAACGACGGGCGGTGCCAGCGTGGGGAAACTTGATTTTGTGAAAGCCGCGTTCGCCGAACTAGGTGGCAACTTGGAGTTTTGGAAGGTTGCAATCAAGCCGGGCAAGCCCTTCATCTTCGGCACGCTTGCGGGCAAGTTTCTCTTCGGTCTGCCGGGCAATCCGGTGTCAGCCTTTGTCACCTTCCTGCTGCTGGTGCGGCCTGCGCTCTTGCGCTGGCAAGGCGCGGCGGAAACCGGTTTGCCAGCGCATCTTGGCACCCTGGCCACACCGCTCGTTAATCGTGGCGACCGCCGCCATTTCGTGCGTGTGCGCGTGGATGCCGAAGGCCGCGTTCATTCCACCGGCTCGCAAGCGTCGCACATGCTCCACTCGCTTGCAGCGGCTAATGGCCTCGTGGACCTACCACCGGAAACGACCTTGGCGGCGGGCACAATGGTGCGGGTGCTGCGCTGTTAATCTCCTGCCTTGGGCTTTACTTCCAGAGCTGCAAACGCCTGTTCTAAGCTGTTCAACCCTACGCCGCGCTTGGCCTGTGGACTTAGCACCTGACGTAACCACAACACGCCGTCCTCAACCGTCTGCACCGAGCGCGGAAGCGTGGCTCCGGAGGCGTTCGCGTGGCCGCCGCCTTGAAGCTGCTGCGCGACCTTAAGCGCCTCGCCGTTCTCGCTACGGAAACTGGCGATGACCGTGCGGTTTGACTTCGCAAAAAGCGTCACCAGCACGGCGTATGGCGTGGCCTTCTCTCTGAGCAGCCGGTGGACGACGCTGTTGGCGTTGCCCACCACGGTGTCTACGAAGCCGACCGTCGGGCTGATATCCACGACGTTCTTCTGGCTCCACGCAAAGCCCAGCGGATCCTCGACACGCCGTTTCACAGCCATGACTTCCAGTAGTGGGTGGTTCAGCAAATTATCTGGGTTGCCCTCGATGAGTGCGTGGAGATTCCAGAAGCCGTAAGTTTTCACCAAATTGCCGTAGTCGCAAGCCAGCTCGAAATCTGGGTCCTCGACGAGATAGAGGTCCACCACGTTGCTGAGATGGACGAGTCGGTCCAGCTCCGGCTTGGCGAGGTCGTGCTCACGACACAGCTCATAGCAGAGGAGGCTAGCGGACTTGCCGAGATCATGGATGAGCCGGGCCTCCTTGGCTGGAGTGTCGGTCGCATGGTGATCCAGCACGAGCCAGTCAGGCCGGTCCATGCGCGGCTCGAAGGCGAAGTCGCTTACCCAAGCCATGCGCTCGCGGAGCTGACGCTGCTTCCACGACGTGTAATGGTGCGCCTCCAGTCGAACTTCCTGATCAAACAGCTTGTGGGCTAGCCGGCGTAGCAGCAGACCGGACAACAGGCCATCAAGGTCGCTCTCGTGAGTGAGAATGACTTCGGGTTTGGGTAGGGCGAGCATCCGGCACGAAACTAAAGCTTTGGGCAGGTGACTGGCGAGCGGGTAATTCCCCCGCATCAAACTATGCCTTACGGGCTTGCCCCGGGCCCGCGCCCGCCCGAAACTTTCCCTGTCCATCTGGACCCCAAAAATCATGAGAACCCATCCTGCCCGCTTTGCCTTGCTCGCCGCCCTCGCCGTATCCCTCACGGCCTGCATTTCCACCAAGGAGACCATCTATCGCGACGTCGAGCGCGTGAAGATCGAGTTCGAGAGCGACACCGCCGCGCGCGTCTTTTACGAGGCCTTCACCAAGTCGCCCGAGTCGCGCCAGCGCAATGAGAAGACCAGCCGCTTTATCATTCCGGTCATCGTTGACGCGCAGCGCACTGAGCGGGACTCGGAGAACGCTACGTTCAACGCTGCCGTCCGTCGCTGCGACACGAATGGCGACGGCAAGATCACCGAAGCCGAGGCGCGCATTTACGCCGCGCCGCGCAACTAGGCCCGGCCTCCGCCAATTCCCGGCTGGCTATCCGGCAATCCCGCCAACAAGCTCTGGTCATGAAGTTGATTCTCTCAACGCACAATGTGACTTTAACCAAGGCCATTGAGGACCACATCCTCGCCCGCCTCGACAAGCTCGAACATTTCGATCGCTGGACGGTTGATGCCCGCGTCACCATCGAGCACGACGATACCCGCGACCCCAACAAGGCGTTCGGCTGCTCCATGCGCATTGGGATGCGCGGCCCAGACCTCTTTGCGGAAGACCATGAAGCCGACCTTTACTCGGCCGTTGATGCCGTCACTAAAAAGATCGAGCAGCAAATCCGCAAACGCCACAACAAGACCAAGGCGAAGAAGCACACCGAGGCCTCCCGCAGCAAAGAGCGTGGCCGTAGCACCTGATGGTTGTGACCAAGCCTCTCGCGCTTCGCGCCCGCATCATCCTGCCGGTGTCGCAACCGGCTATTGAGGACGGCGCGGTTCTCGTTTCCCGCGGGCGCATCGCTGCTGTTGGCCGCTGGCGCGACCTCCGTCACAAGGCACCTGCCTGCGTCCACGACCTTGGTGATGCCATCGTGCTGCCCGGCCTGGTTAACGCCCACTGCCATCTCGACTACACCGACATGGCCGGCGCGATTCCGCCGCCCAGGTCGTTCCTCGACTGGATCGAGGCGATTGTCGCGCTCAAAGCTGCGTGGGGTTACACGGACTACGCGCAATCGTGGCTCAACGGCGCCAAGCAACTCCTCCACTCTGGCTGCACCACCGTGGCCGATATCGAGGCCGTGCCTGAGCTGCTGCCTGAGATTTGGACCGCCACGCCGCTGCGGGTCATCTCGTTTCTCGAACTCATCTCGGTCCGCCGCCGCCAGCGCCCAGCCACGCTTGTCTGGCAAGCCACCCGCATGATTCACGAATTGCCGGCCGGCCGCAGCCGCGCCGCGCTTTCGCCTCACGCGCTCTATACCACCAATCCGGAGCTGCTCAAGTTCGCTCGCCGGGCGGCGCACCGTGCTCGCTGGCCGTTAACTATGCACGTTGCTGAGTCGGGTCTTGAGTTTGACATGTTCCAAAACGGGCGAGGTGCAATGTTTAATTGGCTGCGCAAAAACGGCCGTGACATGGACGACTGCGGTACGCGCTCACCTGTCCAGCAACTCGCCGCACTCAAGCTGCTTAGCCCGCGCTTCCTGGCTGTCCATGTCAACCACCTCGCCTCCGGCGACGCCAGACTGCTTGCGCGCGCCTCTGCCTCTGTGGTCCATTGCCCACGCAGTCATGCGTTTTTCCGGCACACCCCTTTTCCCTTTACTGAGTTGCACGACGCCCGCGTGAACCTATGCCTCGGCACGGATAGCCTCGCGAGTATCGGCAAAGACAATCGCCGCAAGCCCGAGCTAGACCTCTTCGCTGAGCTGCGCGCGTTCGCGGCACAACAACCCGGCCTCGCGCCTGAGGAATTTCTCGATCTCGTCACGCGCAACCCCGCCGCCGCGTTGGGCGAACGCGGTCGCCTAGGCGAACTGACCCGCCGCGCGCAGGCGGATTTGCTCGTGTTGCGATCGAAAGCCGCGCTGGAATCCGCTGCGGAAACCGTCGTCCACACACCGCCCGACCTCGCCGGCGTGATGATCGCTGGTGAATGGGCCATCGAACCTTCAGCATGACTCGCATCGCCCTCATCACTGGTGCCTCCGGCGGCCTGGGCCGCGCCTTTGTTACCGAGTTAACCGCGCAGGGATGGTGCGTGGCTGCGGGCTACCACCAAGAGAACATTCACCCGGAGGGCAATTCGCTTTTACCCGTGCCGCTGGATGTAACCTCGCGGGATGCCGTCGTCGCCGCGGTGGCACAAGTGCTCGCGCGCTGGGAGCGGATTGACCTGCTCATCAACAACGCTGGCAACACGTCCGACAACCTTTCGTGGTTGCTGACAGATGAGGATTGGCAACGTGTGCTCGACGTGCATCTCAAGGGCGCATTCCTTTGCGCGCAGGCCGTGATCCGCCCGATGCTCAAACAGCGAGACGGCCACATCCTCAATGTGGCCTCCTTTAGCGCACGAACCGGCAATCGCGGGCAGGCCAACTACGCCGCCGCCAAAGCAGGCTTGCTTGGACTCACCACCTCTCTCGCCAAGGAGGTGGGCTCCCGCAACGTGCGCGTGAACGCCATACTCCCGGGGGTGCTGGCCACGCCCATGACCGCCGCCCTCACGCCAAAGCAGCTCGAGGCCTTCGCGGAGGCAAATGCGCTGGGGCGCCTTAACGACCTCGCCGAGGTTGCGCGTTTCACCGCCTTCCTTGCTGGCACTCGCAATATCTCTGGCCAGTGCTTCCAACTCGATAGCCGCATTGCCCGCTGGATCTAAAGAGCCGCCGCGCCGCTTGCTTGACCCCCGCCCGGCTGCTAGCGTCCGCGTTCTTTGGCAGTCATGGACTACAAGAACACGCTGAATCTGCCGCGCACGGACTTCGCCATGAAGGCCGACCTCGTCGCGCGCGAACCGCAACGCCTCGCCCGCTGGGAGGCTGACGCCATTTACGCGCAGATTCGTGTGGCCCGCGCGGGCCGGCCCAAGTTCGTCCTCCACGACGGCCCGCCTTTTGCCAACGGCGATGTCCACGTCGGCACTGCGCTCAACAAGGTGCTCAAGGACATCATCGTCAAATACAAGTCCCTGCGCGGCTTTGACGCCCCCTATATCCCCGGTTGGGACTGCCACGGTCTGCCCATCGAGTTCAAGGTCACGCAAGACATGCGCAAGGCCGGCGATACCGCGAGCGATGCTGCCACCATCCGTACCGCCTGCGACGCTTACGCCCGCAAATACATCGAGCTCCAGCGCACGCAATTCAAACGCCTCGGCGTCTTTGGTGACTGGCAGAATCCCTATCTTACGCTCAACAAAGAATACGAGGCCGACGAACTGCGCCTCTTCGCCGACCTCGTCGCGCAGGGCTTCGTTTATCGCGGCAAGAAGCCGGTGTATTGGAGCATTCCCTGCCGCACCGCGCTCGCCGAGGCTGAGGTGGAGTACGCCGACCACGTAAGCCAGTCGGTCTATGTGAAGTTCAAGCTCGCGGGCGAGCCGAACACCTTCCTCCTCATCTGGACCACTACGCCGTGGACGCTTCCGGCGAACCTTGCCGTAGCTTTCAACCCCTCGCTCTTTTACTCGCGCATCCACGCGGACGGGAATGTCTATCTCGTCTGCAACTCACTACTCGAAACCGTCGCCCAGAAATGCGCCTGGCCGGGCGGTTATCAAATTGAACGCACCGTCTCCGCCGACGAACTCGCCACGCTCACCTACGAGCATCCCTTCTGCGCGCGCGCCGGTCGGCTCTTCCCCGCCGACTTCGTCACCGCCGACACCGGCACCGGCTTCGTCCACATCGCGCCCGGGCACGGCGCGGACGACTACAACCTCGGCCGCAGCGTGGGCCTGCCTGTCTATTCACCCGTAGATGATGCTGGCTGTCTCGCCCACACCGTCGACCTGCCCGCCGACCAGCAGATGCCCGCTGAGATGCTCGGCAAGTCCATCCTCGAAAAGCACGGCCGTAGCGACGCCAACGATGCTGTCCTCCAAGAGCTGCGCGCGCGCAGTGCCCTCGCACATCAGGAGAACTACCATCACAGCTACCCGCACTGCTGGCGTAGCAAGACCCCCATCGTTTTCCGCGCGATGGACCAGTGGTTTATCAAGGTGGACCACGCTGCAGATGGAAAAACCTTCCGCGCTCGCGCGTTGGCCGAGATCAACCGCGTGAACTGGATTCCCGACTGGGGCAAGAACCGCATCGAAGGCGCGGTGAAATCCCGCCCCGACTGGTGCATCTCGCGCCAGCGCAGTTGGGGCGTACCCATCCCGGCCTTCTACGACGCCCAAAGCGAACCCATCCTCGACGCCGCCATCGTCCGCAAGGCCGCCGACCTGTTCGAGCAACACGGCAGCAACGTGTGGTTCGAGAAGACCGCCGCCGAACTCTGGCAGCTCTGCCGCCCCGCCGACTGGACCGGCCCCGAAGCCACCGCCAAGTCCGCCGACACTCTCGACGTGTGGATTGACTCCGGCAGTTCCAGCCGAGCGGTCATCGCGCGCCGTCCGGAGATTCGCGGGAAAGAACATCCCTTCCAGTGCGACGTTTACCTCGAAGGCTCCGACCAGCATCGCGGCTGGTTCCAATCGTCCCTGCTCCTCTCGCTCGCCGGCAACGGCGCCGCGCCCTTCAGGACCGTGCTCACCCACGGCTTCATGGTGGATGAAGACCGCGAGAAAATTTCCAAGAGCAAGCAGGGCCAAGGCGGCTACACCAAGCCCCAAACCGCCGACCGTTATATCAACGAATACGGTGCGGACGTGCTGCGCCTGTGGGTCGCCAGCCAAGACTACCGCAACGACATCGTCGTAAGCGAGGAACGCCTCAAGAAAGTCGGCGAGACCTACCGGATGCTCCGCAACACCCTCCGTTACCAGCTCTCGAACCTCTACGACTTTGACCCCGCGCGCCACACCGTGCCCGACGCTCAACTCACCGGCCTTGATCGTTGGGTGCTCGGCGAGTTCGCAAAGCTGGAGGCGGCGGTCGTGGCAGCCTACGACGCCTACGAGTTCCACGTCGTCTACCAGCGCGTGAGCCAGTTCGCAGCGGTGGAGCTGTCCGCCATCTACCACGATGTCATTAAGGACCGGATGTATACTGACGCGGCCAACTCCCCGCGCCGCCGTTCCAGCCAGACCGCGCTGCACCGCATGATCACGCGCCTCAGCCAGATGCTCGCGCCCTTGCTCGCTTTCACCGCCGACGAAGCCTGGGAATTTATCCCCGGCAAGCCTACGCCCAGCGTGCATCTGAGCGAGTGGGAGCCGAAGACTTTCGCCATTGCAACGGAAGAAACCGCCGGCTGGACTGAACTCTTCCAACTCCGCACGCAGGCCCTACCCGAGCTGGAAAAAGCCCGCCAAGCCAAGCTCATCGGCAAATCCCTCGAAGCCCGCCTGCACCTGGGCTCCGCAACCGACTGGTCTGCGCGCGCCGCCGACCTGCGCGAATTACTTAACGTCTCACAACTTCAATTCACTCAAGCCACTACCACCACCTTCACCGTCGCGAAAGCAAACGGAACCAAATGTGAACGCTGCTGGCACACAGAAATCGAAGTCGGCACGAGTAAGGAGCATCCGACGCTCTGCCTGCGTTGTGTTGAAGCCGTGAAACAATTCGCGGCCTCATAGTCTCGCCGGTCGGCGTCCGAATCTCCCAACGGTCAAGAGGTGTAAGGGTGCTCACTTCACTGCTCGCCACGATTCCGGTAGTGCAGGATTTTGAATTCTGGTGTGTCACGCAGCTCGGCGATGAGTTCGAAGCGCTCTTCGAAGGACGGGAAGAATGCATCACCTGCAACCTCGCGTTTCACGAGCGTCAGGAATAGGTCTGAGCACCGCGGCAATCCCTGCGCATAAAGCTGCGCGCCACCGCAGAGGAAGGCCTGCCGGTCGCCCACGAGCGCGGGCAGGGCGTCGAAGCCCGCCGCCACACGCACACCGGGATGGCTCCAGCCTGCGCGGCTTAACACGATGGTCTCCCGCCCCGGCAGCGGCCGCCCGATGGACTCAAAGGTCTTACGTCCCATCACCAACACGTGCCCGAGCGTCGTGGCCTTGAACCACTTAAAGTCCTCCGGCAAGTGCCACGGGATGCGCGGACCGTCCCCGATGACGCGGTTAAGCGACATGGCGGCAATGGCGTGGAGAGGGAGCATGGGGCGTGGTGCTGGTTGCGTGAAAAGGCCGCGTGTCCGTGCGCGCTACGCAACACGCAGCACGCCACACGGAGCGTGCTTCATTTCATCAGCTTTCTCGCCCGGCCAATGAGTTCTTCCCACTGGAATGCCGGCCCCGGGTCCACTTTGTTAGTCTGGATGTGATAGTGGCCGAGGATGCCTTGGTAAGCGCCGAGCTGGTCGTCGGGCAGCTTGCGCGTGATGAGCTTACCCGTTGCGTCCTTCGGGTAGTCGCAGCGGATTTTGGGGAAGACTTTGCAGAGGGCGGCGGTGAGCTTCGCCAGCGCGGCGTATTGCTCGGGAGTGAAGTCGTATTGCTGAAGTTGCCGGCCCTGCACCGGGCCAAGCACGGGTTCCCTTCGCGCCGGGCGGGCAATGAAGTTCGGCGTGAGGATGCCGCTCTCGCCGAAGCGCGAGGGAATGACCACGCGCGGCCAACCGGTGTCGTCACGCTGGTACCACTCTTCGAACATGCGCTGCTGGCCGGGGGCGAACGCGCCGATGTTCGCGATCTCGATGCCAATGCTGCGGGTATTCGAGGTGGTCGCGTGCCACGCGCGTTCCTTGAGGTCGAGCGTTTGGTAGATCGTGCCATCGAGGTCGAGCATGAAGTGGACGCTCAGGCAGCGGTGGTCATGCAGCACCTTGAAGCAGTTGCGGCTCGTGCCCGAGGCGTCAAAGTGCAGGACGAATTGATCTACCTGGTCGCGCAGCAGCGCGAGGTTCCATCCGCCACCGCGCACCTGCTCGACTTGGGCTTCCGTGAGGCCGTCCTTGCGCAGGCCGTAGCGGTTCGGCGTTTTTAACGCTGCCACGGCAACCTTCGAGGTTTCCCACGAAGACTGGTCGAACGGCGCGAAGCGGCGCTCGCAACGGTAGGCATCATAGCCGCGCGAATCCATCCAAGTGACGACGCGCGTGCCGGTGTGAAAAAGTTGCCCAGCGGCGATGATCTCATCGCCCGTACGTTTGAGCAACGCGCCCGGGCGGGGGTTCGTGCAACCGGTGAGGAGAACAATGACTAGGCCAACCCAAGCAAGCCGCTCGATCGTTTCCCGGTTGGGCGATTGATGCTGCAGCGCGCTCAAGATCAGAAATCCGTGCTCGCTTCCTTGAGATCGAGCTCCTTGATCCACGTGTTGCGGTAACGCACGTCGTGGCCCTCGCACTGGAGCTTGAGGCCCTGCGGCGAGTCGGTGATGCCCTTGCCCTTGTCGTTGCCGCCGTCCACGCCGGAGTTCGCCCCGCCCCAGACCTGATTGATCTCAACGTTTTTGTGAACTTTCTGGCCGTTGAAATACATCGTCACCATTGCTTTTTCGACGCGTTGGCCGTCCTTGAAGCGCGCGGCGCGGAAGACGATGTCGTAGCTGTTCCATTTCCCGAGGCCAGCGAACGCGTGATACGGCGACTCGGTCTCGTTGATGACCGCGCCCATGCCGTGCTTGGTTTTGTCGCCTTCCATGATTTGGATTTCGTAACGATTCTGGAGATACACGCCGCTGTTGCCGCGCGGGTTCATGACGCAGAACTCGATGTGCAGGCGAAAGTCGCGGTAGGGCTTCTTGGTCACAATGTCGGCGGTGCCGTATTTGCCGCCGGCGGCCACGGGATCATCGGTCTGCACCACGGTTTTTCCCTTGTCCACAGGGTCTTCAACGATCTTCCATTTGATGGGCATCGAGGAGGCGAAGCGTGGTCCCTGCCAGTAGGTCCACTTCGCGTCGAGCATCTCGCGTGAACCGTCAAGGATGACCTCCGCGCCGGTGACGGGCTTGGCCCCGACACCAAGGTTCGCATCGGCGGCGGCAACGGACAGGGTGACAGAGGCGGCGAGCAGGACGTGGAAGAGACGGGGTGTGAGCAATTTCATAAGTGTGTGCACGGCGGTTATGGCACATGGGCGGCGAGCAGGCAAACCCAGCGTTGCCAGTGCGAGGCAGCCGGGGTGCTCATTGAGCCGGTGCGGGCCGCGAGAGAACCTGGACAAGCGAGCCGACTTCAATGTCACCCGCCTCGATCACGCGCCAATAAATGCCACGCAGGTTTAATGAGCGCGTGGGCTTGGCGTTCACGAAGTGCAAGGCGTCGTTCCCGAAGCGCGCCTTGAACTTGCGGCAGCCGTCATGCGGCATCGGTGTCACTTCCACCACTGCCGCGCCCACGCGTAAACGCGAGCCAACGGGCAGGTTGGCCACCGAGAGGTCAAGGTCCACGAATAGGTTGTCGCCGAAAAGCGCGAGCGATTGGCCGTTGGCAATCAACTCCGCCACCCCAGTCTGCATAACCGTGAGCTGCGCGGTGGGGTCAGGCGCGGGCTTTTGGCTCCAGTTGTCGCCCGGCAAGCCAGCCTCTGGCGAGAGCCGCGCATAAGAAAGGAGTTCCCGCGCGTCTTTGGTCGGTCGGCGCACAATACCCATGAGCCGCCCGGTATCTTTTGGTGCCGTCGGCAGCGCGTGCAGACCAGCTTCCAGCGCGGCGGTAGTTAAGTGGCGCGCGGATTCGCCGAGCACAGATTCGATGCGGGCAGTAATTTCGTTCACGCGAATGAGTTACCCTAACACTCATATCAACCCGTCGTAAATCTCCTGAAATTTCATTTCCACACTTATGCTCACCCGGTTCGGATCTTGAATTGAAGTGCCACGAAGCTAAAATGTCCCGCACGGGCGTACTTTTGCCACGCACATTTAACACAGCCGCTGTGGATCAAAAAAGATGCCCTAGTGCATCGAGGTCAGCCGGTCAGGAGCAACTTGCCAATGTAAATAAATTTACACCACCGCGCGGTTCAAACTTGCTTGGGAAAATACCAACCTCTGTTCCAACCGCCTGGCATTTCCTCAGCATCAATGTAACTCCAGCTTGCAGTCAGACGTAAATGGATTCATTTGAACGCCGCCGGTTGCAAAAAATTACTACCTCAAGTATGCCCAGCAATGTCCTCAGTCAACCTCTGCAGTGTTGCGGCACTGTCCCGTGCACTGGCTTCTATCGCGACGGTTACTGCCGAACTGGTCCGGAGGATCGGGGGTTGCACACCGTTTGTGCAGTGATGACGGTAGAGTTTCTCGCCTTCACTCGCGCACGCGGTAATGACCTCTCCACGCCCGTGCCAGAATACGATTTCCCCGGATTGAAACCCGGAGATCGCTGGTGCCTCTGCGTCACGCGTTGGGTTGAAGCGTTCAACGCCGGGAAAGCTCCGCCTGTTGTCCTCGAAGCTACGCACCTGCACGCGCTTGAGTTCGTTCCGTTGGAAACCCTAAAAGCTTGCGCTGCACGTTAAAGTCGGGCTCTCGTGAAGACTCAATGATCGCCGTAAAGGAGGACCTCGCCAAAAAAGGCCGACTAAGCTCCTATCTGCATCACGCTGATCTAGGCCAGTTCGCGGTTACTTCAGCCCGTTGGGGATCACGCTTGGCGCGGTGAAAATCGCGGGGCCGGTGCGGGGCGGCACCAAGCGGGCCATGATCACCAGCCGGCCGGCCGTCGGACGCGGCCCCTGCCATGGAAGTTCCAACTCATAGCCGGTGCCAAGTGAACTGGTAGCGGCGAGGGCCGCGAGCTTCGCCGCCGGAAAGACCCACAGCTGTGCGGGTGGGCGGGCGGGTGATGCGGCGTCCGGGATAGTCCCGTCATAGGCCATGATTTCGAGGGTGCCTGCGCGGATGGGCAGGCCCTTCGCCCGTACGCGGCTGCTGGCGAACACCCGCACCACAAGGCCGGTGGGGCGGGGCGAAGCCAGGGATGGCAACGCGCCCGGCGCCACCAGCAGATGCAATTCCTGCACTTCTTGATCATCGCCGCCCAGCCGTAATGAACCGCAGCCTGGTCCGCCAGCGAGCGCCAAGATCAGCACCAGCAACCAAACGCCCGAACAAAGCGGAAGCGGAGCGGCGGGCAGCAGCCGCCGCGGCAAGAAGCGGGCCATCATAGGTGGAAAACTTATGAACCGGTGGGCTTACGTCCGCTGGGGGTAGTCGGCGGGGCCGGTGGGGCCGGAAAAATTGGCTCCAGCACTGGCTGGTTGAACTCGTTGCGCTTGAGTTCTGGGCTGATGCGGGAACGGTCTATCTGTTCGCGCAGCGCATTGGCCGGATCAGTCAGCGGCACCGGATCCTGATTGTTGTTCGCGAGAATCTGCGGCGTGAGGAAGATCAACAGCTCTTTCCGCTCTTTCGTGATCTTGGTGCTGCGGAACGCTGCGCCAAGGTAGGGGATGTCGCCGAGCACCGGCACACGGCGCACGCGGCGGTCTTCCTGTGTGCCGATAAGGCCGCCGATGATGATGGTCTGGCCATTCTGCACGCTCACGGTGGTGTTGGCGCGGCGTTGGTTGATGACAGGTACGGTAGCGGACGCATTGATCTTAACGTCGGAACTGGCGAGCGAAGAATTAGTCGTGCCCAACTCGAGCTTCACAAAGCCGTCGAGGCTGATCTTGGGCGTGACGGTCAGGTTAACGCCGATGTCTTCGTAGCGGAAGGAGTTGATAGTGTCGCCCTGCACAGTCACACGGCTGTCGGTGATGAGCGGCACGCGCTGGCCCACGTTGATACTCGCAGGCTTGTTGTCCGCCGTGACGATCTGCGGCCGGCTCAGGACTTCTAACTTGGATTGATCCTTTAACGCCTTAAGAATAAAGGTAGTATCACCGCCTGTAAGCGCAGCCGTGAAACCGTTCCTCACCGCGTTCGCTAAACCCAATCCAAGGCCGGCCGAATAGGTCGGTCCACCGGACACATTCCACTCCAAGCCAATATCCCGCCCCTCGTTCAGTGCCACTTCTGCTAGCACAACCTGGATCATCACCTGCGGCTGGGACTTATCGAGCTCCTTGATCAAGTCTTGTACCTGAGTGAAGTAACGCGGGCTGGCGGAGAGGAGGAGCGTGTTGCTGTTCGTCTCGCCCACCACGGCAACTTCCCGCTCAAGCATCTGCTGTGCGGCTCCGACGGCATCCGCGCCGAGCACTTGCGTCACGCGTTGGCGTTCTTGGTCGAGGAAGTTACGGACCGCGCCTGCCACGTCGGAGGACTGCGTGTTTTTCAAACGAATTACTTCTGTGCGCCGGTCATTCGCCGTGGAGGTATCGAGCGACTCAATGATCTGCTCAACCATCTTGACGTAATGATCCGTGCCGCCCACGAGCAAGCTGTTCGTGCGTGGATCCACGGTGACTGTGAGCGAAGTCTGTTCCGCTGAGCCGAGCGTTGCGCTGGCGGCGTCATTTGTGCCGCCAGGGCGAACAAGGGTGTATTGGATTGTGCGCTGGCTGGCCGTCGTCGCCGTTGCCGTCATGCGGAACATTTGCGTGAGAATGTCCGCCATGGCGCGGGCAGAGGAGTTCTTTAGGGCGAAGACTTTAATCTTCGCCTCCTGCGGCGAGCTTGCGTCGAGCCGGCTGATGATCTGTTCCAGCAGGCCCATGTAATCCACTGGACCGCTCACGATGAGCGAATTCATGCGTGGGTCAGGCGTGATCAAGACGGCTTCCTTCAACGCTGCCGTGATCAGCTCGCGGCCCTCGTTCGAACGCGTGATGAATTGAAGCACTGACTGCGCGTTAGGGTTTTGTTGGTCGGAAAGCGGCGTGGGCTTGGTGTTCAACGCAGTGTTGAGGATGGTTGAAAGCGTCTCGGCGCGAGCGTGCTTTAGCGGGAAGACACGGATCTCGGCCACGCGCGCGACTTGCTCGGTGTCGAGGCGCTTTACCAATTCGGCTATGCGCCGGGCGTCCACCTCGCCACAGGACACGACCAGCGCGTTGATGCGCTCGTCCGCCGTGACTTGCACCTGCGTCTGTTGGCCGGGTTGGCCGGGCGGGCCATCGCGGAACAAGCCTTGCACGGTCAGCGCCACCTTCCGCACGTCCGCCTTGGCCAGCGGGAAGACATGGATGGCGAGTCCGTTTGGCATCGGATCGGTGTCAAGTTGGTTGATGAGTGACTCGATCGCGCTCAGGTCCTCAACGTTTGCGCCCACGAGCAACGCATTTACCCACGCATCGGCGATGATGGTGATGGGGTCGTTCGGCTCGCCTCGCACACGGGGCGGGCGATTCGCGAAGATAGGCTGCAACGTCGCTTGTAGTTTCTGCGCCGTGGCCTTCTTCAACGGGAACACGCGGAAATTCAGCTTGTTGAAGGTCCCCTCGCCATCGAGTTGCGGGAGCAGGCGCTCAACGAAGTCGAACGCTTCCTTCCCGCCGGTCACGAGCAGTGTGTTCACGCGGTCGTCAGCAATAACGGTGGCGGGCAGGCGGCGCTGATTAGCGTTGGCGATGAGTGCGGTGTCAGCGGCCTGCTTGGCGGTGAAAAACTGCGTGAGTGTCGCGGCGAGCGTGCTGGCCCGGGCGTTCTTAAGTTGAAAGAGTTTCACGTCGCCGGTCAGGTTCTGCTCCTGCACGTCCATGCGTTTAATGACCTCGCGCACCACAGTCATGGTTTCTGGGCTGGCGCTAACAAAGAGTGAATTGCTGCGCGGGTCCACAGTCACGGCGAGCTTGTCCATGGAGGTCGCGCGCGGCGCGCCGGGTAACTGGCCGGGCCGGTAAAGCCCCTGCTGCACGAGTGAAGTCAGTAATGCCCCGACGCGCGTGGCGTCCGCGAACTGCAACGGGAACACCTCTAGCACGCCGCCCGCGATGGCCGGCTCGGCGTCCAGTTTCTTCAGCAAGTCCTGAATCAACTCCACGTTCTCCTTGCTGGCGGAAACGACGAGCGAGTTGTTCAGCGGGTCCGGCTCCAGCTTGATTTGCGTGTTGGGTAAGGGCGGCTGACCGGGGAGGGTCTGCGCGGTGCGGCGCGCGGCGAAGATACTCTCAATCATTGCAGCCACGCGCGCAGCGTCGTTGTGCTTGAGTGGCAGCACGGTGAGTTGGAGTGCCGGGTTGTCTAACCGCGTGTCGAGGCGTTGCAGCAGCTCATCAATCGCACGGTTGTCCTCCTGGCTGGCGGTGATGAGTAAGCTGTTGCTGCGCGGGTCAGGGAGAATCACCGGCTTGTTCCGCTGCACGTCGGTCGCGCGGGCGGTGGAGTAACGCTGTTCGAAGAGCGTCGTCAGCGTCGCAGCCAACAGGCGCGCGTCCGCGAATTGAACGGCTACCAAGCGGATGCGTCCACTTAACGCCGCTCCGGGTGTGTCGAGCTGCTTCGCGAGCATCTGCACCATATCGAAGGCGTCGCGACCGCCGCCCACAAGCAGGGCGTTGCTACGCTGATCGGCGAGGATAATGACCTTAAGCGCGTCGGCCTGGGACTTGTTCAACTGCGCGCGCTGCGTGAGCCGCGCATCCATGAGCTTCTGCAATGTGCCAGCGACGACATTTGCGTCCGCGTTCTCCAGCGGCAGGATGCGAATGTCGCGCAGGTCGAAGGGCAACTGGCGGTCGAGCGATTGAAGCAGGCCCTCGATTATGGCGAAGCTTTTTGCGTTGCCCGCAACGATGAGCGAGCCGGTGCGGTCATCGAGTGTGATGACGGGTTTATCTTCGTTACGAACGGTGCCGGCGCGCTGACCAGCATAGAGGTCAGCCAGCACCTTTTGCACCGCCGCTGGGTCCGCATGCGCGAGTGGGAAGATGCGGACAGTTTCCAAGCCGGAGGCGGAGGGAATATCGAGTTGCTCTACGACATCGGCGATGAGCGGCAGCATGTCGCTGCGAGCGGCAACGATGAGGATGTTCGAGAAATCATCCGCCTGCATGGCGAGCGCGGCGCGGGATTTCGCGGCATCAGTGACGCGCGGCGTGTTTGCCTCGCGCAACGTGCGAAGCCGAGTAACCTGCGTCTTCAAACCCTCCGTGCCAGGCACCGGCGCGCCTTCAGCGAAGACACTTTGCAGCATCGGCAGTAACCGCGCGGCAGACGCGTGTTTCAGCCGGAACAGGCGGACTTCCGTGACGGGATGGTCCACTGCCTTGTCGAGGTCTTCCACCAGTTTCGAGGCCAGCTCGATGGATTCGTTCTGACCGCTGAGGATGAGCGTGTTCGAGCGCGCGTCCACACCGATGCCGACGGGGTTGACGAGTGCCTTGCCGGTTAGGCCCTCGGGCTGCGCGCCCGGCCCGCCGGGGCCGGTGGCAAGCGTGCGGCCCTGGGTGAAGATGCTCTGCAACGTGGTCGAGACGGTCGCTGCGTCGGCATGCTGGAGTTTGATGATGCGGACGTTCACGCCCTCGGTGATTTGCGGCGTGTCCATCAACTCGACGACGGCAGCGAGTGCCTTGAGGTTGTCCGGCGTGGAGGTGAGTAGCAGGCGGTTGCCGCCGCCCGTGCCGTCGGCACTGATTTTGATGGGCTTGGTGAGGTCAAGCGAGACGGCCTCCCCATCTTCGCCCAGCACGCGCAGGCGGCGAATTTGCTCTTGCAACTCGCGGGCTTCAGGCGACTGCGTCCCCTGCGGACCGGGGCGAATCATGTTTTGCAACACAAGCGCGAGGGAGGTTGCATTCGCCTTCCGTAATTGGAACACCATCACCTCGGCCTCGATATAAGGCGCAGGTTTGTCGAGCGATTGAATCATCTTCTCCACTTGAAGGATGACGGCCTCGCGCGCGACGACCAGCAGCCCGCGCGAACGGGGGTCAATCACCACCGTGAGCGGCTCGCCGGGGCGGATGAGGTTGAGCTGGGTGACCAGCTGCTGCACGAGCGGCAGGACTTTCTCCGGCGGCGCATTGGTGAGTGGCACGCTGCGAAAATCGAGCTGGGCTGTCTGGCCCGCGCTGTCGAGTTGCTTGATTAGCGACTCCATCAACGCAAAGTCCGTAGGCCGCGCGCGCACCACCACGCTGCGGGTGCGCTGCTCGGCCACGACGGTGATGCGTGGCGGTTGCTCCACCGTTCGGACCGGTTCGCCGGGCCGTTGCGGCGTGACGGCCACCGGCGGCATGCGGAGCAACTCATTCAACGTGCGCGCGACGACGATGGGGTCAGCGTCCTTGAGCGGGAACAGGCGGAACTCGGCCTCGTTGCTGTAAAAGTTCAGCGAGAGGTCGCTAATGATGCGCTCGACGTTGTCCAATTCCGATGCTGGACCGGAGAGCAAAAGCGAGTTTGCGTTTTTATCCACCGCGATGACGACCTCGGGGACTGCGTTCGTGTCCGCGACGGCAGCTTGCGGCTGGGCAGCAGGCGCATTGGCCGGGGCTTTGGTAGCGGGCGCGTTGGTCGCGGCGGGCTTAAGTGGATCCAATTTCTCCACCACTCGCACGGTGCCACGCGACATCTGCGGATAGATGCTTTGCAACATCTTCGCCATCTGCTCGGCCACGACGCGGTCCAGCGGGCGGAGGCGGACTTGGATGCTGTTGTCTTTGCTCTGCTCGTCGAGGCGCGTGATGAGGTCTTGAATTTGCGCGAGGTCGGCACGCTTGGCGATGACGGTGAGGGAATTGTTCATCACGTCCGGCTCGATGAGCGGTTGCTCTCCCTTGGGCCGCTCGCTAAACAGCGCCTCCAATTTCGCGCTCACGTCGAACGCTTTCGCCTTCTTCAGCCACACGAACTGCACATCGCGGTCAGCGCGCTCAGGGGCTTTGTCGAGCGTCGGCAGCACCTTTTCCACCACGCGGAAGTGAGCGGGCGTGCCAGAAATGATGAGCGAGTTAGCGCGCGGGTCCACGGTCACATTCGCCGCGGCGCGGGCGCGGGCGCGGCCCATCCCTTGAAGCAACTGCTCAATGATGAGAGAAACTTCCTTCGCCGTACCGTTCTCCAACTTGTAAATGCGAATCTCGACCTCGTCTCCCTTCATCTCCACATCGAGCGACTGGATGATTTTTAGCACGTTCTCGACCTCACCGTTCGGGCCGTTGATGAGCAGCGTGTTTGCACCATTGACGGGCGTCACCGTCGTGCGCGGTAGTTTTCCCCGGCCCAGCTTCGCGGTGAACGACTCGGTCACAGCGGTCGCAACTTCCTCGGCTTTGCCCTTCGTGAGACGTACGGCGTGGAAAGTCGTCTTGTCGCCGGCGGGTGAAGCGTCCATCACGCGCAGCAGCTGCTCAACCTTGTCTAAATCCGTTCGGGTCGCGTCCACGATGAGCGTGTTGTCGTCGCCGCCGGCGCTGATGAGCATGCGGTCCTCGCGATCCGTGGTGCCGGTCTGACGCGGGAACAGGCGGTTGAGCATCACCACCACGGCGTCAGCAGAATTACGCTCCAACGGAAACACCCGCACTTCGCGGCCGAGCGTTGTACCAGCTTTATCCATTACGTCGGCGGTTTCCTGCATGAGCGCGAGCTGCGCCTCAGTGCCGACGAAAATCAACTGGTTGCCGGGGATGTCTTCGACGATGACCGCGCCCGCTGTGCCGACCTCCGGCAAGCTGCGCGCGCGCTCCTCAAACACTTGCCGAATCTTCGGCGCGGTCTCCGTCGCCCGCCGGCCTTTCAACGCGAAGACTCGCATCGAGCGCACCTGGTTTGTGCTCGCGGGCGAAGCATCGATTTGCTCAATCAATTTCCCCACCGCCTGCAAATCACGTACCTCGCCTGTGACAATCAAGCTGCGATTCTTGGCGTCCACCACCACGCTGATGCGTTTGGTCGAGCGACCGATGCGGTCTGCCGTCACAAAGGCGTTGGTGAGGATTTCCGAGACTTGCGCGAGGTCGGCCGTCTTAAGGTTGAAGATACGCGCAATGGCGCTCTGCGGGCTGGCCTTGTCCAACTCGCGGACGAGTTGCTCGACCACGCTCAGCTCATTAGCCGTACCGGTCACGATGAGGCGGTTGGAATTTGTCTCCGCGAGGATCAGCGTATTCTGCGCCGGTGCACCGGGCCGCAGTTTAGCTTGTTCGAGATACAGCGGGCGCAACGTGGCGACCAGCATGCCGGCATCGCTGCTGGTCAGGTCAAAAAAACGCGTGGTGCGCGGCTCCATCGCCGCCCCATCGCGCAACTGTCCGAGCAACGCCTCAATCTCCACAAGGTGGTTCGTGCGACCCGTGACAATGACGCGGCCGTTGCGCGTGTCAGGCAGGAACGTCGCGTCCGCCGGGTCCGAGAGCGGCCGCGTGCGCCACTTCTCCTCGTAGAACGAGCGCACCAGTGGCACAAGCCGCGTGACCTCATCGGCTGGGCCAAGGTCGAACGACTTAGTCACCCGCTCACCGGGCGTGACTTGAAGCTTTTGCAGGTCATCTAAGATGCGGGTGAACAACTTCAACTGCGCGTCGCTGCCGGCGAGGATGAGCTGGCTGCCACTGGCATCATCCATCACGAGCAACTCGGACACGGTGAGTTCCGGCTGCGTCTTAATTTGGTCGTCGTAAAGTTTGCGTGCCTGCGAAAGCAGCGTGTTCGGGGTCGTGGAGTTAAGCTGCACAGTTTGTATTTTCCGCTCCGGCTGTTCTCCGAGTGACTGATCGAGTTGTTCAATGATCGTGGGAACAGCGGCGAGTTCCTTGGCATCGCCGGTCACGATGAGAGTGCGGGTCTTCGCGTCCACTGAGACGCTCACGCGCTTCTGCGCGCGGCCCAGCGCGTCAAAGCGCACCAGTGCGGTGGTGAGCACCTCGGCAACCTTCGCCGGATCGGCGGACTTAATCTTGAATACCCGCGCCGTTGAACTTTGCGCGGCGCTGGAATCGAGTTTCTTCACCAGCCCGGCGACAGCTTCGAGCTCCACCGTGTCACCCACCGCAATTAACCGGTTCGCGCTCGTGTCGGCCATGATTAGCGTATCCGGCGTCTGTGCGCCAAAGCGCGCCTTGGCGTCCTCGGTGTAAAGCACCTTCAAGGTCGTGACCAATTCTGTCGCGCTGGCGGTGGTAAGATCGAAGAGTCGCGTCTCGCGCGCCTGCGGCTTGGCCTTAGCCGTGCCGAGCTTCTGCAAGATGCCTTCAATCTCCTTCACGTGCTCCGGCCGGCCTGTGACAATGACGCGCCCGCCCTGCGGGTCGGCGACGATTTGCGCGTCCGCCGGGTCGGTCTCGGGTCGGTCTTTCCACTGTTCGGCATAAAGCTTTTGCACAATGGGCAGCAGCCGCGCCACGTCGTTCGCGGAGCCAACTTCAATCATGCGCGTCTCGCGCGCGGCCGAGGCGGCGGGCGTGAGTTCGAGCCGCTTGAAGATGTCCTCGATGGCTTTCATCTGGTCCGCGCGCGCGCTGACGATGACGCGGCCAGAGACGCCGTCGCTGACCATCTGCGCGTCGGCAGGGCCGAGCTGAGGGTTGGCGGCGAACTGGTCTTTGTAGAGCTGGAGTGCGAGCGCCATCACACGCTTGGCTTCGGTGAGTTTGCCGAGGTCAATCAGCTTCGTCTCGCGCGTCGCGGGCGCGCTCCCGGCGAGCGTGTCGGCAATCTGCTGAATCGCCTCGGCCTGCTGCTTCGTGCCGAAGACATTGAGCCGCGTGCCGCTGGCGTCGGCGTAAATCGTCGCGGGCTTCTGTGTCTTGCCGGCGGACTGCTCGGAGTAAATTGCCGTGACCTTGGGCAGCAGTTCCGTGGCGGAGGCGTTCTTAAGCACGATAGGATGCAGCTCGCGTTGCAACTCATCAGGCTTTGCATCAAGCGAGTTCACCAGTGCCTCGATTTGCGGCAGCATCGCCTCAGGCGCTAGCACGATAAGACGTTTGCCGTTCGGTGTGATGCTCACGAGATTCGTCAACGCGCTGCGCCCGGCTTGCGCTGTGAAGATGCGCGTGGCCAACGCAGCGAGCGCGTCAGCATCGCCGCGCACTTCGACAAGCTTCATGCCCTTGGGTTTTTCCAGACTCGACGGGTCAATGCCCTCATTATCAAGGCGCTGGATGATGTTCTCGGCGTCCTTCAGGTCCTGCCGTGTACCCGCGACGACAATACTGTTTGAATCCGGGTCTGCACTTACGGTGATCCGGCGGATGGGCTGGTTGCGCGCGTCAAACTTCACCATCGCGTTGGAGACGACCCCAACAACCTTGAGCGCGGTGGCGTTATTGAGCTTGAACACGCGCGCGCCGCCCGCGCCTTCGGGCGCTTGGTCGAGTTGTTCAACGATGGTATTAACCGCGAGCAGCTCGTTGCGCGGCCCGCTGATGATGAGTCGGTTCGAGGCAGCGTCGGCGATGATTTTGACCGTGGGCGAATACTCCGGCCCGCGTTGGCTCTTGAGCAGTTCGGTGACCAGCGGCGTGGCGAGCGCGGCGATGGCGGCAGCGTCGCCCTGCTTCAACTCCATCACACGCATCTCGCGCGGCTGCACGTCGCCGGGCGTGTCGAGCTGTTGGATGACTTTCGATGCGGCCTCGACCGCATCCGGCTCCCCACTGAGGATGAGGCTATTGCTGCGCGCGTCCACGAGCACTTTTACCGTCTGTGCCTGCGCATTAAGGCTCTTTTCGACGAGGCCGGAAATTTCGGCGGCCAGCGCGGCACGCAAGCGAAAGACGCGCGTTTCGTCACGGGCGGGCTTCCGGCCGGCGGGGTCGAGCTGGCGGATGATGGCCTCGACACGGGTGATTTCCGCGTCCGCGCCGCTGACCATGATGCGGTTGTTCTTGGCGTCAGCGAGCACAGTGGCCGCGCCGCCGGGCGGCTCGTTCTGCCCCTTAAGTTGCTCCTGATAAAGCTGCGTGACTAGCGGGGTTAGCTCCGCTGCCGAGCGCGCATTGAGTTCCACCGAACGGAACTGGCGGGCGAGGTTCTGGATGGTGGCCGTGTCGAGCTGAGTGACCAACTCGCGCACACGCTGCAAATCTTTCTGGGCAGCGAGCAAAATGATTTGTTTACCGCTCGCGTCGGGGATGAGCTTGGGCTCCATCTGGGGGTCCGCGCCAGCGCCACCCATCTGTGCGAGGAGTTGCGTGGCGAGGGTGATGATTTCCGCCGGGGTCTTGGCGCGCACGGGGAGGACAACCATCTCGCGGCGTTGCGTTGCAGGCGCGACATCCACCACTTGCACGAGTTGCTCAATCTCCTTCAACTGCTCAGGGGTTGCCGTGACGAGCACCCGGTTGTTCGCGTTATCTGGCACGACCGAGGGCTTTGGCTGGCCCTCGAAGCGTCGGTCGGCCATGCGGTCAGAGAGTAGCTTCTCAAAACCAGCGAGGATCGCATCCAACTTGGTGTTTTTAAGTGCAATGATCGAAAGCTGGCGGTTCATCACCACGCCGTTTTTTCCACGCAGTTGCTTTACAAGCTCCTCCACCCGAATCAGGTGTGCCTCGCTCGCCGTCACGATGAGCCTCCCGTTATCGTCGCTCATCAGCTTGGCGTGCGCGCCGGAGTCGAGCGCGCCCGCGCCGCTCATTTGGTTGCGGTAAAGCTCTTCCACGAGCGGCAACAGGCGCTTCGCGTCCGCCGCCGTGCCGACTTCGATGAAACGCGTCTGGAGCGCCTGCGGTTGGGAAGTGCCAGTCTCCAACTGTGTGAGAATCTCCGTCGCGGTCTGGAGGTCGCCAAGCGTACCGGAGATTACTACCGTCTTGCTGCCGGGATCGTGAATGACACTGGCGGTGATGCCGGCGCGCCCGCCGGGGTCGCGCCGCGTGAGCGCCTGTGTAACAATTTGGGCGAAGTCCTTTGGCTCGGTCGCACGGGGACGGAAGACTTTGGTGAGCATCACTGACTGAACCCGGAGCGGCGCGTTGTTGGTATTCACGTTACCGGTCGTGCCTTTGTCCACGCGGCTGATGAGCAGATCAATCTGCTCCAACTGTCCTGCCACGGGCGACGCGACGATGAGGCGGTTTTGCTGTGAGTCGGCGATGACGCGCGCCTTGGTGGCGGCCGCAGAGCCAGTTTCTTTTGGCTCGGCAACGCCGGGAATCGCCTGTCGGATAATCATGGCGATTTCGTCGGCCTTGGTGGACTGCAGCTGGTAAATGCGCACATCGCCGGAGGGGCCTTCGCGTTGCTCGAACTTCGCAATCAACTCCTCCGCCAGCGCGATGCGCTCGCGCGGGCCGAATAGCACCATCGTGCGCGAGGCGTCGTCGTAGACCGCAGTGATGTATTCGTTCGGGTCCGGCGGCAGGATTTGCATCGCCTTGGTATTTGGGTTGAACTCTTGGCGCCTGGGTGCGGTGGCGACACCGAAAGTGCGGTTGAGCAGGTCGGCAACTATCGCCCCAGAGCTATTTTGCAGCGCGAAGGTTTTCATCATTCGCTCGGCTGGTGCCTCGATGTCGATGGTGGCGAGCAGAGTTTTGATGCGCTGAATATTCGCCAGCCGGTCGGTGATGATGATGCCGCGCCCGCGCGGCAGCACGGCCATGGAACCGGCGCTCGATAGCATCGAGGTGAGCGAATCCGTGATTTCCTTCGAGTCTACGTTCTTAGCGTCGAGCACGGCGGTAACGACCTCGCCGGGCCGCACGTCTCCGACGGGTGCGGCGCCGCGCAGGAGCTTCAGCGGCGTGGACGGCAGCTCCTTAAAAGGCACGAGTTGGAGGTAGTTCGCGTTCTCGACGAGCATGACGCCCTTCATCGCGAGGACGACGTTGAGCGTGTCGAGCGCCTCGCCATAAGTGTAGGCGTTGGGGTCATTGTAGGTCAGCGTGCCCTCGGGTTTGTTGCCAGCGAGAAGTGGCTTGCCCGCCATTTGCGCAAACCGTTCGATGACATCGCCGTAAGGAATGCCATCGAACTGAAAGCGAATGTTGCGCGCGTTGGACGCGGGCGCGGCGGTGCTGGGCGCGATGGTGACGGCCTTCGTGGGGGCGTTCGTGGCGGGCACGGCAACAGCCGGGGCCTTCGGCGCGTCCTGCGCCGCGAGGGTGAACGTGCCGACGAGGAGCGCAAGGGCGAGGAGCGGAGGGTGCGTTCGGTTCATAAGGGGAAAATGTTCATGGTGTCGTGCGCGGCAGGTTACCAACAGATTTTGCCAATTCTGGCGGGAGCTGTGCAAGTTCCAGCTTCCGTAAATCTCCCAATGTCTGGCCGCGCTCAATAGCGAAGAACTCGTCCTTCACGCGCACGATGACCCGGCTGTCGGAAAGCAACCCATTCCCGCCGGGCAATGGCAGTGCACGATAATCCACCAGCACAATGGTTCCTCCCGCCAACGTATCACCCGACTTATAACGAACTGTTTTCTGCGCGGTGAGGTCGCGCACGTGGATTTCGGGCTGGCCCTGCCATTCGGAGAGCGAGACGACGCGGAAAGTCTCCGGGCCAGGTGGTCCCGGCGGCGTGGCGGGCACCGCGGAAGCAGAGGAATTGCTACCTGTCTTCGCGACGACCGGCGGTGGCGGCGGACGTTTAATGTAAGGCCGCAGTAAGTCCCGCGTGACGATGCCGTCGAAGACGTGGCGGGCTTCAGACTTTAAGTCCACCTTCGCCGTGAGCACCTCACGCTTGACCTCGGGCGCGGGATCCAGCACGAGCGTCAGGAAGCGGAAGCGCACGCGCACGTCGCCAGGCTTCTCCGCCTGCGAGAGCACCAACCCTTCGATCCGTAGCAAATGCGGCGATTGTTCAAGGATGAAGAGCAAGTTCACGACCCTCGCCAACGGCCCATCGCCCTGTACGCTCCAGCCGATCTCGCTCGCGCCCCGAAGTTTGCGCGGGCCAAGCGGCAGCCGGGTGAAGTCGCCTTCGTCCAAGCCCGCTTGAACAATCTGTTTCGTCAGCACCTCGCCCGAACGCGCGCTGGCCTCGTCGGTCGTGTCGGCATAAGCAAGCTTGGTCAGCGACTTCAAGCGGTCCTCGGCAGTGAAGAAATTCCGCCGTTCGGTCTGGATTTTTCCGAGTCGCTCGCGAGCGGCGACGATCCGTTTATCGAGGTCTACAAGCGGGCGCGAAATAAACGTGCGAATGCCCAGCAAACCGCTGAAGAGCGCCGCAGTGCCGAGAACCATCGCGGCAAGTTTTTTCTCGCGGGTGTTCATCCGCCTCCTCTCCTGCGTCCTGGTGGGTCGAGGGAAGCGTCATCCGCCGGGCGCTCCGGTGGCAGCAGTTGCGTGGTGTCAATTTTGAGCTTCGCCGGTACACCTAGTTCGACGGTGGACTGGAATTCATAGCCATTTTTGTCCGCACCCGGCGTGATGGCAAGCGGCTTGACCTCATAGCCGGCGGCGCGGAGCTGCTTTTCCATCTTCGCCAGAATCGCTCCACTTTTCGCGCGCACACCCAGCCTTAATGCACCCGGCCCACTTACCGCGAAGGATGTGAGAAACATCTCCTCGCTGCGCGGGAGCACAGCGCTAAGGTGCGCATAATGCAGCAGCCAGTCGCGCTCGCCACCGACCCACTCGTTCACCACGGCCGCCTGCGAAATTACCTTCCGGTACGCAGGTCGGTTTTTCTCCGCAAGCACAGCCTCGGCGGTTACGGCATCGAGCACGGTCTGGCGTTTCCCGATGAGCCAATGCCGAATGCCCGCCACGACGATGAACAACGCCGCCGTCACGGCCAAGCCGGCAAGAATCTTCACGCGCCGCATATCGCGCGGGACGGCAGGACGCTTCGGGTTAAGAAAATCAAACGGCAACCCGTTTGTGTCCGCGTAGCCGAGCACCAAGCCGATGGCGGCGGCGGAACCGCCCGCGTCCACCCGCGCCTCCGTCGGCAAGTCGAGCGCCGCCGTGTCCAGCGCGGCCACCGGCACACTCATGCGAGCGGCGAGTGCAGTGGCAAGCGCAGCTTCTTGGCCCGTCGCGCCGCTGACGAAAACCCTCGCGGGTGACCCTGCCGCGCCCTGGCCGCCGTGACTGTGCAAGCTGCGGACGGCTTCAATCGTCGCGGCGTTGACGAATGTCTCCGGCGCGTTCGCGTCCATTGGCTTCAATGCCGCACCGCGGCTGAACGGCACTGCGCTGTCACACGCGATCTCAATGCTGACTTCATCCACGCGCAGCGACACGAGCGCGAAGGGTTGCCCCCGTTCCACGACGCGACACGCCTCAACGCACCGCGCGCCGGCGTTTGGCAAGAGGCCGAGCGCGACGAGTTTCACGCCTGCCGCTTCCGCGACGCGTTGGTAGAACGCGACGGCCTCGCGCTTCGCCACAGCCACGAGCACTTCGACCTTGGGCGGCGGCGCAGCGGGTGCTTCTGCGCCGGGCTTGGCATTCACGTCGGGTTTAGGTGCAGGCGGCGCGATTTGGCGGAGGATTTGGAAATCAATCACCGCGTCCGCGAGCCGAAACGGGAGGTCGCGTCCGACTTGCAGATGAACGATGGACGCGAGTTCGTTCACGTCCGCGACGACGGGCAGCAGGAGCGTCTTGAGCACCACCTGAGCGCGCGGCAAGCCCATTACTACGGGGCCGGGTTTGAGTTTGAGTTGCTCCAACGCAGTCGCCAACGCGGCCCCAAGCACGGCGGCATCAGTGCGGTCAGCATCAGCGGGCAAGTTTAGCGGGGCGACCGCGATGCGGCTGAGTCCAGGCGAGACGACACGGAGCGAGCGGCTGTCAAAGTCTAGCGAGGTTGCCTGCGACGGGAGTTTCGCGCGCCCGGCAGTAGGCCTCTTGAACGGGAACGCAGGGAGAGCGTCGCGGTCAGCCATGGCAAACCTCCGAGGAAAAAAGCCCCCAGATCCAAGGTCCTAGCACCAGAGACGTTGCCTGCTCTGAATCTAGATTCGCATGCGGGAAATTGGAGGCGCGCCTTGGTATTGGCAGCTTGGAGCTTGGAGTATATTGAAAATTTGGAGCTGGGAGTTGGGAGCTGCGTTTCACTTTCGCACTTGGGCTTTCGAGCTTCGTCACTTGCCCCTCGGCTTCGCCGGCAATCGGGAACGGCAAGCCGCGCCGTGTCACATCGCGGAGGTAAGTCACGCGGCGGTCACCACCGGCCACGTCAATGCCCACCTCCAGCACGCGGAAGCGGCCCGAAGGCAGGCCATAGCCAATGACGCAGAACGTGAATTGCTCGCTGCGCGAGGTGAGCAGTGGCGCGAGGGCTTTGAACTTTGCGGCATCGAGCACGCCCTCCTGATATAGCCACGCCGTGGTTGTCCGACGGCCTGCGCCAAGCGCTCCGCGCGCGGATACGATGGTCTCGGCGAGCGCCTCATCCACGCCAGGCAACGTCGCAAGCACGGTGGCACTGGCGGTGTTCACATTAATGAGGCCATCGGTGTAGTAGTAATCGGAGGCGGTGAAGAGTTCGAGTACAGCAGCCAACTCAGCCTTGCCCACGCCAGAGGAGATCTCAGTCATGGCGCCCTTCGCGGTCTTGATGAGCAACGTGGCTTCAAGCAATTCGGCGGGATGGCTGAGCGTCACGCCGTTTGTTCGGAGCGCGCTGATGAAATTCGTGACGGCAGCGGGCAAGCGGTCAGTGCTGGGCAATGGTGACGCAGGGTCGTTCAAGTTCGTGAGGTCCCAACCGTCGGCGTCGGTGTTAAATTCGTAAGACGCCACCGTGAGGAACTGGCTGAGGCCGCGCGTGACGCGGGTATTAGCACTGGCCGTGGAGGGTTCTTCGTTGGTCAAGTTAGCGGACGCCGCCGCCGCGCCATGGAGAATTTCCGCCGTAAAACCGCGCACGAGCAGTAACTCGTCAAGCGATGCCAGCGGGCCATTGCGAATAGTATAAGGCCGAGCCAAGGCGCTGTAATACTCCTGCTCTGCGCCCTCTGGCTCCGGTATGTCATCGGGGTCGAGAAAGTCAACGAGCGCGGCAGCCATGGCGGGCGAAACGCGCGGGAGCTTCTCGAGGCTGGCACCAGCGGCGACGTTGACGTTGAGCTTGGAAGCCTCGTCGGCGAGACCGTAGCGGACTTCGCCGGGCGTCGCGCTCGGCGTAAAGACAGAGAAGAACCAACGCTCGCCGCCGTCGTCGAAGACAAGCCGCTCGCGGAAAGCGCCCGGATTGTCCTGCCAGTCGTTGGCACCGGGGGCGGCGGTGCTGGCAACGCGCAGCGCCTCCTCGACGCCGCTCATCGCCGCCGCCCATGCTTGCTCGCCGTTAACGCTCGCGCTTGCAGCGGAGTCTTCTGCCTGAAACCTGAACAGCAAGCTAATGACAAGCATCGAGAGCAACATCACCATGACGAGCACAGCGACGAGGGCGAAAGCGGAGGAATGAGTCCCCACGCGCCACTTTTCTCGCGCTTGGAAAGCGAGATAAGGCAGGCGAGTTTGCTCGCGTTGAAAGCACAAGTTCACTGTTGGTTCAAGCGGACTACAAGATTCTCCTCCGCTGATTTTGGCTGGCCAGCGGGAAGGAAGATAACACGGCGGAAGACCTCACCCGGGTACATGTCGGGGGTCATGTCGGCGGGGAGCGACTCGAAGCCAAGACTGATTTCCACCCCGGGCGGCGGAGCCACGCCGCTCCATGTGTCACGCCACGCAGAGCCGTCCCAGAAACGAAAATTCAGGAAGCGAATCGATTCGGTGAGCGGCTCGGCAGCGCCAGCGACGGACAAGGTCGCGTTCGTGACGCTGGCGGCGAGTTCCTCCGCTGCATCACCGACCGGTTCAGTCGTCGTCCCTGTGGCGGCAGTTGACGTAAGCGGGGAGGCGATGAGTTCCACGGCCGGTTCATCGAGGCGTGAGAGGCCGCTAACAGTGAGGTTGGTGGCGTCGCCGGAGAAGGTGGCGCGGTAGGTCACGCGGCGCAGGTCGGAGTCGAAGCCAACGGGCGTGAGCGGCAAGCGGGTGGTTACAAAGCGCAGAGAATTTGAGTCACCGATGAAGCCGACATGGTTGTAACCCGGTGCGACGCGGAGGTCGGCAGCGAGACGGTCCATGATCTGGCGAACGGCGGCGAGGCGTTCTGCTTCGTCGAGGAGGTTCGCGCGCAAAGCAGTGGCTTGATGATGGAAGGCAAGCGCCGCGACGAGAATACCGGTGGCGATGCCGATGGCGAAGACGACTTCCAAAAGAGTAAATGCGGCCTGGGAGGCCAGAACCACCTGACATCGGTCGCTGCAAGGATGACGGGGGAGGCGCATGTTTAAAAAGCGGCGCGAGTCGAGGCGGGCGGCACGCGGATGATTTGGGCAAGGCGGCGAACAAGCGCGGAATCCTGGTGTCGGATGACGACTTCCACGCGCAGGAGACCGCTGGCCTCGCCCGACTCAGTCTCGGTTGGGGTGACGATGAGTTCGCTGGTCCACTGGTCGAATGGCGCGGCGAAGGGTTGTTCGCCAACTTCGCTCGTGCGCCGAATACCTAGCTGGATTTCCGCAAGCACCGTGGCAGCCAGATTGGCGGCGTGGGTATGGCGACGCTGGCGGCTGAGATTCTCCGTGGAAGCATTCATGCCGCTCGTGACGATGGCTGCGGCCACAACAAAGAGCGCAAGCGCAAGAATGACCTCAAGAAGGGCGGTGCCGCGAACGCGAGCGGCGGAACCAGACGAAAACTTCATCGGGCGACCTCCGCAGCGGCCTCCGTGGCCGAAGCGGAAGGCGCGGTTTCGGTAGCGGCAGGATCGGCAATGATTTGGCGACGGATGGAACCGGTGAGTCCGGTGACGCGGATGCTGAAACGCCGAGCATCGGTTTCGCTGCGGGAGGTGAGCAGCACTTCGACTGTATCCCCCGTGCCGTCGGGATAAAAGGTTACGGTCGCAAAAGCGCTCCGCGCGGCCTCCACGGGGGCGGGTTCGCCTGTCGGTTCGCCGGAGGGAGGCGCAACTTGAGCGGAGTTTTCCGAGGCTGCTACCCCGGACTGCACCTGCTGGATGCTGACAAGGTCGCTGATGCTCGCGACAAAATTGGCCGCCGCCGGCACGTCGGTAAAAACACCGGGCGCGCCAATGGGATCGAGCTCGCAGGTCACGCGAACGGTCGCGCCGGGTGTCTCCGCAGCGAGCAACTCGGCGTTATCGCCGGACTCAGCCTCTGGAAAAAAAACGCGAACCTGCTTGCCGGTGCTAGCCGCATGCGCGCGGGCAAAGCGGAACATCGCCTCGACTTGCGTCGCGCCCTCGTCCAGTTGAGCAGTGCGGGAGCCGGAGGAGAAGTTGAAGACCACCGCTCCCAACAGTCCGAGCACGAGCACAACCGAGAGCAACAGCTCGGTCAGCGTGTAACCGGAGTGGGGTGATTGGTGCGGTAAGCGCATGATTTAGCGGCCGGTGTTTTCCGCTCCGGCAGGCTCGGCCCCGTGTTTAATATCATCGTCTGTGTCGGGCTGGCCGTCGGGACCTACGGAGAAGAGCTTGTATGGCAGGGCCGTGGTGTTGCCGGCCTCTGCGTTGTCCCCGCTAGCAGCAACTCTCTCATAGCGGATTTTAAAGCCCCACGGGTCATCCAACGTCGTGCCGGGTTTAAGATATGGCCCCTGCCACTTCTCGCCCATGCGCTCGTTTTCAAAGGTGGGTTTTTTCGAGAGCGCATCTAGGCCGCCTTCCTGCTCGGTGGGGTAATGACCAAGGTTAAGGCGGTATGTGTCGAGCGCGTTGGCGACCTGCGCGAGAAGAAGCTTGGTGGTGTTTTTCTCTGCGCCCTTTTGCTGGGGGAGGACAAAGACCACCATCGCACCAGCAAGCATCAGGATGACGACGATGACCAGCAATACCTCGATGAGCGTGAAACCCGCCGTGCGAGGCGGGAACCGATTCTGTTTTAAAAGCAGGTTCAACTTCATGTGTAACCTTATTAAGACGGGAGCTTGAGGGTATGATTCAGGAGAAATTTGACATTTAGAAAGAATTTTTCATCCGTTCACCTGGCTACTTACCGTTGTTTTCGGATGGAGAACGCGAGCCCGATCTGAACCTGCCGAACCCATCCGGTACGAGCGACTGCCCGTCGCCAACCTGGGCCTCACTTAGAGCCCAGCGCGCTGGCCATCGTGAAGATGGGCAGCAGCAAACCAAGTGCGAGGAAGCCAATCGCGGCCGCGACAAAACAGAGGATCAACGGCTCGATGAGCCGCACCGCTTGGTCCACCGAGCGGTTGGTGCGGCGCTCCACGGTTTCGGCGATTTGTACCAGGACGTGATCTAGTTTGTTGGATTCCTCGGCGACAGCGATCATCGCCAGGATTTGGTCGGGGAAGAAGCCGCCCTTCGCCAGCGGTTCAGACAGACGCTTGCCGTCGCGCACGGACTCGGTGCATTCGGCGATGCGCTCGGCGAGGATGGTCGAGCCGGTGGCGTTTTGGGCGATCTTCAGCGCGGAAAGTAACGGTACGCCGTTGGCAAGCATCGTACCAAGGATGCGGCAGAAGCGCGTAATCGCCAACAACCGGAGCGCTTCGCCAACCACGGGGATTTTGAGTTGCCACGCCTCCAACTTCCGCCGTGCGGCCTCCGTCTGAAGGTTAAGCCAGAGGAAGAAGCCCGCGCCCGCGCCGCCAATGAGCAGCAACCACCAATAGCCTCGCACCAGCTTGCTCGCGCCAAACAGAATCTCGGTGGGCAGCGGCTTCTTCGCAGCGGCCAGCAACGGCTCGAAGCGCGGAACGAAAAACACCAGCGCGCCCACCATCACGAGCGTGCCGAGCGTAGTGAGCAGCGCCGGGTAAATGAGCGCGCCCATCACCTTGCTCCGCAATTCCTCGAAGCGTTCGAGGAAGCCCGAGAGATTCCGCAACACGGCTTCAAGGAACGCCGCGCGTTCGCCCGCCTGGATCATCGCGATATGTAGCGTGGGGAAAATTTCCGGATACGGCCGCAGCGCTTCGGTGAGCGTCTTGCCCTCGGCGACAGCGGCGCGGATTTCCTTGAGCAATTCACGCAATGCGGGTGCCGGCGTCGAGCGGATGAGAGAATCCAGCGCACGCAAGAGCGGCACGCCAGACCCAAGCAAGTCGGCGAGTTGACCATAGAGCACGCCGAGGTCACGGGAGCGGACCTTGCGGCGGGCGGGCTTGCCGTCATCCGTGCCTGACGCGCCAGCCACGGTGACGGGAAACAGCCGCTGGTCCTCCAGCAACCGCAACGCCGACGCCTCGCTCTCGGCTTCGAGCGAACCGGAGACACGCTGCCCGGCCTCGGTCATGGCGGTGTAGGTGAACTGGGTCATTTTACTCGGAGAGTAATAATGCGAATTTTCACAGATTTACTCGTATCGTTACGTTTTCCCTCACCCCGCGGTGCATAGCAGTACTTCATCCGGTGTGGTGATGCCGTGACGAACTTTGTCCCAGCCATCCTCGCGGAGGAGGCGCAGGCCACCTTGCTGGGCGGCGGCCAAGACCTGATATGCGGGCGCGCGTTCGATGATCTTCTCAGAGATGGCGTCGCTCATCACCATGAGTTCGTAGAGGCCGCTTCGGCCACGATAGCCGGTGTTGCGGCAGTTCGGGCAGCCCGCACCGCGCCAGAGTTTTTCCCCGGGCGCGAGGACGAAGTCGTTAGGCAGGTGCGCGTGATCGGGTTCATATTCTGTCTTACATTTGGAGCAGATGCGGCGCACGAGACGCTGGGCCATCGAGCCAATCATCGTGCTGCTGATGAGGAACGGCTCCACGCCCATGTCAATGAGCCGCATTGGCGCGGATGCGGCGTCATTGGTGTGCAACGTGGAGAGCACGAGGTGGCCGGTGAGCGCGGCCTGGATCGCGGCGCGGGCGGTTTCCAGATCACGGATTTCACCGATCATCACTACGTCCGGGTCGTGACGCAGGATGGCGCGCAGGCCCTTCTCGAAGGTCATGCCCACTGCCGTGTTGACCGGAATTTGGTTCACGCCGGTGAGGTTGTATTCCACCGGGTCTTCGACCGTTAGCACCTTGAGGCCGGGGCCGACGATGGCGTTGAGCGCGGCGTAAAGCGTGGTGGTCTTGCCCGCGCCGGTAGGGCCGGTGACGAGGAAAATGCCATGCGGCCGGTCTATGAGTCCCTTGAACAGCCCGAAGGATCGGTCATCCATGCCGAGTTGCGGCAGGGTGAAAAGCACGTTTGCCTTATCGAGCAAGCGCATGACTACGCCCTCGCCGAAGAGCATCGGGATGACGCTCACGCGCACGTCAATCTGTCGACCGCCGACGTTGAACTTGATGCGACCGTCCTGCGGGATGCGGCGTTCGGCGATGTTGAGGTTCGCCAAAATCTTGATGCGGCTGATGATGGCGGCGGCGAAGCGGTGCATCTGCGGCGGCACAGGCGCCTCCTGCAACACACCGTCAATGCGGTAACGAATAGCTATTTGGTATTCAAATGGCTCAACATGAATGTCGCTCGCCCGCTCGTTCACAGCTTCGAGGATGATCTCGTTGACCAGCTTGATGACGCTGGCTTCCTGCGCCGCTTCTAGCAGGTCTTCGCCGTGGCCGGCTTCGAGCGCGACGGCGGGCGCGTCGTCTTCGCCGACCATTTCATCCAACGTGTCGCCGCCGAGGCCGTAGTGGGTCTTGATGACCTTCTCGATCTCCTCGCGCGGGGCGAGCACAGGCTCGATGTTTAGCCCGGTGGTGAGGCGCAGGTCATCGAAGGCGTAGAGGTCGAGGGGGTCGCTCGTAGCAACTTGCAAAGCTCCATCCACGCGCGCGACCGGCACCAGCCGTTGGCGATAGACTACGCGTGAGGGCAAGGTGCGGAGCAGTTCCGCATCAAACGAGCGATCCTCCAGCGATACTAGGGGAAGATGTAACTGCTCAGCAAAGACTTCGAGCAACTGCTTTTCCGTGAGTAAGCCCTTCTGCACGACGGCGCGGTCGAGGCGCAAACCTTCGCTATCAGTGAGCGATTGCGCGTCGGCCAACTGCTCGGCGGTGAGCAGACCTTTGCGGGTGAGAATGTCTGCGATAGTCATGGGTGAGGGGAGGGCGACAAGGAAGTGGTCATTGAGGAATGGGGTCGGTGCGCTTCACAAGCTGGCCTTCCCAAACAGCCTCGTCAGTAGCCTTGTCGTAGGTCAACACGCGGCTGGCGCTGTTGGGCGCGGGCGGCCGGTCAATTTTCGGCAACCACTGCCGGTGGGTGGCTATGACAGCGGCGTGCCTCGGTTGGCCGGCAAGGTTGGTCCACTCGTTAGGGTCGGCTTGCATGTCGTAAAGCTCTTCACTGCCGTCGGCGTAACGAATATAGCGCCAACGCTCGCTGCGAATGCCGTGGTTGCCCTGGTTGTGGCTTGTGATCGCCGGGCGGTCGCGGTGGGTGGCCGCATTTCTGAGTTGGGGTATCAAGCTAAGGCCCTCAAGATCGTCGCGTTTAGGCAAACCCGCGAGTTCGTTCAATGTGGGATAAATATCCAGCAGTTCAGCCGGTTGCGTGCAACGCTGGCCGGACTTAATGCCGGGGCCGGCAAAGATGAGCGGAACTTTCGTGCCCCGATCCCACAAGGTGTTCTTGCCGGTAATGCCCTTCTCGCCAAGGTGCCAGCCATGGTCGCCCCAGACGACGACGATGGTGTTGTCCGCTACACCGGCCTCATTCAGCGCGGCAAGCAGCCGTCCGATTTGCGCGTCCACGAAGCTCGTGCAGGCGAGGTAACTGCGCACGAGGTTGCGCCACTGCTGGTTGTCCTTAACCCATTTGAGGCGCGGCTCCGGGAGGTTCCAGTGCAGATACCATGAGAAACGCGGGGCATCGTCTCGGTCGCTAGGCAGCACCTTTGGCAGGACGCTGTCATCGTCGGGGTAGAGATCAAACCACTTCTGCGTCGCGTAGCACGGCACATGGGGAAGGAAGAAACCGGCGGCGAGGAAGAACGGCTGGTCTTTCGGCGCGTTCTTGATTTGCTCGACCGTCCAGCTCGCGACTTGGTAATCGCCCTTCTTGGTGTCGTCATTATCAGGTGGCCAGACACCCCAATCCATGAGTGGGTGGTTGCCCATGGGAGTAGGCGGTATGAGCTTCTGCGGGGGCTTGGCGCCGACGCCACCGAAAGGCGCGGTGATTTGAAATTCAGGCTTGGGCTTTTCAACCGGTGCTGCGCCGGCTTTGGCCTTGGCACCGCCTCCGCCGGCCACCGTACCCCCGTGGTAGATTTTACCTGTCGCCGCCGTGCGATAGCCGTGGTTGGCAAAGTGTTGCGGTAGCGCGACGCGGTCTTTCCACTCGGGCAAGGAGCGGAAGGACGGGGCCAAACCGTAGATGCCCGTGGTGGTAGGGCGCAGGCCAAGCAGCAAGCTGGTACGCGAAGGGTTGCAGAGCGGGGCCTGACAATGAGCGTTCAGGAAGGTCGTGCCGCGCGCGGCGAGCTGGTCGAGGTGGGGCGTCTTCGCCAGCGGATGCCCGCCCATATGGCCAATCCAGTCATTCTGGTCATCAATGGCGATAAAGAGGACATTAGGACGCTTGTTGGCGGCCCACGCAGAAGTCAGACCCAGCAAAGCGGAGCAAAGGAGCGCAAACAATTTCATGGAAGTAGAACCATTTTGGCTATTTAGCTGTTGCTTCTTTCTTCGCCCTCTGCGCGGGCATGTTTATGTTGCGTTCGGTTGACGACAATAGGGCGCTGCTTTTGCGAATTATCTCAGTGTTACAGAGGGAGCGCATCTGCCGCAAGGTTTCCGCATAGGCGGGATTTATGGCGAGGTTTTTTAGCTCCTCGGGGTCGGTGCACAGGTTGTGCAGGAGTTCGAACTCCGGCTACTAGTCGAAGTAACGCGCATACACGAACCGCTCGCCGCGCACGCCCTTCCCATCAGCGGGAGGAATGGCTTTCCAAGCTGGCCCAGCTGGGCTACTCCATTCCCAGTCGCGCATGACCTGGAACCGCAAGCACCTCCTCGACATCGAATCTTTATCCGCCGACGAGATCACCGCTGTGCTCGACACCGCCCGGCAATTCAAGGCCGTCGGTGAGCGCGCCATCAAGAAAGTCCCGGCCCTGCGCGGCAAAACTGTCGTCAACCTTTTCGTCGAGCCCAGCACGCGCACACGCATAAGCTTTGAGCTGGCTGCCATCCGCCTCAGCGCGGACGTGATCAACTTCGGGGCGGAAGCCAGCTCGCTCAAAAAGGGCGAGACGCTCAAAGACACCGCGCGGAACCTCGAGGCGCTCAACGCCGACATCATCATCATCCGCCATAGCGCCACCGGCGCGCCGCACTTCCTCTCGCGCGTGCTCAACGCTCACGTCGTCAACGCCGGTGACGGCGCACACGAGCACCCTACGCAAGCGCTCCTCGACACCTTCACAATTCGCGAGCGGAAGGGATCCATTGCCGGCCTCAACGTCACCATCCTTGGTGACATTCTTTACAGCCGCGTGGCCCGCTCAAACATCTGGGCGTTGCTCAAACTCGGCGCGCGCGTCACCCTCTGCGGCCCAAGCACCCTCGTCCCAAAGGTCTTCGAGCAAATGGGCTGCCGCGTAACGCATAAGGTGGACGAGGCCGTCGCCAATGCAGACGTAATTAACCTCCTGCGCATCCAGCACGAAAGGCAGCGCAAGACGATGTTTCCCAGCATCGGCGAGTACACCGCGCTCTTTGGCCTGACCCATGCGCGTTTCGCGCTAACTAAGCCCGACGCACTCATCATGCACCCCGGTCCCATCAATCGCGGCGTCGAGATCGCCAGTGACCTCGCGGATTGCGGGCGCTCGGTCATTTTGGAGCAGGTCACCAACGGCCTTGCGGTCCGCATGGCCGTGCTCTACCTCATCAACGGCGGTAAAGGCGCACAGGAATTGGGCGGGTTGAACTGAAGCCGAATTCCTCAGTGCCGAGAGGCACAATCGGGCCAATAGTCCGAACGCAGCTTTAAGCCAACAACCACGCACCCAGCTTGGCGAGTGCTTGCGCTCGGTGACTCAGTCTGTTTTTTAATCCCTCGCCCAGTTCGGCGAAAGACTGCTCGTGCCCGAGCGGAATAAACAGCGGGTCGTACCCAAAACCGCCCTTGCCGCGCGGCGCGAAATCCATCCACCCCTCGCACGCGCCCTCAAACAGGCGGACTGATTGCAGCGGGACGGCGCGATCCACCTCTACAAGGGCCAGCACACAACGGAAACGCGCGGTGCGCGCCGCCTGCGGCACATTAGCCAAGAGACGCAGTAACTTTGCGTTGTTTTCGGCATCTGCGCTATTACCTACCATTCCACAATCGATCGCTGCAAAGCGCGCCGAATGGACGCCCGGGGCGCCACCGAGCGCGTCCACCTCGAGGCCGGAATCATCGGCCAGCACAAAAAACTTTCCTGGTTCCGTTGCCGGCATTCGCGCCGCCCCGCGCAGCAACAAAGTGCGGGCGATGGTCTCGGCCTTCTTTGCGGCGTTGCCTGCAAAGGTCAGTGCATCCTCCACAACGACCGGCAGTTCGTCGTCACCCTTGATTTTCAGGTACCGAAACTGCGGCCCGAGGATCGCGGCGATTTCCTCAACCTTGTGCGCGTTACGCGTGGCAATAAACAGCGTGATCATGCGTTTCAGAATGCCCTACCGAAAGCCAAGCCCACGATCCCTCGGTTAATCACCCCTGGCTGACGACGTGCCAGCGTTTAGTTAGCCGTTTATTTGGACATTCCCTGAGAGGCTGAACTTGGCTGTGCGTGGGTAACTTGAACCGATTTTGAGTTGAATCCCGGCGTTAGACCACCTCGCTGATGACGCGCCCCGTGCTGACGAGATGCTGCGGACGGCCGGTAATATCGTTTAGCGTGACCTGATGCGGATCGATGCCCAGATGATGATACAGCGTAGCGATGACATCCTGATAATGAACCGGGCGGGCGGTAGCCTCGGACGCCCACTTGTCCGTCTTGCCGATGACTTGGCCGGTCTTCAAGCCGCCGCCCGCCATCAGGCCCATGCTCACACGCGGCCAGTGATCGCGACCCGCGCTGCCATTCACTTTAGGCGTGCGGCCGAATTCGCCCCACGCCAACACCAGCACATCATCGAGCATTCGGCGCTCGCGCAAATCCTCGACAAGTGTGTGCAACCCGTGGTCCAGCAGCGGCCCCAAATAGCGCATCCGATCGAAATTGTTTGAGTGCGTATCGAAGTCGCTCAGGGAAACGCTTACACAGCGAACGCCGGCTTCGACGAGCCGCCGGGCGAGCAGCAGCTTCTGCAAAGCCTTCGGTCCTTCCGTGGTGTAATCGCGCACCGCTGGCCCCGACACGCGCGGGGTGTAGCGTTCGATGACACGCGGATCTTCCTTCGCGAGATCCAAAGCGGCAGCGAATCGGCCAGACGTGAGAATGCCCACGGCTTGCTGGGTGAACTGGTCGAGTGCATTCATTGCACCGCTGCCATCGAGGTCGCGCCGCAACCGGTCGAATCGCGCGAGCAGCTCGACGCGATGCTCCAGCCGGTCGGCGGAGAGGCCCTCGGTTAGTTCGAGTTGCAATGTGTGGCCCGCCCGCTGCCGCGCCAGCTCAGTTTGCATGCCCGGCTCCAATTGCCGCTCGAACAGGTGCGAGAGTTCCGGTCGGAACGGTGCGCACGCCGGCCCAAGGTAGCCAGCACGCGCGCTGTTGCGCACGAGCGGCCGACCCTGCATGAGATCCACGAAGCTCGGTGCGGCATCCTGAGACCGACCAAGCAGTTTTGTGATGGCCGAGCCAAGTGCCGGGTGTCCGCCAATAGCAGCAAGTTCCTTGCTCGTGAAACCGGACTGACATTGAAACGCGTCGTGCTGCCCGTCCGCGCCGACGAGCGAGCGCAGAAAAATAAAACGGTCCGCGTGGGCGGCGATCTGCGGCATCAGTTCAGTTAGATGCAAGCCGGGAATTTTGGAAGGCAGCGACTTAAACTCACCCCGGATTTCCTTTGGCGCTTCGGGCTTGGGGTCAATCAAATCCATCTGCGGCGGCCCGCCGTCAAGATGCAGGAGTATGACCGCTTTGCGGGAAGATCGGACACCCGCCTGCGCTTCGCCACGCAGCATGTCTGCTAGCGTCAACCCGCCCAAACCCAGCGCGCCCGCGCGCAAGAAACTGCGACGAGAAGCGCCATCGCAGTGGCGGATAGTTTGGCCGTGAAACGTGAGCATGGTGACGGCTGACTGAGTGACTCAGTTATAAAAATCCTATTCGAGTAGTTAAGCAAGAAACCATTCGCGGAGCGGCATCATTTCGCACACCCAACGGTCTTGGACGAATGGGGTCGGTGGTACCTTACGGTTGCTTTATGCTTCTTTGTGCGGCAAATATTCCTCTGTAGCTACCGCCGCGAACCGCTGCTGTGAGGGTGTTTTCCCGCAGAGCTAGAACCGCTGTGCACTTAAACTCGCGGGGCTGCGTTGTCTGTATGGGTAAGTGTAATACTCGGCCATCGTCTCAACCCTTGGGCGGCACGGCGGGCTTGGTGCTCGCAATCGTGGCGGCCACGCTCCTCGACGTCCGCGCCCAAAACGCTGATGTGCGACGCGATGCCACCGTTAGCGCGGTTGAGCGCGCCATGTCTAGCGTCGTGAATATCGCCACCACAACCGTCGTGGACAACACAGATCCGTTCTTTCGCTGGCGCGCAGAATTCTTTGGTTACCGCGTGCGACCACAGCTTGAGGAGGTTCCGTCCAGCGTCGGCTCCGGTGTCATCATGGATGAGAGCGGCTATGTGTTGACCAACGAGCACGTTGTTAAGGGCGCCAGCCGCATTTGGGTAAAGCTTATGGACGGCCGCGAATTGGAGGCCGAACGCGTGACCGGCACCACCAAGACCGACGTGGCCTTGCTCCGCATCAAGGCAAAGGAGGGGGATAAGTTCACACCGGTGCGCTTCGCGGCGGACGATGATTTGCTGCTGGGCGAGACAGTTATCACACTGGGCAATCCCTTCGGCCTCGGCGGCTCGGTGAGCAAGGGCATCCTGAGTTCAAAGTCCCGCCGGCCTGCGCGCGAGGATAGTCCGCTCGACGTGGCCGACTGGCTCCAAACCGATGCCGCCATCAACCCCGGGAATTCTGGCGGACCGCTCATCAATCTGCGCGGCGAACTTATTGGCCTAAATGTTGCCGTCTATCGCGAAGGACAGGGCATCGGCTTCGCTATCCCTATCAAGCGCGTGAATGAGTCGCTCTCGCGCTATTTCACGCCCGAGGGAACCAAAGCGATGTGGTTCGGCGCACGCGTACGCTCAGGCGCCACTCTCCTCGAGGTCATCGCCGTTGAGTCCGCCAGCCCAGCGGAAAAAGGTGGCCTGCGCGTGGGCGATACCATCCTGCAAGTTTCCGGTAAGACGCCGCGCAATTTCATCGAGTTCATGCGTGAGTTGAATGCCGCTGGCACGGACAAGCCGGTTTCACTGCTGATTCGTCGCAATAGTGTGCAGCAGACTCTGGCCGTGCGATTGACACCCGAGCGCGATTTCTTCAACGCCGATCTCGTGCGACAAAAAATTGGCCTGCATGTACAAGAGCTGACACGTGAGTTGGCGGCGAACCTGAGCTTTCCGTTTTACGGCGGCTTCGTGGTTGCCGAGGTGGACAAAGACTCGCCTGCGGCTGAGGCAAAGATGGAAAAGTATTTTGTCATCCGCGGCGTGGACAACCAGCCGATGCGCGACCTCGTGGAGTTAGGCCGCGCGCTACACGCGAAGAAGCCGGGTGACTCCGCGCGGCTCAACGTCATCGCGCCGCCCAAGCGCGGGAGCTTTAGCGGCTTTCGCGAAGGCAGCGTAGCGATGAAACTGAAATGAGCACCGCGCCCATGATCGAGGTCGAGAACCTCACCAAGCGCTACGGAAGCCGCGCGGCGGTGCGAGACCTGACGTTCTCCGTGAAGCGTGGCGAAATCGTCGGCTTCCTCGGTCAGAACGGCGCGGGCAAGACAACTACGATGCGTATGCTCTCGTGCTTTATGCCGGCGACCTCTGGCACCGCGCGGGTGGCGGGTTTCGATGTGTTCACGCAGGCGGACGAAGTGCGCCGGCGCATTGGTTACATGCCCGAGGGCAATCCGCTCCACCTAGACATGCGGGTGCGCGAATACCTTAAATTTCGCGCCCGGTTGAAGGGCCTAAGCGTCGCGCGCAGCCGCGAGCGTGTGGATATCGTCACCGAGCAGTGCGGCTTGGGTGACGTTGCGAGCAAGGTGATCGGAACGCTCTCCGGCGGTTACCGGCAGCGCGTGGGGTTGGCGGATGCGCTCGTGCACGAGCCAGAGCTGATCATCCTGGACGAGCCGACCAAGAACCTCGACGCACACCTCACGCGCGCGGTGCGTCAGCTCATCAAAGACGTAAGCCGGGACCGCACGGTGTTCGTCTCGTCGCACCTGTTGCCTGAGGTGGAGCTGACCTGCACGCGGGTCATCATCATCCATCAAGGATCTATCCGCGAGAGCGGCACGCTGGACGAGCTGCAGCGCAAGATGAGCGCTGGCCAACAAATCATTGCTGAGTTAGCCGCGCCGGTCCCGGACCTGCGCGAAGCGTGGGAGCAAATGGCGGAGGTGGAACACTTCGAGATTGTGGCGGCAGAAGGTAGCTTTCACCGCTGCGCGCTCACGCCACGCGCGGGTATTGACCTGCGGCCGCAAATCTTCGAGCTGGCTAAGGCGCGCAGTTGGCCTTTGCGGGAACTGACTCGCACACGCCATTCGCTGGAGGACATCTTCGTGCATGTCACTCGGCGGGAGCAGGAATAAACCTAAGATGATCGGGCATACGAATTACGTAATGCGAATGGGAAACACGACGGCGACCCTGATTTTATCCATTGGACTCAGACGCCGGTTGGCAAACTCCATCCATCGGTCACATTAGTGATGCAACCCTTCCTTACCCTCGTCCGTCGGGAACTGGGCATGTGTTACGTCTCGTTGATCGGCTACGTCATCGTAGCGGCGATGCAGTTCTTGTTGGGGTTAAGTTTTATCATCGTGCTGCAGGCGCTGGTGAACAAGCCCTTTGACGTGCCGGTGACAGAGGCGTTCTTTAACAATGGCCTGTTTTGGCTCGTGATGTTACTGGCCCCGCCCATCATCACAATGCGCTCCTTTGCGACGGAAAAATCTTCGGGCACTTATGAGACGCTTATGACTACGCCCGTGGGTGACGCGCAAGTGGTGCTCGCGAAGTTCACGGGCGCGTTGCTCTTCTTTATGTCGGCTTGGCTGCCGCTACTGGCGTATCCGTTCCTGCTCAAGCGCTTTTCCGTAGACCTCGCGCAGGTGGATACCGGCGCGCTGGGAGGAACGTGCGTCGGCATCTTTCTGTTCGGCACACTCTACACAGCGCTGGGCTGCTTCGCCTCGTCGCTAACGCGCAATCAGATCATCGCCGCTATGAACGCTTTCGTGCTCGGCCTTGGGCTGTTTCTGCTAGGTTACCTCACCCATATCTTGCCGCCCAAACCGGGTTGGCAAAGCGCCATTCTCCAACATGTCTCGATGGTTGATCACATGAAAGACTTCACGCGCGGCGTGGTGGACACGCGGCCGGTTGTATTTTACCTGAGTTTAACGGGACTATTCCTGTTCCTCACGCTGAAGGTAGTGGAAAGCCGGAGGTGGAAATGAAGGCAAATTCCCCCCTAAAGTCGCAAGCTTAACTCATGCCTGACGGCCTCCAAAATCCGGCGCCCAGTTTTTCTGCCGCGCGCAAGTTCGGCGCGGGCCTAGGCTTGCTGGTCGGCGTTGTGGCCATGGTCGCCATCGTGCTGATGGTAAACCTCATCGCCACGCGCTATTTCCGGCGCATGTCGTTTTCGGAAGACCGGGTACCGCCGCTCGCGCCGGTCACGCTTCAAGTAGTGGGCGCACTCACGAATGACCTGCACGTTACGCTCTTCTATGACCCAGACGAAACGCTCTACACGCCCATCCTCCAAACCCTCCGCCAATACGCCGCCGCCAGCCCGCGCGTCAAAATTTCGACCGTTAACTACCTCACCGAGCCGGCAGAAGCAGAGCGCACCAAGCTCGCCGTCAAGCTCCCGCCCAACACTAAGGACGTTGTCATCTTCACGTTGGGCGAACGCAGCCGCATTGTACGACAAGGCGAATTATCGGAGTATGACACCAACGAGCTATTAGCCGGAAAAAGCCGCAACGTAACGCGTAAGTCTTTCACCGGAGAATCCTACTTTACTTCGGCCATCATCACGCTAATGGAGAATCGTAAACTCCACACTTACTACCTGCGTGGTCACAAGGAACATGACCCCACCACCGCCATCACGCCCACGGGTTACGGCAAATTCATCGAGTTGATCCAGCGTGGCTATGGCCTGACGCCCTTCGAGCTCACGCTGGGCGGCACCAACGAGGTGCCTGCCGATTGCAGCCTGCTTATCGTCGCCGGACCGTTCGCGCCATTGCACGCTGATGAAGTCAACCAGTTAAATAATTACCTTAGCCGAGGTGGCCGCGCGCTCGTGCTAATCCCGCAGAACAGCAACGCTGGCCTCGAACTCCTCCTGCGCGCTTGGGGCGTCGAACTGGGCGACGACGTGGTGACCGACGCTAACGGCGTGCGCGACGGCAGTTATGTCATTCTGAGTTATTACGGCGACCACGAGATCACTCGGCCGTTTGGAAAAACTCAGGGCGGCCTCGTGCTAGCCACACCCCGCTCCGTCACGCCCCGAGCGCCCACCGGCCAAGGCTCCGATGCCCCACAGGTCAAGCCGCTCGTTGCCACCTCGCCCGCCGGTAAGGCAATTGGCCGGCGGGCCAGTCTGCAGTTCGACCCGCGCGAGGATCGGGTGGGCGTAATTCCAGTCGCCGTCGCCGTCGAGCGGGGCGGTTTGCGCAACATCGAGGGCGGCTCCACGCGCATGGTGGTCGTGGGCGAGTCATTTTTTCTCGGTAACACCATGTTGGAAAATGCGGTCAACCGCGACTTCGCCGCTAATGCGGTGAACTGGTTAGTGGATCGGCCCCGGCTCGTGGGCGTAGCGGCGCGCCCAGTGCGAGAATACATTTTCAATATGAGCGACGCGCAAATGCGCTCGGTGCAGTTCATCCTGATGCTTGGCATCCCTGGGGGAATCTTGGGCTTAGGGCTGCTTGTGTGGTTCCGGCGACAGATGTGAGAAAAAACCATGAGCTGCATCATTGCTAATCTTACATCTCCGGCGCACCCCACAACACAGTTCCCATGAACTGCTCTTTGAATAAACTGCTGGTGGCCATAGCGCTCGCGTTGCTCGCGTTTATCGTGGTCACCGAGACGCGCCAGTCGACCGCGCCGCCACCTTCGCCCACCGCCGCACCGCTCGTGCCGCGCCTCCGGCCCGCCACGGTTACGCGCGTGGAGTTGACCCGCACGAATCTTGCAGTAAACGCTGAATTCAATGCCGGGAGATGGCACCTCACACACCCAGTTGCTTACCCAGCGAATTCCCTATTGCTCAAGACGCTGCTGGATGTGTGCGCCCAACTGCGACCGCAGCTCGTCGTTCCGGCCGGGCAGGTGAAATCACCAGCCGATTTCGGCCTCGATCCACCACATGCCACGCTGCGGTTTCACCAAGGCGAAGCGCCAGTCGAATTGCGCATCGGCGCGCGCACCCCGGTCAACGACCAACTCTACGTGCAGGTCATCGGCGCACCACACGTCGCAGTGACTGACGCAAACCTGCTGAAGTTCCTGCCCCAAACGGCTGACGACTGGCGGGACCGGCAGTTGTTTTCGCTGGCCGGTGTGAAATTTGACCGGCTGCGTGTGCGCACTGGGCCGCGCGACGTGCTGTTCCAGCGAAAGGTGACCAACCAGCTCTGGCGTATCGCGCAACCCGCGCCCGAAAAACGTGGCAACACCCCGCTTATCGAACAACTGCTCGTAGACTTGCAGCAATGGCCCGTCCAGCGCTTCGTGACGGATGATCCCAAGGCAGACCTCGATCCCTTTGGCTTGCAAACGCCCGAGGCGGAACTGGTCTTTAGCTCCGGTACGAACGACACGCTGATTGTGCAGTTCGGCCGGAGCCCGACCAACCAGCCGGAGCTGGTCTATGCGCGTAACCTCGCAACCACCAATATCATGCTTGTTGCTGCCGAACCGCTCGCATACATGCGTGCGCCAATTTGGAACTACTCCGAGCACCGGCTGCTCGATGCGTTCGCCCCAGACGCCTTCAACGCCATCGAGGTACGTGGCCGTGAGCCGTTCACTCTCCGCCGTCAAACCAACAGCGCGACCAACATAGTTTGGGTGGCTGATGACTCCCTTAGGACGCCGATCGATGCGCAACTCATGCAGAGCTTCCTGCTGAACCTTGAGACGCTGGCGGCCCGCGAGCTGGAGAAGGAGATAGTCACTGACTACGCGGCCTACGGCCTCGCCACACCTGCTCGCTCGCTCACTCTGCTGTCCAGGGTGACCAACGCGGCGGAAGCACCGACCAACCGGCTCGTGGCGCGGCTGGACTTTGGCGCCGTGACGAACCTGCCGCCCGACCGCCTTTACGCACGTCGACACGATGAAGGCTCCGTCTATGTCGTCGCCCGCGGCGACGTGGATCCAGGCCTGCCGTGGGCGTTATGGCAGATGCAAGACCGCACGGTATGGAGCTTCGCTACCAACCAAGTTGCCGCTGTGACGGTGGAGTTTGACGGCCGCACACGCCGACTCGCGCGCGCCGGGGACGGGCGCTGGAGCGAAGCCGGTCAGCCCGTGGACGACGTGCGCAATAGCGCATTGGAGGAGACCCTGTTCCGATTGGGACGGCTGCGCGCCGAGCGATGGGTTCATCTCGGCGCAGACCGCCTGCCACTTTACGGAATTTCCGAGACACGCCACCGCGTGAGCATCGAGCTGGGTGGAAATCCGGCCCGGACGAATGTAGTAATGTTGGGTTTTATCCCCCAAGGCCGCCACCCATGGGCAGCCGTCACCGACCCGCGCACGCGCCAGCCCCTTATCTTTGAGTTTCCACGCCCGCTGTTCATGGACTATATCGTCCCTTACCTTAGCCCATCCATGTGAGGCGGCCCGCGCCGCGCCGCGCGATGAAAGAATCCCCGACTCAACGCAAACGCTGGACCTTATGGCGTATCTGCCGGATCGCCTTCCGCTGCGTGCGCATTCTGTGCTTGCTGCTGGTGCTGGCGGCGCTGTGCGCATTTCTCTGGTTCAACCAGATTGGAGTGCCCGACTTCGTCAAGCAGCCCGTGCTGGCCGACTTGGAGACACAAGGGCTCAAGCTCGAATTCACCCGGCTGCGCTGGCAGTGGTTTCGCGGTCTAGTTGCGGAGGGCATCACCCTCGCCACTACAGGAGATGCAGCAGGACCGCAATTCGCCATAGCTGAGGCCGAGGTGCAACTCGACCACGAGGCGTTGCAACGCTTCGAGTTTGTCGTCAGCGGCGTCGCGCTGCGTCAAGGCGCGCTGAAGTGGACGCTCGCCCCGACTAATCTTCCACCCCATACGCTAACAGTCACGAATCTGGCAACGGCAGTGCGTTTCCTGCCCGGTGATGTGTGGGAACTGCCGCAACTCACCGCTACCGTGCAAGGTATAGAGATGAAGTTCAGTGCTGTCGTCACCAATGCGAGTGCGCTGGGTAAGAAACGGAGACGGCCGTCCGACTCTGACACGTCTCTCACAACACTCAGGGTGGGTGCGGAAGAAATCCTGCACCGCATCTTGCACGAGCTGGCGCGCGTGCAGTATGCCGATCCGCCGGAAATCGAGTTGGCGCTCCGCGCCGACGCGCAGCTAGAGCGCGGCTTGCAGGCAGACCTAAAGGTGAAGGCGCCGGACCTACGTACCCCATGGGGCAGTGGGCGCGCTGCCAACTTCACCGTGCGCATTGTCCAGCCACCTGGAACCAACGGCGCGGCCAGCGCGGAATTTCGCCTCGAAACCGCTCGCGTGCGCTCCACTCAATTCAGTGCCAGCGCTGAACACCTCCTGCTCACCGCCCGACTGAACCGTCAGTCCGCGCGCACCAACGACTGGGATGCTGCGTGGGAGGTGACGGTGCGCGACGGCAAATCGAAGTGGGCAGAAGCCGCGCTGTTTCGACTTTCCGGCCAGACCACACCGCTTCCTCTGACCCCGGATGAGCTACTGACGAGCCTAAACTTGAGTACGACGGGGCTGAAATCCGAATGGGCGCAACTGGCTGAGGGCAGGTTGACCGGCAAAGCTATCTTCGCAACCACCCGCAAGCAGTTGCTAGCCGCCGACGCCGAAACGCAGGTCGCCCTGCTTAAGACGAAATGGGGTGGGGCGAAACAGGCTCGTGCGTCAGCGAAGGTTTCCCAAGTTGGCACACCGGTTCCCGACGCTCCAGCCACGTGGGGCTTCTGGACCAATCTCGCGCCCTGGCAGGTGGAAACCTCCGTGGCATTGGACGGGGTGAAATCCGACTTAAAGCCGCTCGAACTTGGAAAGTTGAACTTTGACGCGCAATGGCGAGCACCGCACTTAAACGTCACCAACCTCCACGCCGAACTTTACGGCGGGACACTCGACACCCACGCGCGCCTCGACGTGGCTACCCGGCACGCTGCCGCGACCGGCCAGCTCGACTTCGACGTTTATCGCATCCAGCACTTGTTGCATACGAATACGCAGCGCGAATTGTCGCGCTTTACGTTTAATGCCGTGCCCAAGGCCCGGGCCAGCGTGGCCCTCATACTGCCGGAATGGACGAACCTTGCGCCCGACTGGAAAGCGGTCGGCGATTCCGTGACGCTCGCCGCTCACGTGGACAGTCCGGGCGGTGCTTATCGCAATGCGACGTATCTCGAAGCCAGCACCGATCTCACTCTCACCAACGGCGTCCTACGCCTGCCTAATCTCTGGGCGCGCAGGCCCGAAGGCGAAGTCCGACTTGCCTACACTGTCAACCCACACACGCACCAGTATCACTGGACTGGTCGGGCGAACGTCTTCCCAAGTGCCATCGAACCTTTATTGGAGCGTCCGGAGGACAAGCGCATCCTCACCAATTTCAACTTCTCGGTCCCGCCCTTCGTAGAGGGTGAAATTTGGGGCCAATGGCGCGCGCGCGAGGAGAGTGGTTTCCGTGCGTCTGTAGCGGCCACCAACTTCGTTCTTCGTGGCGAGCAAGTGGACGATTTTAGAGGCTCGGTGAGCTTCACCAATGAGTTATTTACCATTACCGATGTGCGTGCCCGCCGTGGGGCTGGCGTCATCACTGCGCCGGACCTACGGATTGATGCGCAGCTTCAGCGGCTCTGGATCAACAACGCGCACAGCACCTTCGACCCCTACGCCTTCACGCGCATTATTGGCCCACAGACGGCCAATACGATCTTAGCCTACCAATTTAGCAACGCCCCGACCGTGCGTGTCCACGGCTCGATTCCCTTCGGGGATTCGGAGAGCACCGACCTACACTTCGACATTGTGAGCGGACCGTTCCGCTGGTCGTTCTTCCACTTGCCACAAGTTAACGCGACCGTTCATTGGGTCACCAACCGCGTTGTCATAACCAATTTAATCGGCGGATTCCATGGCGGCAGGATTTTCGGAGACCTTAACTTCGACCTTACTCCGCTACGCAGCGCGAACTTCGGTTTCAACCTCGGCTTCACCAACGCCAACCTGCCGGGCTTCGTCGCGGAGCTGAACGGCAAGACCAACCGGCTGGAGGGCGCCTTGGGCGGCCGGGTGACGGTCACTAGCGCCAACACTACCAACTGGCAAAGCTGGCAGGGCTCCGGTGAGGTGCGGCTCACCGACGGTTTGCTGTGGGATATCCCGATCTTCGGCCTCTTTTCCCCCGTGTTGAATGCCATCAACAAGGATCTCGGAAGCAGCCGTGCAAAGGAAGCAAAGGGAAGCTTCATCCTGACCAACGGCGTCATTTACACGAAGGATCTCGAAATCCTCTCACCTCCCGCCCGCCTGCACTACGACGGCACCGTAGACTTCACCGGCAAGGTTTATGCCAACGTCGAGGCCGAGATGTTTCGGGACGCCTTCCTAGTCGGCCCGCTGCTAAGCCTGCTCACATCGCCAGTGACGAAGGTGTTCGAGTATCGCGTGACTGGTTCGCTGAGCAACCCGAGGAGCGAGCCGCGCTTCATTCCCAAGTTTCTCCTGCTGCCATTGCGACCGTTTCAGACCATCCGCGAGTTCCTTACGCCAGACAAAGCAGAGCCGGAAAAAAAATAGCGGTGGACCGAAGTCCACCGCTCGGAAATGGACAACCAGCTGCTACCGGCGATTGCGTCGCTTGACATTGAGTTGCGTCATCGAGTGGAGCAGCGCAGCCTGAACGGTTGCGTTTTCCTCGTCAGTGAGCTTCTCGGCGAGGCGGGCCTCGGCCTTCTTGCGGGCTTCCTCGGCCTTGGCTTCGTCAATGTCGTCAGCCTTCATAGCCATGTCGGTCAGAATGGCCACGCGATCACCGGTCACCTGCACGAAGCCCTCGCCCGTGGCAAGGTAATGATCCACACCGCCTTTGCGGGCCACGATCTCGCCGTGGGCAATCTGCGTCATCAGCGGGATGTGCATCGGGTAGATGCCCATCTCACCTTCGACGCCGGGGAGCGTGACCATGTCCACGTCCTCGGAGTAGATCTTCGCCTCCGGGGTGACGATTTCGAGTTTGAGGGTCGCGGCCATGTCTTTTGGTTACGCATCACGCATTACTCATTACGTAGTGCGTAATGCGTAAGCAGTTACTTCTTAATATCGTCAATGCCGCCCTTCATGTAGAAATCATTTTCGGCGACGCTGTCGTGCTTGCCTTCGAGAATTTCCTTGAAGCCCCGCACCGTCTCGGCCACGGGCACCTGCTTGCCGGAGTGACCCGTGAAGACTTCAGCGACCGAAAACGGCTGGCTGAGGAACTTTTGGATCTTGCGAGCGCGGAAGACGGTCTGTTTGTCCTCGGGCGAAAGCTCGTCCATGCCGAGAATCGCAATGATGTCCTGCAGATCCTTATAGCGCTGAAGCACCTTCTGGACGCCACGGGCGACCGCATAATGTTCCTCACCGACAATGTCCGGCGTGAGCGCGCGGGAGTTCGAGGCGAGCGGGTCAACGGCGGGATAGATGCCGAGCTCCGCGATGGAGCGTTCGAGCACGATGGTCGCATCCAAGTGCGCGAAAGTGGTGGCGGGCGCTGGGTCGGTCAAGTCGTCCGCCGGAACGTAGACAGCCTGGAAGGAGGTGATGGAACCCTTCTTGGTTGAGGTGATGCGTTCCTGTAGGTTGCCCATTTCAGCGGCCAGTGTGGGCTGATAACCGACGGCGCTAGGCGTGCGGCCCAGAAGCGCGGACACTTCGGAACCGGCCTGCGAAAAGCGGAAAATGTTATCCACGAATAGGAGCACGTCCTGATTCTTTTCGTCGCGGAAATATTCGGTCACAGCGAGCGCTGAGAGCGCGACGCGGAGACGCGCGCCGGGCGGCTCATTCATCTGGCCATAAACAAGTCCAATCTTGGAACCCTCGTCGAGTACGGGCAGTCCGTTCTCGCCGATGAGCGGGTGGCCCTTGGCGTCCTTCTTGGTCTTGATGACGTTAGCCTCAATCATTTCGTTGTAGAGGTCATTCCCTTCGCGCGTGCGCTCGCCGACGCCCGCGAACATCGAGATGCCGCCGTGCAGCTTTGCGATGTTGTTGATGAGTTCCATGATGACGACGGTCTTGCCGACGCCAGCACCACCGAACGCGCCGACCTTGCCGCCCTTCAAGAACGGGCAGATGAGGTCAATGACTTTGATGCCGGTGGCGAGCACCTGCGGGCTGGTGGACTGGTCTACGAGTGGCGGGGCGGAGCGATGGATGGAATTGAATTTGTCGGCCTTCACCGGGCCCTGCTCGTCCACGGCATCGCCGGTGACGTTGAAGACGCGGCCCATGACGCCGTTGCCGACGGGCATGGAGATAGGCGCGCCGGTGTCGGTAATGGTCATGCCGCGCTTGAGTCCCTCGGTGGTGCTCATGGCGACGGCGCGGACCCAGCTGCCACCGAGGTGCTGCTGCACTTCGAGGGTCAGCTTGGTCTTGCCCTGGCCGGGGAGATCATACTCCACGGTCAGCGCGTTGTAGATGGCGGGGAGGCGGTTCGTGAACTCAATGTCCAGAACGGGGCCGATTATTTGAACGATTTTGCCGGTGTTCATCGTGTTGAAATTAGTTGCCCATCGCCATCTGGGCGGTGGTGATTTCCAAAAGTTCCTTCGTTATGTTGGCCTGGCGCAGCTTGTTGTATTCGAGCGTCAGGTCTTTGATGATCTGCTTGGCGTTGTCAGTCGCATTCTTCATGGCGACCATGCGCGCAGATTGCTCAGAGGCCTTTGCCTCCTGTAAAAACTGGAAGACTTGGTAGTTCAGGTAGTGGGGCAGCAAGTTGCCGAGCACCGTAGCCGCGACCGGTTCAAAAAGGTATTCGCGCGTGGCCTCGCCGAGCTTTTGGCCCTGGCTCTCGCCTTCCAAGCCTGCTTCCAGCGCCTTGATCTCGCCGAGCGGAAGCAACTGCCGCTGCTCGGGCTTCTGCACCAGAGTGTTGATGAAGTTTGTGTAAAGCACGTCCACCGCGTCCACTTTGCCTTCGAGGAACAAGTCCTGCGCGAACTTGGAGATCGCGCGCGCCTCGGCAAACGCTGGCGTGTCTTTATAGCTGAACTCTGCTGCAAGGTCGCGCTTGAGGCGGCCCGCCCACTGCGCTCCCTTCTTGCCGGCGCAGATGAAGACAGTGGTGTCCTTGTCGAATTTAGTGGCCTCACGCAGAAGGTTCGTATTCAGCGCTCCGCACAGGCCCTTGTCCGTGGTGATAAGGATGACCGCGCGCTTTTTGACCGGCCGCTTCTCCATCAGCGGATGGGCGAACTCACCCGCGCCCGCTGTGGCGGCGGCGAGGACTTCATTCATCAAGTTCGCGTAAGGCCGGCCGGCGAGCGCGGCCTGCTGCGCGCGACGCATCTTGGCCGACGCGACCATTTGCATCGCCTTGGTGATCTGGGCGGTGTTCTTGACCGACTTGATGCGTCGGCGGATGTCGCGTGTGCTGGGCATGTTAGCCTACAGTCTTGGAAATCGGTCTCAACGGTAACTCTGCTTGAACTCAGTCAAGGCGGCCTTTAACTCCGCGGCGAGCGCGTCGTTGATCGCTTTTTCAATACGAATCTTGTCGAGCAATGCGCTCTTGCGGGTGCTGAGGTAGTCGGTGAGCTTGTTCTGGAAGTCCTTCACCTTGTCCACCGCCACATCGTCGAGGAAGTTATTTTGCATGGACCATAGCACGGCGGCCTGCACTTCGACGGGGATTGGGTTGTATTGGTTCTGTTTGAACAGCTCGACGATGCGCTTACCGCGCTCCAGCGTGGCCTGCGTCTTGGCGTCGAGGTCGGAGCCGAACTGAGCGAAGGCGGCGAGTTCGCGGAACTGCGCCAACTCCAGCTTGATCTTGCCGGCGACCTGCTTCATCGCCTTGATCTGGGCGGCAGAACCGACGCGGGAGACGGAGAGACCGACGGAAATTGCGGGGCGGATGCCTTGGTAGAACAAATCCGTTTCCAAGTATATCTGGCCGTCTGTGATCGAGATCACGTTCGTGGGGATGTAAGCCGATACGTCGCCGGCTTGCGTTTCGATAATCGGCAGCGCGGTGAGTGAGCCGTTGCCGTTTTTTTCGTTCACGCGCGCGGAGCGCTCGAGCAAGCGGGAGTGCAGGTAAAACACGTCACCGGGATACGCCTCGCGGCCGGATGGGCGCTTAAGCACGAGCGACACCTGGCGATACGCAACAGCCTGCTTCGACAGGTCATCATAAATGATAAGCGCGTCCATGCCGTTATCCATGAACCACTCGCCCATCGAAGCACCAGCAAAGGGCGCGAGATACTGCGCGGAAGCGGGCGCGTCCGCACCGGCGGCCACGACGATCGTGTATTCCATCGCGCCGGCTTTCTCCAACTCGGAGATGACGCGCGCGATGTTGGACTGCTTCTGGCCGACGGCGACGTAGATGTTGTAAACCGGGCGGAAGTCCTTTTGGCCGGCGTTCTGCTTGTTGATGCGGGCCTGATTAATCATTGCATCCACGCCGATCGTGGTCTTGCCGGTCGAGCGGTCGCCAATGATCAACTCGCGCTGGCCGCGGCCGACGGGGATCATCGCGTCCACTGCCATGATGCCGGTCTGGAGCGGCTGGCTGACGGATTTGCGCTTTACGATGCCGGGCGCAATTTTCTCGACTGGATATTGCGCGGTCGCGGTGATTGGGCCTTTACCATCCACGGGTCGGCCGAGGGTGTCCACCACGCGGCCGAGCAGACCCTTGCCAACGGGCACGGAAAGTAACTTGCCGGTCGTCTTAACCTCAGAACCTTCGCGAATGCTGAGGTAGTCGCCGAGGACGATCGCGCCGACTTCAGTTTCTTCGAGGTTGAGCGCAATGCCGATGACGCCGTTGCCGAAGTCAATCATCTCGTTGAGCATCACGTCGGTGAGGCCCTCGATTTTGGCCACGCCGTCGGAGACTTCGCGGACGACGCCGACGTTCTGGCGGGAAACAGAGGTTTTAATGCCCGCGATCTGGGCTTCGATGTCTTGCAGGATGGAGCTCATAGCAATTCGTTCAGTCAGAAATCAAAGTGTGTCGTTCAAAGCCGCGAGGCGTCCCGCCACGCTGCCATCATAAATGTCGCTACCCGCCTTGATCTTGAGGCCGCCAATCAGCGCGGGGTTAACGGCAAAAGTCACGTTCATGCCGGGCCCGTATTTCGCGGCGAGCGCGGTCTGAACGGCTTCGCGCTGGGCGGGCGTGGTCTCGACGGCGTTTTCCACCCGCGCGGAGCGGCGGTCGAGATCCAGCTTCACGAGGCGCTGGAGATGCGTGAGCGTGCCGACGTAACCGCGCGGCTTTTGCGCAATGACGGCGGCGACGGCCTGGCGAATTTTCGCCTCGTCGAGCAAGCCGCCAACGCAGCAGGCGGCGAAGAGCACCTTGGCATCGCGACGGGATTGTTTGCCAACTTTCATGCGCGGGTAAAAACAGTTTAGGCGGCCAACTGGCGCACCGCGTTGTCTGCGAGGCGGCCCTTCTGATCGGCGTTCAAAATGTCGCCAGTGGCGCGGCTGGCGGCAGCCACGACGAGGCGGCCGAACTCCTGCCGTAGCTCGCCTTTCATGCGGGCCAGTTCGGCATCGTTGGACTGCTTGGCCTTTACGATGATGCTTGCGGCGTCAGCGATGGCTTTCTGGCGCTCGGCTTCGGCCACTTTCGCGGCGGCAGCGCGGGCTTCCTCGATGATCTTGGTCGCCTGCTGGCTGGCTTGACCGATCAACTCCTGCGTCTTGGCCTGGGCGTTGGCGAGTTCGGCCTTGATCTTGTCGGCGTTGGCGAGGCTCTCGGCAATGCGTGTGCGGCGCTGCTCCAGCATCTCGAGGATCGGCCCGTAGGCGAACTTCTTGAGCGCGAGCGCGACGATGACGAAGAGGATGATCTGCGAGATGAGAAGCTGCCATTTCACGCCGAACTGCTCGGCGATGACTTTTACCGGACCGCCAGACTCGGCGGCAGCGGCGGCAAGAATAGGATACAGGTTCATAAAATTTGCTTCCGAAAGGTTGCAAGGCGCGGAGCCGCGCGGCTCCGCGCCCGCAAGATTACTTCACGAGGAAGATGGCGAAGAAGACCACGCCTTCCGCCAACGCGGCGAAGATGATCGCCTGGTTGCGGATGGCGCCGGCAGCACCCGGATTGCGTCCGGTCGCTTCGGCGGCCTTCATGCCGATGAGACCCACGCCGATGGCCGAGCCGAGACCGGCCAAGCCGACGTGAACCAATCCTCCCATTTCAGCAAACATGGGCAGCATAGTTTTTGCCTTTCGTGTTTTGTGTTACATCAGCCGCCTCCGCGGTTTGCCCACGGTCCAGCGGCTGAAATTGTTTAGTGTGCGTGCTTGTGCTCCCCGTGGCTGTGGCTTTCGCCATGACCCTCGTCATGGTGCGCGCACATCAGCGCGGTGAAAACCGAGGTTAGCAGCGCATAAACGAGCGCCTGCACCAGCCCGACGAGCAGTTCGAGAAAGTAAAACGGCAGCGGCAAAAGCCAGCCCAACCACGGAATGAGCTCCATCATGGACTCGAGGATGTTCTCGCCGGCGAAAATGTTGCCGTAGAGACGAAAGCTCAAAGACACAGGCCGAAATGCGATGGAGATGACCTCAATCACGCCAACGAAGAAGAAAATCGCCATCATTAACAAGGCCATGAAGCCTTTGCCATTGTCGCCTCCGCTAAAGATGTGCTTGAGAAACCCACCGGCCCCGAGTGCTTGCAGCGACCATACCGTCCAAAGGAGAAAGAACGTCAGCGACATGGCCAGCGTCATGTTCAAGTCCGCGTTGCCGCCGCGAAGAACCGGCTGGGAGATGTGATGGAGGTGCCCTGATGCGTCAGGAGTTCCCCAACCCACTGTGCCCACGCCGGGAACTAGGCCAAACCAGTTCGTAAACAGGATGAAGATGAACAACGTGCAGAAGAACCAGAACGTCTTTTTGACCAGTTCCTTACCCAGTATCTCCGTGAAGAAGTCATACATCCCCTCGACCAACCACTCCGCAAAGTTCTGCAGACCGCTCGGCACCATCTGAATGTTCCGGGTCGCCATCTGCGCGAACGCAATCAGTCCCAGCGCCACAATCCAAGTGATGATCATCGAGCTAGTGAATTGTAGCGGGCCGACTTGGAACTCCGGCGCATATAGAGGCAAACCGGGGTGCTCACCTCCGCTAGCCGCCTGAACTTCAGCTGGCAGCAAGACCAAAAGCACCGCCGCTAAAAATGCTCTGAAAACGTATTTCACTTCGTTGGTCCCCGCGCGAAGATGATATTACTCCCTGCGCTAGGGACGAAAGGGGCGTAGATTGCCGCGACGTGAAATGTTTCACAAGGGTTTTTTCGACGCGAGACGCCTTTTAAGATTTTCCCATCCACGCGAGGAAACCGGCTAATCCCAAATCCATATGGCGCTCGGAATTGCCGAGCCACTGGAGCGGGGCGAAGAGCACACGGTCCCCGAGCTTCTCGCTGGCCCGGCGGATGACCTCGCCGCAGAGGAGGCTGTCCGTGAAGACGGGCATGTGCCGCCCGTGCTGCTCCAGCGCGGCGGCGGTGAATGCGACCGGGGTGATCTTCGAGAGGGCCTCGCCTTTAGGCTCACTGAGGTCGGTAAGTCGCATGGAGAAAGCAGTTGCTGTAAGAGACTGATAGTGGCATTTCCTAACCATGCTCACCATTCGGCGTCCGCTCGCGGCGACTCGCTCCGGCGCGGTCAGCCGCCGGCGCCTGCTGGAGATCGGCGGGGCGGGGCTGCTCGGATTGACTCTTCCAAAGGTGCTCGCCGCGCAGGAGGCGACCCCGCGGTCGCAGCCCGTGACGAAGGCCAAGTCGGTGATCTTCCTCTTCCTGTTTGGCGGGCCGAGCCAGTTGGAGACCTTTGATCTGAAGCCTGACGCGCCAGCAAACATCCGCGGGCCCTACCGGCCCATCCGCTCGCGCACGCCGGAGCTGCTCATTTCTGAGATGCTGCCAAGACTAGCCGCCATTTCGGACAAATACTGTGTCATTCGCTCGATGACGCACACCTTCAACGACCACAGCGGCGGCGGGCATTACATGCAGACTGGCAAGCGTTGGCAGGTGCCGGTGGGCGGCGGGTTCGTGGCCACGCCGCAGGACTGGCCGTCCATCGGGAGCGTGGTGGAGTATCTGGCCCAGCAGGCGCCCGGCGGTCTGGACCGCAGCCTGCCGGCTTATGCGACCGTGCCAAACTCGCTTGGTCGGCTGCAGGAGAACGGGCAATACCGCCGCCCGGGCGAATATGCCGGGTGGCTGGGTGGCGGCTTCAACCCGCTTACCACGCGGGTGGACAAGCGCGACCTAAATGACAACCCCTACTGGCGCGATTGCACGGAGGAGGAGCTCTCTTTTGTCCTCGAAGGGCTGGCGCCGGAAGTGCCGATCAGGACGCTGCGCGAGCGCGCCTCGCTACTCGAGCAGTTTGAGACGGTGCAACGACGGATTGATGGCGGCGCGGCCACCAATCTCGATCGTCACCGCCGGCGCGCGCTGGCGCTGGCCACCTCCGAGCAGGCTCGTGGCGCACTTGACATTCGCCGCGAGCCAGCCCGCCTGCGCGACGCCTACGGTCGCCATCTCTTTGGCCAGTCGTGCTTGCTCGCCCGGCGGCTGGTGGAGAGCGGCGTGCGTTTCGTCACGGTGCATTACGACTGTGTGGACGGTTACAGTTGGGACTCGCACCGCAATAACGAGGATGTTCAGAAACACTTGTTGCCCACCTTTGATCAGGCCGCCTCAGCCTTGATCGCCGATCTGGATTCACGCGGGTTGTTGGCTGAGACCCTCGTCGTGGCCGTTGGCGAGATGGGCCGCACGCCCAAAGCCAACGCGGGCTGGGGTCGTGATCATTGGAGCACTTGCTTTCCCTGCTTGCTCGCCGGCGGTGGCATTCGCGGTGGCGCAGTTTACGGCACCAGCGATTCCCACGCGGCCTACGTGACCGAGCATCCGGTCAGCCCCGAAGATCTCGCCAAGACGTTGTATTGGTCCCTTGGCATTGATCCCGAGCTGATGCTGCACAATCGCGAGGGCCGCCCGATTCCCATCGTCGAGAGCGGCAGCCCGCTCACGCGGCTCTTTGGCTGACACTAGCGTAGAAAAGGGCTTATCCCGTAGTCGGTGTGAACTCCTCTGCGTGGTAGCTGCTCCGCACCATGGGCCCGCTGGCGACGTGGACAAAGCCCATCGCCTCCGCGCGCGCGCCCAGCTCCGCAAACTGGTCCGGGTGGATGAACTCCACGACCGGTAGATGTTTCAGCGTGGGCTGAAGGTATTGGCCGAGCGTGAGAATATCGCAACCCGCGCGGCGCAAGTCTTCCATCGCTACGAGCACCTCCGCCTCCGTCTCACCCAGACCGAGCATCACGCCGGACTTTGTAAATATATCGGGACGCCGCGCCTTCACCTTCGCCAGCACAGAGAGCGAGCGGTCGTAAGTTGCCCGATGCCGCACCGCGGGGGTGAGGCGGCGCACGGTTTCGAGGTTGTGGTTGTAAATCTCCGGATTCGCGGCGAGCACGGTCGCGATGCATTCGTCTTGATCCAGAAAATCCGGCACCAGCACCTCGATGATGAGGCCGGGATTTGCCGCGCGCGTGGCCTCGATGGTCTGCCGGAAATGTTCCGCACCGCCGTCCGCGAGGTCGTCGCGCGCCACGGCAGTGATGACGACGTGTTTGAGGCCCATGCGCCGCGTTGCCTCAGCCACGCGCTGCGGCTCGTCGGCCTCGAGCGCGAGCGGCTTGGCAGTCGAGACGGCGCAGAAGCCGCACGCGCGGGTGCAGCGGTCACCAGCGATCATGAAGGTGGCCGTGCCCTTGCTCCAGCATTCCCAATGGTTCGGACACTTCGCGCTCTCGCAGACCGTGTGCAGCTTGAGGTCATTGAGCAGCTCCCGAGTCCTCGTGAACGCGCTGCTCGTGGGCAACGAGAGGCGGAGCCATTCCGGCAGGCGCGGACGGGTGGGAGGTGGGGCAGCGAGGGTCTCCATCTAAAAATCACTCCCAACCATTCTTCTTCCACCATTTCTCGATTTCCGGCGGTCCGAAGTCTCCGAGCACCTGGCCGTCCACCTCGATGGTCGGGGCGAGGGTCTGGCCGGAGAGGCGTTCCATCTCGTTGTAAGCCTTATCGTCAGCCATGACGTTGAGCACTTCATATTCAACGCCTCGCGCATCGAGCCAATCCTCGGCTTTGGAGCACCACGGGCAATAAGGCTTGATGAAGAGGCGGACGCGAGAGGGTTTCATTCGGTGATAAAAGTATCCTGATGTTCGTAGCACGGAGCGCAGCAGCATAGTAAGCGCAGCACCTCAGATCCGGTGTTCCAAAGCTTGTGTTTCTGGCCGGGCGGAATGGCCACGGCGTCGCCCGCGCGCACGTCGCGCTCCTCAGCCTCGATGCGCATTCGGCCCGTACCATGGGTGATGTAATAAATTTCCTCCGTCCTCGCGTGATAATGCTCCATCGTGCAGCCGCCTACCGGCACCCGCGCCTCGGCCAGCGACTGGTTGCGGATGGCAGAGTTGCGATACGCCAGCAACTCGCGGATTTCGGAACCGTCCTTAGTGGTGAAGGCGGGCACGGAGTCGAGATGGAGAACGTCCATAACCACGGTCAAGATGGGGAGAGCCCGGGGCCAAGGCAACGGTGGATTTACCCAGTGGTAAACTTAATGTGAGCCGGCTTAAAGCGTGCTCCAGCCATGCCTCTCGCGCACGGCGATCATCGCACCAAGAATTTTGTTCCAAGTGTCCTGCTTCATCAAAACCTCGTTGGGGAACATGCAGCCGTCCCAACAAATGTGCATGCAGGCCTTGGTCAAATTGCGTTGCTCATCGCGCAGCCAGTAACCGGCGTGCACGGGGATGTCGAGCTTGCCGTTAGGATCATCCACTTGGCAGTGCTTGCCGGTCTTGTCGTGGCCGCCGGAGCCTTTCACCGTCGCGTCGTTTTGTGCGACGTGGAAATCAATCGTCCACGGCCGCAGCGCCTTGGTGAGCTGCTTGAGCGCGGAGAGGAGTGTGTTCTTGTTCTTCCAGTCGTAGCCGGCGGGGAGAATGGCATGTTTTTCGGCGTTATAGCCCAAGGTGTAAAGGAGCGTGTGTGCCATGTCCGCTTGGAATCCGACGAGGCCGGGTCGGTCGGTTTCCTCGAGGAGATTAACCATATTGCGCCACGAGTGCATGCCGCCCCAGCAAATTTCACCTTCGGCCGCGAGCCGCTCACCGTGGTCGGCGGCGACCGCTGCGCCTTCACGGAAGGTCTGCGCGATAAGCTTGGTATTGCCGACGGGATCCTTATCCCAGTCCGCCACGCCGGCAGCGGAGTCGATGCGCACGATGCCGTAGGGCCGGATGCCGAGTTGGCGCAACTTCTGGCCGATGCGGCAGGCCTTCTTGACCGCCGTGACCCAACCGGCACGCTTGGCTTCGTCGCCCATCGCATTGCCGTCGAACCACACGGGCGCGACCACGGAGCCGACGACGAAGCCCTTGCCGGCGATCTTATCGGCGAGCGCCTTGATGCCGTCGTCGCTGATATCAATGTTCGTGTGCGGGTCGTAAAGGAAGAGATCCACGCCGTCGAATTTCTGGCCGTTGACCTCGGCTTTAGCGGTGAGGTCGAGCATGGTATCGAGATCAATGAATGGCTCGGCGCCCGGGCTGCCCTTGCCGACGAGGCCTGGCCACATGGCGTTGTGGAGCTTGGGATAAAGATTTGCGGTGTTGCTCATGGTAAGAACGGTTGCGTGCGGTTTGGAAATGCGTCGTCAGGCTAGCAAGCGACACGGGCCGTTCAATTCCAAAGTGCGGCCTTCAATGCGCGGCGGCGGGAGTCGGAGCCGCGGCAGCAGGCGCGGGTTCCTCGGGCGGGAGAAATTGTTTCCAGGGCACCTCCCAGATACGAACCTCACTGGCGATGCCCTTAACTTTCACCGGGTCAAGTTCGACGCACACGCGGGCCAACTCCGGTTCTAGGCGCTCCAAATCGCGGAGTGTGGCCTCGCCAATGATGATGCGGCTGTGGCCGGAAACGCCCTCAAGGCGGCTGGCGAGGTTCACATCGCGGCCGAAAATGGTGTAGTTAATGATGTGGGCTTCAGAACCCATCATGCCGACAATAGCGGTGCCGGTGTTGATGCCGGTACCCAGCGCGAGCAGCGGTAAGAGCGGCAGGGGCTCTTCGCCAGTAGTGGCGCGTCGCGCGTTCTCGACCTCGAGGCGGTCGTTATTCACTTTCCGGCGGGCGTTGATCTGGTGCATGGCGATCTGTGCATCCACTGCGGCGCGCACGCAGTTGATCGCGTGCCGCTCGTCAAGTGTAGGCGCGCCCCAGAAGGCCATCACGCAGTCGCCGATATATTTATCCAGCGTTCCGTTGTGTTTCTTGATCTGGTCGGCGATGGCCGCGAGGTAGAGGTTCACCGTCTCCAGCGTTTCGGCCGCGATCTGGTCGTAATGTGCCTCGGCGGCCGCACCAGTGAGCTGATGGGCGTGAACGTACTTGTCGGCCCGGGCCTGGTTGGTATCAGTAAGCGTGGTAAAGCCGCGCACGTCGGCAAAGAAGACCGTAATGCGCTCGCGCTTGCCGCCAAGATGGATCTCTTCGCGCTGGAGGAGCTGGTTGACCACGTTGGGCGAGACGAGCTTGGCAAAGACGCCTTTTACGCGGCGCTTTTCGCGCTGCTCGAAAATGCTCTGATACGTCACCAGCGCGACATGCGTGAGAAGGAGCGCGCCCACCACGGGCAAAAAAATGGGCAACCATTGGCGATGCTCCACATACAAGTGGTGTGCAAGCCAGATGTAGGCCGCCGCCAGCAGCAGAACGGCAGGCGTAGGCCGCGGCGCTTGTAACCAGAGGGTTAACCCGGTGGCGGCAAAACCGAGAATGGCCACGATAAGCAGCTCCAACCATAGCGGGCTGCGCGCGATGAAGCGGCCCATGATGACGGAGTTGGCCACGTTCCAGTGCTTGCCGACCAGAAAGGTGTCGTTCTGGATGGGCGTACCGCCGCGGTCGGTCAGGTCGTTGCCGGTGGCAGTGGAGCCGACAATTAGCACTCGGTCCCGAAAGAGAGAGGAAAGCTTGTTTGTAACGCCTTCGCGCCGGTATTTGTCGCTTCTCAACTGGAAGCTGATGTTATCCGTGGTCAGTTGGGCATTTGTGTCTGTGATACTCCAATCCACATAGAATCGTCCGCTGCCGTCCACCGGCAACGTGCGGGAAACACCGTTAGTGCCGGGCAAAGCAATCCGGCCAGCTGTCAAATCCACCTTGGCTTGCTCCAAGTCGAGGCCTAGTTGCGCCGCCGCCATCAGGATACCCATGTGCCAAACCCGGACATCCCGGTAGGGCAAGGTCCACATCGCCCCCAAGGGTTTCTTCTCTTCAAACTGCTCCTGCAAGGCCATCACGTCGAACTTGCCATCCGCGCGTATGGGAATCTTAACGCGCAACGTATTTGTGGTGCCTTCGAGCGGCAAATCCACGCCCTCACTGATCGCCTTTGCGGGGTCAAACCCATACAACCGCGCGTATCGGTCAATGTGGCGGTTCCAAAAGCGCAGCACGTGAAACGCCGTGGCGCGTCGGAGCACGCCGTCAGAGTCTTTCAGTGTGGAAATGTCACCCAAGGCGGGCTGGGCGTCGCGGAACATGGAATGCGGTGACAACCCCTCGCTAGTGGCTAGCGCAACGTTACCAGCCGCGCGCACCGCGTCGGCGAAAAATTCATCCGATGAGATCGGCGGCTCGTTAGTCGCCCGCTGGATCATCGGATGATCCACGCGTGGCTCGGCGAAAAGCACGTCGAACGCCACCAACTTCGCCCCCTGCGCCTTGAGTTCCGTTACTAATCGACCGTAGACCGCGCGCGGCCAATAAAGGCCGTATTGGTAATCTAATTCGCCGCCGAAGCCCTCGGCAATATTACTTATGTCTTGGTCATCAATGCGGACGAAGCCCAAGTTGGTGGCGCAGGGTGGGTTGTGCTGAAGCGCGCCTCTGGCCCGCCAATCGTAAGTTTTCCACTCGAGCTCCTCGAGGATACGACCGCGCTCGGACCAATGCCGTAGAGATTGCAGGAACCCCACCAGTGCAACAACCCCCGCCGCGATGACGTAGGGAACCAGCTTGGCTTTTGATTGAGTCACGCGCGCGAGCAGCTAAGCAAAAAAACTGTGGATGACACAAGTTCGCTCTGGATTAAACCTTGTATTTGCGCTCGTAAGCTGGAGTCCCGCCAGCACGGATAATTACTTCTTCATGATGAGAAACCCCAACATTGATTGGGATCCGCCCTTAAGACGAGCGACGCTGACGTTATTTACCACGCACCTGACGCAACAAGCGCGGTAACAGTGTGCAGAGGATTTCCACTTCAGCGGCGGTGTTGTCCCGCCCCAGCGAGAGACGCACAAGCGCGTTGGCTTCAGCAACCGATGCGCCTAACGCCAGCATGACATGCGACGGTTCCAGCGAACCGGCCGTGCACGCTGACCCGCTCGACGCGCACACACCTTCAATATCAAGCGCTGCCATAAGTGCGATGCTGTCGGCACCCTCTACCGTAAAAGAAACGGTGTTCGCTAACCGATGTTCGCGAGAACCGCGAAAATGTGCGCCTTCGCAAGCGTCCACCGTCGCCAGCAACCGCGTGGTTAGTGGGGCAAGGATGTTCCGGGGGAATACTGGCACGCGCACGAAGCGCTTCAGCGCCTCAGTGAAGCCGATGATAGCCGGCAGGTTCTCTGTGCCCGCGCGCCGCTCATGCTCGTGCGCGCCACCGAACTGCACCGGGTCAGGGTGCAACGGCGAGCGGAGATAAAGCGCACCCACGCCCTTCGGACCGTGAAACTTGTGCGCGCAAATCGAAACGAGGTCAGCGTTAAACTGATGAATGTTCGCGAACGGCTCTTTGCCGAACCACTGCACGGCGTCAGTGTGGAACAGTATTCTCCGCTCCCGGCAGAGCGCGCCGAGTTCAGCAACGGGCTGCACCGTGCCGGTTTCATTATTCGCAGCCATGACACTGACGAGCGTCGTATCGGGCCGGAGCGCGCGACGCAAATCGTCTACGCGCACTCGGCCGGTGGCGTCCACCGGCAGGCGCGTAACAGAAAAACCTTCCTTGCGTTCAAGATAATCAAAGCAATGGGACACCGCATGATGCTCCACGCTCGAGGTGATGAGGTGCCGGCCCTTATCACGCAGCAAGCGCGCGGTGCCAAATACGGCGAGGTTGTTGCTCTCCGTGCCACCACTGGTAAAAACGATCTCGCTACCTTTGCAGCCCAGCACAGCAGCGCAACCATCACGCGCGTCATCCAGCAAGGCCCGGGCGCGCCGACCAATGTGGTGGACACTGGATGGGTTGCCCCAAACTTCGTCCAGGAACGGCAGCATCACCGCGCGGACTTGCGGGTCGAGCGGCGTGGTAGCGTTGTGATCGAAATAAATGGTCCGCACAGACTCAGCCAATAAACCCTGCGCGGTCCGCTGTGCAAAGCGCAAACCGGACACCAGGGGCTTTAGTCTTCGGGGAAATTAGCTCTCAGTGGCTTTCTGCAAGTCGCCGCCAAGCTGGAAAACAACCGTGTTTTTGTAGTTGTTCCGATTTAATACGGTCATTAGCGTCCATTTCATAGGCAAGAAACCAATTAAGTGCGAAAGGCAATATTTTGACCCCTACAATCATCATTCTCGCCGTGCTCGTGGGTGGAGCGCTGCTGCTTGGCATCTTCGTCGTGGGCGTTTACAACGGCCTAGTCACGCTGCGTAACCGCTTCAAGAACGCGTTCGCCCAGATTGATGTCCAGCTCAAGCGCCGCTACGACCTCATCCCGAATCTGGTCGAGACGTGCAAGGGCTACATGAAGCACGAAAGCGGCACACTCGAGGCCGTCATCGCCGCACGCAACTCCGCCGTGTCCGCCGCCGGGCGTGCCGCGGCGAATCCCGCCGATGCCGACTCGATGAGACAACTGCTCCAGGCCGAGGGACAACTTACTGCGGGACTCAGCCGCTTGCTTGCCGTGGCCGAGGCGTATCCCGACCTTAAAGCCAACACGAACATGATTGCGCTCCAGGAGGAGCTCACGTCTACGGAGAACCGCATTGCCTTTGCAAGGCAGGCTTTCAACGACGCGGCGACGGAATACAATATCAAGCGTGAGGTGTTTCCCTCGAACCTGATCGCCAACACGTTCAACTTCACAGCTGCCGAGCTGTGGAAAGTAGAGAACGCCGCCGAGCGCCAGAACGTCAAGGTGTCGTTCTAACCACCGCGCGTCGCGGGAAGCAGCATGGACTTCTTCGCCCGCCAAGAAGCCGCGCGTCGAAGCACCGGCCGATTACTGGTCCTTTACGGGTTTGCCATTGCGGCGATCATTTTGGCAGTCCATGCACTGTTCTCTTTGCTTACGAGCGGGGGAGCGCAATGGTTTACCCTCAGCACTTTTCCCGTTTCCTGTGGGATTACCTTATTGGTGGTGTTCGCTGGCGTGGGCGTGGGCAAAGCGAGCCTCTCAGCCGGCGGCCGGGCGGTGGCGGAGATGTGCGGCGGCCGGCCCGTGGAACCGGGCTCGCGTGACCCCGCCGAGCGCCGCTTCCTAAATGTGGTGGAGGAAATGGCCATTGCCTCCGGCGTGCCCATGCCCGCGTTGTTTGTGCTGGAGGATGAGCTGGGCATTAATGCCTTCGCCGCCGGGCACAACACGGGGGACTTCGCCGTGGCTGTCTCGCGCGGGTGCTTGGATCAATTAGACCGCGACGAGTTGCAAGGCGTCGTGGCCCACGAGTTTAGCCACATTCTTAACAACGACATGCGGCGGAATCTCAACCTCACCGGCTGGCTTTATGGGATAATGGGATTAGCTCTCATCGGCCGCATCCTGTTTGAGATCGCAGGCCGCAGCGGGCGTTCACGCAGCAAAGACAGCGGACAGATTACCGCCGCGTTGTTTCTCTTTGGCCTCGGGCTGCTGCTGATTGGTTGGGTCGGGCAGTTCTTCGCCCGCGCCATTCAAGCGGCCATCTCTCGGCAACGCGAGCACCTGGCGGATGCCTCGGCGGTGCAGTTCACGCGCAATCCCGAGGGAATCGCGAACGCACTTAAGAAAATTGCCGGCTATCCCACCGGCTCGAACATCGCCAACCCGCGCGCCTCCGCCATGGCCCATATGTTTTTCGCCAGCGCACTAAATAGCCTCTTTGCCACACACCCGCCGCTGGAGGAACGCATCAAACTGCTCGATCCTCATTTCAATCCAGAGCTCGCGCAGCTCCTTGCCGATGAGCCAAGCCGCTCCCGTGTGCCGGCGGCCGCTTCAGGATTCACCGGGGGTGGCCCACCACCCTTACCCCGCGCCGCGAAGGTCACCCGACAAGTTGGAAGCCTCGCCCCGGCGCAAATCAACCATGCCGCTGGCCTGCTCGCCGCCTTGCCCGCGCCCTTGGTGGCCGCGACACACGAACCACTCGGTGCGTCTGCGCTTGTTTATGGGCTGCTGCTGGATGCCGAGCCCGCCATCCGTGCCGCACAGTTCGCGCGGCTCCAACAAACTGGCCAACCGGCATGCTTGCGAGAGCTGAACCGGTTGGGGCCGAAAATAGCCGCGCTACCAACAGGTTCCCGATTGCCTTTGGCAAGCCTAGCCACGGCCGCGCTGCGCCGGCTTTCGCCGGCGCAATACACCCAATTCCGCCGCGACGTGGACGCCTTGATCGAGGCGGACAATTCTGTGGACCTTTTCGAGTTTGCACTCCAAAAAAACCTGCGCCGCCACCTCGACCCGCAGTTCCTGCCAGCTCCAGCCCGCGCAACGCAACACTACCCAGCGGCAGCGCTACTGCAGGACGGGGCCGTCTTGCTTTCCTGCCTTGCTCATCTCGGAGCCAAAGACAGGACAGCTCAAGCAGCCGCTTTCCAAGCGGGGGCGATGCAGCTTGGCACCGCTGCCGCAGGGCTGCGATTGCTGCCATTGTCAGAGTGCAACCTTGCGCAGGTGGATGCTGCGCTGGATCGCCTGGCTGCCGCTGCACCGCGGGTGAAGAAAGTTGTGATCGAGGCTTGCGCGCATGCCGTGGCACACGATGGGTTCATCCATGACCGCGAGGCAGAGTTGCTCCGGGCCATAGGTGATTCGCTAGACTGCCCGCTCCCGCCGCTGCTTCAGGCCTAGCTAAACCGCTTGATAGCCTGGGGGTAACTTCTGAATGTCACTCTGTTGCGGCCGTAGTTTTTTGGATCTGTGGTAATTTCGGTCGGTTCATGTGACTCGTCGGCAAGCGTTGCAAAAGTTCTTTAAAACCCTCGGTTTAAATGCAGCGTATTTAGCTCGTGAGCCTTACGACACCTTTGAAAAAGAGAATACCGCAGTCCAGCACTCACACCGCATCTTTCGCAACGGCCATCGCTTGGGTATTACTGCTATCGCTTAATCCATGGGCCAGCGCCCAAAATGAGCTTTACGATTGGTCACGCGGGAAACGTTTAAGTGCAGGGATCCAATTCGCTCGCGTCGAAGTTAATTCGCCGCGAAAAGTGGTGCTCTATGGGCTGCGAGTCGACACACAAACCGAAGGGCTGACATTCCATACCACAGGTCGTCGCAGCGAGTGGGTTGAGGGCAAAACCGAAACCAATCGGCAAACGTCGCGAAATTTTCTTCGCACCGCGCGCGCCAACGGCATTCCTATGATTGTTGCGATCAATGCGGATGCGTTCTCGCCTTGGCCCGCCCCATACGATCAGGAAACGCCCACCGATCTGAGCGGCCTTGCAATTTCTCAAGGCATAATCGTGTCGCGAGGATCAGGCAGTCCGTCATTGTTACGCACCAAATCGGGCCAGTTTCGTATTGGGGTCACGAATCACCAAACTGACACCTCAGACATTGATCTAGCAGTCAGTGGATTTGCCTTGTGCCTCGCCGACGGAAAACCTCTGCTTGGCGGTAAGGATCTGCATCCGCGAACCGGCCTAGGCTTATCTGAGGATCATCGATACGTGGTCATGGTCATAATTGATGGCCGTCAACCGGCCAGCGCCGGCGCGACCACCGAAGAATTGGGCGCTTGGCTGAAGCATTTCGGTGCGCATCGTGGCATCAACATGGACGGTGGCGGATCCACCACTATCGCTTGGTGGAATCCGAATGCCGAGGACAAGGACAAGTGCCAACTGCTAAATCGCCCTGTTGGTAATGGCAGCACGGCTAAAGGGCTGACCGAGTCAAACTTCAGACCCAGCGAGCGGGCAAACGGAAATAATCTTGGGATTTCGATCCGCGAGTGATTGAACGGCGTTTTGAAGCGGTGTGGTCTCCCGCTTTTTGGAGCGGCAATTCATTACCAAAAGCAATTTAATCTCCAAAAACTTTACTGCCTGAAAGATAGTGAGTTTAGTTCTGGCGTGGGGCACTTTTCCATGACCGCCCCCAAAAAACGGTTGACGATAACAAATGCGAGCAGGATGTTTGGCATGATTCAATTTAAAAAATTAATGGCGCAGCTTCCGTAAAAGCATTTTTCTAACGGCTCAGTTCAATAGAGAGGCTGATTATGAAAAGGTATTATTATGTTGGTGAGCAGAACCAAGCTCTAGGTCCTGTGACTGCCAAGCAGCTTGTGGATATGGTCAATACGCGCCTTATCAATCCGGAGACATTAGTGGTTCCTGAAGGAGAAAGCCAATGGCGTCCGCTTAGCCAATTCCGACAACAGCAAGCCTCAGTTACCCCTACCATCGATCCAACAGCGCCTGATTTTTATGTTTACCAAAATGGCCAAACCTTAGGGCCTTATTCCTCTGATCAACTAGATCAGATGCGCTCCAACCGATCCTTGAGCGCACAGGCTCAAGTGGCGCGCGGAGGTGGAGACAAGTGGGTGCCGTTAGCCAGCTTTGTAGGGGGAGCAATCCTTGGTTTCCTAGCAACGCATTTCACGCAAACAGCCCGCGCCGGCCAACCCAGTCAATACTACTATAGTTTTGAAGACGGCGAGACATACGACGCGGTTCTCCTTGATATGGATGGTGACGGTATTGTTGATGGTGTGGCGATCGATACCGATCATGACGGTGTGGCAGATGTAGTAGGACTGGACACCAATGGAGATGGGCAGATTGACGCTGTTGGCCAAGACCTCGATCACAACGGAACAATCGACGTCGTAGGAATAGACACAAACCATGATGGGCGCATCGATCTTGCGGGGGCAGACTCAGATGGTGACGGTTCAATTGACCTCGTTGCGGCTGATAATAATTTTGATGGAAAAGTTGATTTCGTTGGCGCCGACACAAATCAGGATGGTGGATTAGATACGTGTGTGGTTGACACCGATTTTGATGGAACGGCTGATTTTGCGGCTGACTCCGATGGGGGTGGCATTTCAGACTCCCTCTCTGACCTCTCCGATTTGTTTGGCTGAAAGAAACGGCCCCCGACGTTTCGGCAAAAAACGTAAAGTCTAAAGAATAATTTCTTTTCTGTTAGATTGTGAGATGGGGCCTGGTGAGGAGCATCCGCGCTTGCAAACCACATGCCCCAATCGGGCGTTACTTGGAGCCGATTGTTTTTTCCATCAGGAAATCGGCCCGACGAATCGTTTTAAGCAGCGCAGATGAATTGCTTCTCCGCCTCCGCAGCCGTGCATCACGAAGCCACCGAGCTAAACATCGAGCATGAAGGTCGGTGACGGAGTTCCACGGCGAGCCGACGAACGGTCAATCGTCCTCCCAGCGCCACTTCAAATCCCCTCTGCCAGCGCCACGTACGGTTCCTCGGCTAAGACGGCTTTTTTCGCGCCGCTGAGGAGCTTGATCCACTCCATGAGACAACCAATGAAGATGATGGCAACGGCGCAAAGGAAGAAGCCGGTCACATACACATCGACCATAAAGTTAAACTTTTGGGCGGTCCATTCGGCAATCTGCTTCTCGGTACCCCCGGCAGCGATTTTTGCTGAAAAATCCTTGGCGGCAGCGAGGAAGCCCATTTTGGGGTTCGCATCAAAAATCTTGATCCAGCCCGCGCTAAAGGTGGCGGTGATTAAAAACGCTAGCGGCACAGCGGTGACAGCCAGGAAGCGTGATTTGCCCATTTTGATGAGAATGGTCGTGCCGAGGCAGAAGGCGATCACAGCTAGTAATTGATTTGCGATGCCGAAAATGGGCCAGAGCGTGTTGATGCCCCCGAGCGGGTCGACGACGCCCTGGTATAGGAACCAGCCCCAAGCGCCAACGAGCACCGCACTGGCAAAAACGTTGGCGGGCAGGCTGCGCGTGTTGCCGAGTGGCTTCCAAATGCCGCCGAGGAAATCTTGGAGAATGAATCGTCCGACGCGCGTGCCAGCATCAATGGTCGTCAGAATGAAAAGCGCCTCAAACATAATGGCAAAGTGATACCAAAAGCTCATCCAGCGCTCTCCGAATGCGCGGGCAAACATCTGCGCCATACCAACGGCAAAAGTCGGCGCTCCACCCGCACGACCAAACATGTTTTTTTCGCCTATGTCGGCGGCCAGCTTGTTCATGCCCTCGACAGTGACAGGGAATCCTGCGGTGGAGATAGTTGCGACGACTTGCTCCGGGGGCATGACCTTGTTAAGGCCGGCGTTGATGGCGAAATATTCGCCGGGTTGCAACGCGCAGGCGGCGACCAACGCCATCAGCGCGACGAGCATCTCGGTGACCATCGCGCCGTAAGCAACGCTTCGGATATTCGATTCGTTTGCGAGCAGCTTTGGCGTGGTGCCTGACGAAATGAGCGCATGAAAGCCGGAGATTGCCCCGCAAGCGATGGTGATAAAAACGAACGGGAATAAGGTGCCCGCGAAGACGAGGCCAGTGCCGTCGATGAACTTTGTAACCTTTGGCATATGCAGTTCCGGAGCCACCCAAATAACCGCGAAAGCTAAGACGACCACCGTGCCGATCTTCATGAAGGTGCTTAAGTAATCCCGTGGCGCGAGGAGCATCCACACCGGCAACACGGAGGCCGCGAAACCATAGATCATGATCGCCCAAACCTGCCACTCGCCACTCCGGTCAAAATAGCGCTGCAGGCCCCATTCGCCGAGCTTGCTGCCAGCCCAGACGCTGGCCAACAGACCAATGACGCCAAAGATGGTCACGTTGCGCACGCTGACGCCCATTTTCGTATGCGCAACGCCCATGATGAGCGCCAGCGGAATGGTCATCGCGATCGTGAAGAGACTCCACGGGCTTTCGGCCATCGCTTTGACGACCACCAGACCAAGCACAGCAAGCAGGATGGTCATGATGGCGAGGATGGAGATCATCGCGACGATCCCAACAAAAGGATTCACCTCTTCGCGCAGCATCTGGCCGACCGATTTGCCGCCGCGGCGGATGGAGGCAAACATCACAATCGCGTCATGCACACCACCCCCGAGCGTGGCGCCGATCAAAATCCAAAGCATGCCAGGCAAATAACCAAATTGGGCCGCGAGCACCGGCCCGACGAGGGGCCCAGGCCCCGCAATGGCAGCAAAGTGATGCCCAAAGACAACCCACTTGTTTGTCGGCACGAAATCTTTGCCATCCTGATGCGTCACTGCGGGTGGTGCGCGCTGTGAGTCAAGCACCAGCACCTTGGTCAACAGCCACTTGCTATAAAAACGGTACGCTACGGCAAATGAACACAAACCGGCCACCACCAGCCAGAGCGCGTTGATGGTCTCCCCTTTATGAAGCGCGGAGAAGGCGACAGCGCCTGCGCCCAGGGCGGAAATCGCGATCCAAACGAGAATTTGCAGTGGTTTGGGCATGACGGCGCATAGCCTAGCGGGAGGTAAAATCCGCATCAACCGCGAATGCACCCTTGATCGATACGATATAATTAGTCCGCGCGTGTGAAGTTAGCTCCCGCCTTGCTATCAACACGCGCGGCAGCACCTTCTCCATCCCTACATCGGCTGACTTAAAACCTACCTATCACCTGACACTTCTGCGGTTCAAGGTATTGGCGATCTCGTAGGCCATCGGCCACTGCTTCGCATCGGCATAGACCCCTCGTTCATACGC